>DAOUHG010000025.1:0-2698 GCA_034428835.1 Dehalococcoidia bacterium
TCATCGTGGGTGACTTCAACCAGCGGATCGGGCAGGGTGGTTTCGTTCCTCCCAATCTACGGTCGGCGCTGCAGAGCGCGATGCCAGAGTATGTGACCATCGCCACCTCCGCACTGGGCTACAGGGGCAGCAGGTGCATCGACCACATGGCATTGAGCGAGGACCTGGCGGCTGAGTCTCTCAGCGTGATCGGCAATATGCTTGGCGAGAGGGAACTTTCTGACCACTTCGGCGTTGGCGCCGTCCTGACGTCCCACAGGGTTGGCCACGGGTGATATGCTCCAACCCAGCCCGCAGATAATTCACCGGCAGACACGTCTGCCAGTTCAAGACTGAGAGGAAGATCCAATGACGGGATATTGCCTGAAGTGTCGAGAGAGCCGGGAGATCCAGAACGCACAGCAGGTCACGATGAAGAATGGCAGAGCGGCCACCAGGGGCACCTGTGGTGAGTGCGGCACGACAATGTTCCGGCTCGGAAAGGCGTCCTGACTGCTAGGTAGCGTCGGGATCGAGCTACAGGGGCATCACCTTGTGCTGGGGAGTGGCCCGGCCTGCTACGATCCTTCTTCGTTTGAGACTGTCGAACCTGGCCAACACACTGTTGTCGGAATGTCCCTTCGGGGAGCAAGCTCAAACCGGGGTCAGCTTTACATAAAGACCTTAGGGCGAACGGGCATAAACCTCATGCAGTCACAGCGGCAACCTGACTCTGATTCCGTGGGCTGATTCTCATACCGAAAGCCCTCCGAGCGTCTTTTTGTCTGCGGTCCGCCATTCTGAAAAGGTGTCAATGACGGCCGTCGCTTGTACGGCGTGGATACGCGATAGCTCCGCTTGGTTCCCATTGAATGACCGGCGCGCGCCAATTCAGTTGGAGAGAGGTTAAGTTCGATGGCACAGAGAGTCCGGCGAGTCGGCAGGTGCGGGTACTGCGACGGGGAATTCGACGTGGGAGGTATGACCAGGCACCTGTCGTCCTGTCGGCGCAGAAGGTGCGCTGTGGCCGAGGCTGACCGGAGGCGCGGCAAAAATGCCGCCCTTTACCATCTGCGCGCGCAGGATGCATGGAGAAAGGACTTCTGGCTCGACCTGGAAGTCATTGGATCAGCGAGCCTGAAGACCCTGGGCCAGTACCTGAGAGGAATTTGGCTCGAGTGCTGCGGACATCTCAGCATGTTCTCCGAGAGCGGGTGGAACAGCCGGGAGTTCTCACTGTCTGCAAGGGTTTCCGACGTGTTCGGTCCCGGCGTTCAGATCACCCATATATACGACTACGGCGACTCATCCGAAACGCTGATAAGAAACGTGGCCGTTCGCAGTGGGAAACGCACAGACTCCGTCCATCCGATCGCACTGATGGCCCGCAACCTTGAACCCGTCGACCTGTGTATAACCTGCGGCGAGCAGGCGTCATGGCTGTGCTTCGAGTGCATACTCGAACATGACACCTTGGGAACGCTATGCGGACCACACTCAGAGACACACCCACACGGGGATTACGGCGACCCTGTTCTGATGGTGAACTCTCCGAGGATGGGTATGTGCGGATACAGCGGTCCTGCCGATCCACCCTACTGAAGCGGGGAGATACCACGGCGGCCTGGCCGGGGTGATGCTGAGCGCAGCGGTGACCTGCCCCTTGTACACCAGGACACCGGTGCAGGTGGAGAACCGGGAACGATCGTTGCGGCCCGGGGAGCGGACCCTGCTTCAACTGACTTCCCGCTGGAGTTGAGCTGCGAGGTCTGCGAAGTCGTCGTCGATACGTTCGCCCATGCACTCGAGGATGTAGTCGGTGACGGTCATGTCCCTGTTGGTGGCCACCAGGTGAATCTTTCGAGCGACGCTCTCCGGGGGCCTGAAGGCGATATATTTCCTGGGCTCTTTTGCCGCTCCCCTCATGCCTCCACCGCTGCCCTTGCCGCTTCCCGATGAACCGCGCGGCGCCATCTCGATTGCCATCTACGTTCTCCTTGAATTGAGGTTGTCGCGACTCGCCCGTTCTGCGCTACTCGTACGCTTCGTCGAAGATCACTCGGTACAGCGCGGTAATCTCATCCGCAGCCTTCTCCGATCGGGCGTTGTACTCGGTGACGGTCTGCCCCTGGGCGAACGCTCGCTGGAACGCCACCCGGTCACACAGAATTGGTTCGGCGACGTCCATGGAGGCGCAGCCCTGCGCAAGTACCTCCCGGGTCTGCGTCGCGGCCGGGTTCCTGGGATTGGTTGACGCCTGGTTGATGAGCGCCCAGGCGTGGAGGTCGGGGTTGGCCATTTGGGCCTCACCAATCCGGCTGTCCATGAGTGTCATGGTCCAGACGTCGGCGGCCGTTGGGCGTACGGGAACAACGGCGCAGTCAGAGAGGCTGAGGGCTGTGGACATCTCATCGCTGTCTCCGGCGCCCACGTCTATCACGACATCGTCGTAGTCCGAGACTCGTGTGCGAAGGAATCTCGACAGGGCAGATCCGTACAGTGGTATGCACTCGACATGGGGCAGCCTGGAGTCTACGCGCAGGCTGGCCCAGTGCTCGGAGCTTCCCTGGCGGTCGGCGTCCACGAGCAGCACTCGCCGCCCGTCACCCACCCTCATGCCTGCCAGGTTGGTCGCCACCATCGTCTTGCCGGTACCGCCCTTTTCGGCCAGCACGGTCACTATCATAATGACCTCCTCCTGCGGCACATTGAGTCTACA
>DAOUHG010000026.1:0-14189 GCA_034428835.1 Dehalococcoidia bacterium
GGGGCAGTCCCAGGTGCAGGGCCAGGGTGGCCGGCAGGAGCAGCCCGGCATTGGCCACCAGACGGTGGTCATCGAAGGCGACGTGGATGCGGTCGGGGTGGTTGCGTGGTAGCATCTATTGGGTGCTCCCTGTTTCTGGTTGGTTTGCTGTCTCGAAAACCATTATCCCAGATGCTCAGGAGCACTTTCTTACCCCTTCAGCACGCCGCGACACTCATCTTTTCGGTGGATTGGGGCTAAGGGAGAGGGTTGGGGTGAGGGCGAAAAGTACGAATACCTACCCCTGTAAGCTCCCTCAGAGCCTGCCCCGTACTCCGATACGGGGGAGAGGGCTGGGGTGAGGGTTACCTGAGCCGCTTCGTCTGTGAGATTGTCGATAGTGAAAAGACCCTGCCTGATTACCCGCACCGAGTGGTCCTCGAAAGGAACTCTCGGACGTGCGGCAGTACCAGGTCGCCGCGCGTGAAGGTACCTCCGTGGTCCTGGCTGGGAAGCGAGACGAACTTCGCGTTCGGGAGGACCTCAGCGAAACTCCTGGCGTTATCGTGAAAGGAGTCGGCGTCTCCGTCGTAGAACAGGCAGGGCATGGTTATCAGCTGTGCCACATCGCTGTAGTCCCTGACATGGTCGCGAAGAGCCAAGGTACTGGCGATCATGGCCAGATAATCGTTTTCGAGAAAGCGACTGCGTTTTGAGTCCGGCTCCATTCTGGCAAACCGCGCCTCGAAGCTTTCGAGGTAGCGGTCCATCCCGTGCCAGAGGAAGCCGATTCGGTTATGAAAGCGCCTGGCGTCGGTGCCATGCTGGTCGATGCCCGCCATGAGCATTCCCAGCACGCGCTCTGCGGCGCTCTCCAACACTCCGAATCCGATTCGTCCGCCCATCGAGTAGCCCCAGTAGTGGGCGGCGTCGATGTCGAGCTCGTCCATCACAGCCAGGATGTCCGCGACCCGCATCTCCATCGTGTACGCCTCTTGCGCGTGGGGCTTGTCGCTCAGGCCGTGTCCGAGACAGTCGATCATGACCAGTTGGTAATCGTCTCGTAGGGCGTCCACGTACCCGGCCTCGTACCAGTCGACAAGGCTGTCGCTGAAGCCGTGGACCATGACGACAGGCGGCCCGGTTCCTTCCACCCTGAAGTGGATTCGTGAGCCTGAGCTTTGGACGTAGGGCATCTGTTTCTCTGTAAAGCGCGAGGCTCGTGTTGCAGGCGTACAGGGTTGAGGGAGCGGATGACCCCGACATCATAGCATCGGCAGGGTCTTTCGGTTATCGACGGGTCAAGTGGATACGTTCGTGGTGAGTTTGTCGAACCATGAACGAGCGGCCCTTCGACAAGCTCAGGGTGAACGACAAAGTTGGCATCGTGCGGAAAACCGAAAGACCCTGATAGCATCGGGCCGGTCCTTGCAACCTACCGTGATACACTCGCGCAGACTGTGAGGATCGAACGTCAAGGATTGGGGTGGACTGACATGCTGAGGCGAAGGACCGCGATTTCGAGAATCGCCGTCGCGTTCGTGGTGCTGTTGTTTGCAGTAGTGGCGAGGTGGGATGCGGTTATGGTGCCGGTGACGGCACAGACGAGTGGCTGCGCGAATGGAATCGCCGTGCCCGACCCAGCGGATAACCCTGGGCTGGTATCGGACTGTGAGGCGCTGCTGACGGCGCGGGACACTTTGGCGGGTAGTGAGACGCTGTCCTGGTCGGCTGACACTCTGATTGAGGACTGGAAGGGAGTCACCGTCGGTGGAGCGCCGCTACGGGTCACGGAGTTGTCACTCGACTATGACTTCAGACGTCGAGGAGACAGACGTCTGACAGGAACGATACCCTCGCAACTGGGCAGTCTCTCCAAACTGGAAGTGCTCGACCTGTATGGTAACAAGCTGACGGGACCTATACCGTCCTCACTAGGCAACCTCTCCAGTCTCCGGGTGCTGAACCTCGGAGCGAATGATCTGTCCGGGTCTATACCATCGTCACTGGGCAGCCTCTCGAATCTTCAAGTGCTGGACCTCGGAGCCAGCGGATTGACCGGTGGGGCCATACCATCTTGGATAAGCGGCCTGTCTAACCTGAAAGTTCTCGACCTGTATGGGAGTCAGTTGTCCGGGGCAATCCCATCCTGGCTGGGTGGTCTCTCTCACCTAGGCATGCTGAACCTTGGCGCGAACGAGTTGACGGGACCCATTCCGTCAGAATTGGGAAGCCTGTCCAACCTGCAATCTCTAACCTTCTATGGCAACGGGTTGACGGGACCCATCCCGTCCTCGTTTAGCAAACTCTCAAGACTTGAAGAACTGATCCTCGCCAGGAACCAGCTGACCGGTTCAATCTCATCTTGGCTGGGTAGTCAATCCAATCTGTACACGTTGGACCTCAGCTCTAACAAGCTAACCGGACCTATCCCCTCATCGCTGGGCAACCTCTCCGACATGGTACGGCTTTATCTGAGCGCGAACGAGCTGACCGGACCCATTCCGACCTCGCTGGGCAACCTCTCAAGACTATACAGCCTGAGCCTGAGTGGGAACGAGTTGGCAGGACCCATCCCGTCAGAGTTAGGCAATCTGTCGAAGATTGTATTACTGGACCTATCTCAAAACCGACTGACAGGGTCTATACCATCCTCATTGGACAGTCTCCCAAGACTGGTGGTGTTGCTTCTCTCAGGAAACCTGTTAACCGGGTGTATCCCGGCCGGACTCTCCGACATGAGGAACAACGATCTCAACAGGCTCGGGCTGCCGCTGTGCACGACACTGCCACTTGAGAGTCCAACTGTAAGCTCGGTTTATCCGGGAGAAGCATCCCTGTCCATAACCTGAAATGCGCCAGGAAATACTGGTGCTTCCGCCATCACCGCGTATGATCTGCGCTATGCTGAGACCCCGTCCGACTCGACGGTGGAGTCCGACTGGACGGTATTGGAAGATATCTGGACGATGGGTGCAGGCGCCCTGAGCTACGAACTCACCGGGCTTACCAACGGGACCCAATACGATGTACAGGTGCGAGCAATCAATTCGGCGGGTGCCGGCCCCTGGTCTGAGACTGCCACCGGAACGCCAACCGAGGATGACCTTCCACCCAGACCTCCAGCCAATACCTGGTACTATCGGGATGGTTCGAACATGGTAGTCAGATGGGATCCCTCTGCGCTGGCCACCTTCTACAAGGTGTACTACGACGACTTCTTCGACCTGAGCTGCGGATCAGACACATCAGACAATCCGAGTTCGTGCGATGAATTAGCTACCAATGTCGTAGGGACCACCTATATCCACACCAGCCCTCATGAGTCCGAGAATTACTACTGGGTCTCGGCCTGCAATAGCGCAGGCTGCTCTGACATTGATGGTTACAGACCTGCCGTGTTTGTGGCGAGTACGCCAGGCGTACCCGGATTAGTGTCGGTAACGGCAGGAGTGGCGTCTCTGACCATAGTCTGGAGCTCTTCTGAACAGACCGATGGTTCGACCATTACCAGGTATGACCTACGCCACATCGAAACCTCGGCCAACGATGTAGTGGAGTCCAACTGGACGGTTGTGGAGAATATCTGGATGACCGGTTCGGGCACCCTTACATACGAACTCACCGGCCTTACTCCGGGAACACAGCACGATGTTCAACTTCGAGCCACCAACCCCGCTGGAGTTGGCTCCTGGTCGGAAACATTCACCGGAATGCCCGGTATTTCAGCAGATACCAGGGCCATTCGCTCACTGTCTCCATCACACGTGGAGCCGGGAGAAGAGGTGGAGGTGACGATCACAGTTGACGGGTTCGGCTGGGTCGGTGCGCTAGTGGAAACATTACCCGATGGATTCAGCTATGTGTCCACGAGCCTGTCAGTCGGTGAGTATGATGTTGTGGGCAATGAAGTTAGTTTCACCCTGTTCGAGGTCTCCGGCTTTACCTACACCGTTATGGCGCCTCCCACGGAGGGTCCGTACTCTTTCTCGGGCTATATGTTTGGATTGGACCTGATAGAGCACGAGGTTGGCGGCGCCTCAATCGTTATCGTCCAGGCTGCGCCGACGGTTGAAGTCTCCTACGCGCCCGGAAGCAAGGCGCTACCTGTCAGGGTCGGGTCGCCGATCACTGTAACTGCCACATTCAGAGATCCGGTTTCCGGTTTCACCGCCGATGACCTCGTCGTGTCCAACGGCACTGTGCAAAATCTCGTTGGCAGCGACGGCGACACCGTCTACACCTTCGACGTAACCCCAAACGCCATTGGTAAGGTAACAGTGGACATTGCTGCCGATGTCGCGGAAGATGACGACGGCAACGGCAACACAGCGGCCAGCCAATTGGTTGTGGGCATCCCCTACGACGACGACCGCGACGGCGCGATCAACAGGGACGAGGTCATCACCGCCATCACCGACTACCTCTTCAATGATCGCATCACTAGGGATCAGGTGATAGCAATGATCAAACTATACATCTTCCCATCGGGCTGACTTGGAGCGGCTATCTCTTCGTCAATTCAGGGGGTTCAGTGTCGTGATGACCGCCGTCAGTGTCACCCCCGAACTCCGCTTCCCCCTGTGCTATACTCCGGCGGACTTTTCAGGAGGTGACAGGCGTGGTTCGTCTCGATGGGCGCAATTACGAGCAGCTTAGGCCGGTGAGTATCGAGATCGGCGCGCAGAAGTACGCCGAGGGGTCTGCGTTGATCTCTGCCGGAGACACGCGCGTGCTGTGCGCTGTCAGCGTCCTGAGTGAAGTACCCCGATTTCTGCGGGGTTCGGGACAGGGATGGGTGACGGCCGAGTACTCAATGCTGCCCCGGTCCACTCACACACGCACACGGAGGGAGACCACCCCCAGGGGACGTACCCAGGAGATCCAGCGCCTCATCGGTCGATCGCTCCGTGCTGCCGTGGACATGGACCGCCTGGGCGAAATTACTCTAACGGTTGACTGCGACGTCATCCAGGCCGACGGAGGCACCCGCACCGCAGCCATCAGCGGCGCCTACGTCGCGCTCTACAAGGCGCTGACCTCGGTTAGGGAGAGTGGCAAGCTCGATGCCATTCCCATTAAGGCGGGCGTGACCGCTGTAAGTGTCGGCATCGTGGATGGAGAGACTCTGCTGGACCTGTGCTACGAGGAGGACCGTCGGGCCGCTGTCGACTTCAACGTCGTCATGACGGACAGGGCGGAGTTCGTGGAGGTCCAGGGCACTGCGGAGGAGTCTGCGTTTACCCGTGGGCAACTGGACACGATGATGACGCTCGCTGAATCAGGCATATGCCAGCTGATAGCCATTCAGCAGAAGGCGATAGCGAGTTTTGCCCTGTAAGAGGTTGAGTCTCACTCCAGGAGGCTCGTCGCCTCCCGGCCATTAAGTGTAAGCGTGCTCTTGATGGGTACGCTTGTCTCCACCAGCCTCTCAGCAAAACAGCCCCGTTTCGCGAGCCTGATGACGTAGGCTATGTCTTCCTCCGGTTCATCGGAGCAGACATCGAACCGGGAGCGCACCTCAGTCACGCCACTGTTCACCGTTCCCGCGAGCACCGAGCCGGACAGGTAGTAGTCCATCTCAACGTGAACGCGCGCCTCGTTAATCGTAAGCTTTCTCATTGTAGCGTACCGCTTCAACTGGGTAAGAAGTCAAAACCCGATCCCAGCAGTGATGTAGGTCAGTGGCGGGGGATAGGCATTCTCGCCGCCCATCCTCTCTGGCTCATCGCAGTAAATCTCAAAGTGCTCGCGAGTCCCCTTGTGGAGCATCTTCTCAATATGCTGGCAGTCGACAGCGACAGTTTGCCGAGTCCCATTCTGAGGAAGTTCATCACCATGTAGTTCGTGGGGAATGTCAGTTGTCATGTAAGCTCACCAACTTACTACCATTGAACGAACATCGGCATCACTACGTGTGTGTAGGAATGGTTCTCAGGGTCGGACGCGGGCTTGATTACACCAGGACTTGACGGAGTCGTGGTTTCGAGCGCGACTTCGTCTCCGCTGAGGACGTCCAGGACGTCGCTGAGGAACCTGCTGTTGAAGGCGATTTTGGCGTCTTCACCTTCGATTTTGGCGTCTATCTCGCCGACGTTGTCGCCAAGCTCTTCCGCCCTGGATGATACGGACAGCTTGCCTTCAGCCCCGTCCTCGCTCGTGGTCATGTTCAGCCGGACGATCCCCGAACCATCGCGGGCGAATGTTGACGCTGCCCTCGTGGCCTGTGTGAACGACTCGTGGGCAACAACCGCGCGCGTGTCATAGGATTCGGGTATGAGCTGTCGGTAGTTGGGGAATGTGCCCTGCACTAGCTGGGAGACCAGCTCGACGTTGGTGAGCCTGAACAGGGCCTGACTCTTCTGCGGAGTAACCGTGAACTCCACGGGATCTGACTGGGAACTGATCAGACGGCCCACTTCCTGCAGGGCGCGCGCTGGCACGGTGAAGCTGATGTCCTCCGAGATCGGCTCCGCCAGCTTTCCGTCATACACCGCAAGCCGGAAGCCGTCGGCTGCGGCGAACGTGAAGCTGTCTCCAGACATCTCCACCTTGATGCCCGTCAATACAGGGCGGGAGTCGTCGGTCGCGGCGGCGAAAGCGACCCTCTTGATTGCATCGCGCATTACCGCTGCCTCGATCCGTCCCACCGCGCCTTCGTCAACGGTCGGAATGGGTGGAAAGTCGTCTGCGTCCTGCCCATTGATATGGGCCTCGAATCGCTCGCATTTGAGGCCCAGGCCGAGCGGTTGAGGTGATGAGATGACGTCGATTCGCGCCGCGGGCAGTGAATTGATGAACTCCGTCAGCAGCCTCGCCGGGACCGTCAACGACCCCTCTTCCTCCACCTGCGCGCCTACCCATGTGCTGATCGCTATTTCGAGATTTGTCGCCGACAGCTTGAGGCGTGCGTTGTCGGTCGCCATCATCACGTTCTGCGTTATCGGCAGCGTCGTTCTGGTCGCGACGGCTCGCTGCACAATGGAAAGACCGCGACTAAGATTCTCTTGCAGGCAGGATAGCTGCATCGGTTATATCCTCTTGATTCTGATTTCTCTGGCAGAGTTTTCTGTATGGCCGCTCACGTTAACCATGTTCCCGCGAAAGCGGGAATACGCGCCGTCCCGAAGACCGCCGCCAGTTGAGTTGCCGAATAGTATAGAGGCCGCCATTTTCGAGCGTCAACGTAAACAGGGCACACGTAAAGCGCATAACAGGGTTGCGGCGCACACGAGATCGTTCAGAGGGCGTGTACGGATGCTCATGAACCGGAACTGACCGCTGCGTTGTAGCGTCACTCGATCGACGCAACTATGTCGATCTCCAGGAATATCTCATCCTCCACGCTCAGGATGAACGCGAAGGTGGGCTTGGAAAGCTCGAACTGATCGAACGTGACCATCGTCTTAGCCTGGCCTGTAATAGACCCGTCCGCGAACTGGGCCGTTACGTCCCACGACACGGGTCTGGTGACCTCCTGGATAGTGAGATCGCTGTTGAGCCTGAAAGTCGCCTCGCCGGATTCTGGCAAAGGCCACGGCAGCCCATCGAATCCGGTGACCGCCAGCTCAGCGTTGGGGAATCGTCCGGTGTTGAACAGGCTGGACCTGATCCACCGGTCACGCCGGTCCTCGTCGCTCCTGAACCCCGACAGGCCTACCTTCAGAAGGGACGAATCTGAATTTACTGCGCCGTCCCCGTCGAACACGATGGAGCCGGAGACCTCTGAAGTCTCTCCGGTGGCCTTGATAGGCAGATCTAGACGTCTGAGCTCCTCTCCAACTATGTACCGGGCAACCGACGCATCCTCAACAGAGACCGCAATCGGTATCGTCGGAGCCTTGGGAATCGAGGGCGCGGTCGGGATGGTCGGGGCGGTAGGGATAGCGGGAGCTGTCGGAATAGCCGGCGCTGTGGGGATTGAGGGCGCGGTTGGAATGGCCGGTGCTGTGGGGATGGATGGAGCTGTCGGAATAGCCGGCGCTGTGGGGATGGAGGGCGCGGTCGGAATGGCCGGGGCGGTCGGAATCGAGGACGCAGTAGGCGCAGTCGGTTCCGCGCACGCCCATAGCAGCCCGACTGCCGCTATGGCAATCAGAAGCCCTGGTGTTATCGCCGCTAGCCAGTTAAGGAGTCGGCTCCTCACTGAACCGTGATCGTGCCGACCATCCCCAGCGCCTGGTGTGGTATGCACACAAGCTCGTACGTGCCGGGCTCCTCGAATACGAAGTCTAGGCCAGAGGCCTCCCCCGCATTCACCTCTACGTTGATGTCAAGATCGGTGACCGTAAAAGTGTGGAACGCCGCCTCGGCGATGAATGTGAAGTTCACGCCCTCGCCGGCGCTGAACGTGAAGTCACCGGGATCGTATGACATCGGCCCAACGCCGCCATTGTCGATCATCTGCACGGTAACCTTGGTTCCGTCGATGGCCACTGAATCTCCGTCCTCTTCACCGGGCGCCTTCGTAGGGGCGGGCGCCGGAATGGGAGGCGACGCGCGCTTGATAATGGTCATGGACGGCTCAGTCGGCGCTGGCTGGCCGCACGCTACGGCCGCAATGGCGACGGCAGCTGCCAGGAGCGCCGCTACTGCAAGTTTCGTCACCTAATTCCCCCTGGGTTGTCGGGCCGCGTCCGCAGCCCCAAAACAGTCCGACAGGTCCTGGCTCCGAGCGCGGACAAACCGCAGCCCAAGCCTGATTGTGAATGGTCTCACATAATCCTAGCACCTCGCATTTTGAGGGTCAATTGTAAGCGTTGACGCGAGACTGTCCCTGATTAGTATGCACTACTATTTCGTCATACCGGCGAAGGCCGGTATCCAGAGGTGGAGCGGTGGCTCACGCCAGGGACCGCCTACTAGCGTGGCACAGGCTCCGTTGACGCCTGTAGGCTCCCAACATAGACTGCGGGGCACACCCACTGTGCGAGGACTGACTCATGAAGGACAACCGGGTACTCCAGAACATCAAGAACGGTAAACCGGCTATTGGCTGTTTCCTGGGTCTGGGCAGTCCGACTGTAGCGGAGATGATGGGACTCGCTGGCATGGACTGGCTCGTCGTAGAGACCGAGCACAACGCTTTGGACTCCAGCGAGATACAGCAGATGCTCATGGCTATCGGAAACACCGACGCCGTTCCCATAGTCCGCGTGCCCAATCTCGACCAGGTGTTCATTCAACGCGCGCTCGACATGGGCGCAATGGGCATCCTCGTGCCGGGAGTCAGGATTGCGGAAGAGGCCCGCGCCATCGTCTCGTACACTCGTTACCCACCGGTTGGCGTCAGGAGTTGGGGTCCGCTCAGAGCTTCAGCGTACACGTTTGACAACGATGACTACCTGGAGCGTGCCAATGACAACATTCTCGTCAGTCTCATACTGGAGACGAGGGACGCC
Organism: Dehalococcoidia bacterium; assembly: GCA_034428835.1. Lineage (GTDB taxonomy): Bacteria > Chloroflexota > Dehalococcoidia > Lucifugimonadales > UBA1123 > VXRN01. Next base: position 9,381 of record DAOUHG010000026.1, read on the forward strand.
GTCGAGAACCTCGACGAGATCTGCGCTGTTCCGGGAGTCGACGTGCTGACCATAGGCCCGTGGGACCTCTCGCTGGAGCTAGGTCTGGATCCCCGGCAGCTTCCGCTACAGCAGGTCGAAGAGATCTCCGTCACAGCGCTCGAGGTGGCTCGAAGGCACGGGGTCGAGGTAGGCGTGTCAGCCAATACCCCCGAGGGCCTGCGTGAACGGCAGGCGCAGGGGTTCACGTTCATACAATACGGGCCCGATTACGCTCTCTTCGCCGCTTCCGTGACCGATGGCCTTGCCGCGTTCGACCGCGGCTGATTTCGGTCCACCGTCCCCCTCTCCCTGAGGGAGAGGGTTGGAGCCTGCCCCGTACTTGATACGGGGGTGAGGGTGATTACTCTGATTCCAACCACAGTGCGATTGCCCTGAGTTAATCTGTGTCTGTAAATGGACTTCCGCGCTGGTAAGTAGTGCAACCTCCCCACAGCGGACGACTCACAGGATATACTGTACCCCTTACACCCACGATCGGCGTCATCTGACGCCAGATACGGAGGCTCCCGATGAAGCTCGGATTGTTCCTCATGCCGTCGCACCCGCCGGAGCGCTCCACCTGGGATGCGCACCAGTGGGACCTTGACTGCCTTGAGATGGCCGATCGGTACGGCCTGAGCGAGGCGTGGATAGGCGAGCACTTCACCGCTCCCTGGGAACCCGTGCCGACGCCCGACCTGCTGATAGCCCAGGCGCTGATGCGTACCAAGAACATCATGCTCGGTACCGGCGCGCACCTGCTGCCTTTCCATCATCCGGTGGAGCTCGCGCACAGGGTCGCCTATCTGGACCACCTTGCGCAGGGAAGGTACATGTTCGGAATCGGCTCGGGCGGGCTGCTCTCCGACCACGAGCTTTTCGACGTGGACTTCGACGAGGGTGAGCATCACGCCAGGACTCGCGAGTCGCTCGACATCATCCTCAACCTATGGGAGCACATTGAAGGGCCATTCAAGTACAAGGGGCAGTTCTGGAACGTAAACATACCTGACCCTGCCGACTACGAGTACGCCACGCTCAAGACGTTCCTGACTCCCTTCCAGAAGCCGCACCCGCCCATCGGAGTCGCCGGGGCCAGCCCGGGCTCGAATACCTTGAAGATAGTCGGCGAGCGCGGCTATATCCCCATGAGCCTTGGACTCAACGCAGTCTATGTGGCCAGCCACTGGGACGCGGTCGAGGAAGGCGCGGCCACGGCGGGCCGAAAGCCGCCTTCTCGCAACGAGTGGCGCATCGTCCGGGACGTCTGGGTAGCAGACACCGATGAAGAAGCGCGCGAGGGAGCGCTGAACGGTATGCTCGGTCGGGCCTGGCGAGAATACCTGCATCCGCTGTTCTCATACGGCGCATACCCGTTCCTCAGCTACATGAAACACGACGAATCGATCCCGGACGACGATGTCACGCTCGAATACATGCTGGACAACCTTTGGATAGTCGGCTCACCGGACACGGTCGAAGAGAAGCTCCGCGCCCTGTACGACACCGTCGGCGGGTTCGGGACGCTGCTATGGCTGACTTTCGACCACTCCGAAGACCGCGACGCATACGAAAAGTCCGTCCGGCTGCTCTCGCAAGAGGTGATGCCGAGGCTGGCGGACCTGTCCATCGGCGCATGACGACGGCGGGTGAGACTTTTACAACTCCTGTGAAAACAGGTCTTCGCTCTTGGCCTGGGCATTGCGGCGCTCCTGGCATTTCTGAGCGGCACTGCGCTTGCCCCTCCGGTCTCGAACGCCAGCGCGTGAGGTCGCCCATGGGTCTCCCCATACTCACGCTCCGATCTGTGGGCTGTCTCCCTCCGCTGTCAAGGCCACAATCTCAGAGGGAATGACGACTGAAGACGTCAATATCATGTATCACTTATTATCTGCTGATTAGACACGCTTTTCCACCATATCAGCACTTGTATTATACTAATTCGTTCTGACTACGCCGCAAATCACGTGGCACAGCGTTGCACCCGTCATTCCCGCGAAAGCGGGAATCCAGAGAGTCTGGCCAGTGGGAATATGGCCGCATCACTCATAACTGGTATTAGTCCAGGTTGGGATGTGCACTGTCTATGACGACAGTCGCCTTCCGGCGCCGGACGATGGGAGAGGAGAAAGGGGCCCGACATGAGGCTGAGGGAGATGACCGTGACCACGTGGCTGGCTGTCGGGATTGTTGTCGTCCTGATTGCGTTCACTGCAGGAGTACTGTCTGCTACGTTCGGATGGGACGGGGTCATGGCGCAGGAGGCAGAACGCACTGACCCGGAGATAAACACGGAACCGTCTGCGCCGCCTGTTACGCCGTTCCCGCCAGAGGTGCTGAAGCTTTATCCAGTGACGACCATCATAGAGCACGAGGAGGTTCCCGCAGCCGGCCCATCAGGGCAAAGCTTCATAGGTCAAGCAGCGGACACAACTTCCCCACCCGAATCAGGTAAGTATCTCCACCTGCCACTTATAGGCAGATACTACAGCCTGCCCGACGATGTGGTCTTGGAGAAGACAATAACGTTCGGTTACTGCGTAGTGTACCAGCCTGGAGTGCGCTGTCCTGAATATCCCCTGTACATCTTCCAACGCGGCGATGCGAGGGTCGCGATAGATTCCGTTGGCGATGTGTTCGAGGATGTCGAGAACGGAGACGCATCCGCCTTCCCGTTCTTCACCGGCGAAAGCTCCGACGATGGAGAACAATGAGGAGGCGGTCCTTTACACGGATAGCCGTGCTCGCAGTTCTGATTGCCGCCCTCGGCTCATACGCGGCCGGCGCCGTGCTCGCCAATCACTTCGTGCATCAAGGTATGGACAAGACAAAGCAATTACTCCCCACGGCGACCGGCGGGAACACGCGACCCGAAAACTATGTCAGCGCTAGGTGGGCATTGGGTGACAAGGGAACCCAGATCACATGGCACGCGGACAACAACGCCACGAAGCAGGTGTTCGAGAAGGCGCTTGCGAAGTGGATGGCGACGTCGACGGATTCGGCACGCTCCTCTGGCTGACATTCGACCACTCGGAAGATAGAGAGGCATACGAGAAGTCCGTCCGGCTGCTTTCACAGGAGGTAATGCCGAGACTTGCGGACCTGACTAACGGCGCATGACGACAATGAGTGAGACTTTTACAACTCCTCCGAAAACAGACCTTCGCTCTTGGCCTGGGCAGGGTATGACGACCGAAGACGTCAATGCCATCCATCACGCATTGTTTGCTGATTGGACATGGCGTTCCACCATATCGACACTTATATCAGACGAGATTGGGATGTACACTGGCCACGATGACATCTGCCTTCCGGCGTCGGATGATGGGAGAGGAGAAAGGGAACTGACATGAGGCTGAGAGAGATGGACGCATGGATACTGGCGCGGTGGCTGGCCGTCGGGGCTGGAGTCGTCATCGTCGCGTTCGCCGTCGGCTTCGCCTTTGGGATGTTCGACTCCGGTGGTGTTTTGGCCCAGGAGAGGTCGCCCGTCAGTCCCAAGAGTATTACCGACGGCCAAACGGTGGTAATAACAGATGATACTATCCCAGACTCAATGATAAATCAGGTGCAGGTTCATATCATAAAAGAAGAGATCTCAGTGGATCTGTTGGAACCGGCAACGAACGTGGGTAGCACTGTGAAGCCAGAAACGGGTGATTATCTGTACCTCCCGATGATCGACCGGTACTACAGTCTGCCGGCAGATGTGGAACTGGTCAAGAGAATCGACTTTGGAACCTGCAACCTTTTTAGCCCACGTTGCCCTGTCATGCCGTTGTACATATTTCAGAGAGGTGAGGCGAAAGTTTCCATCGATTCTGTCGGCTATGTCTCAGGCCTAGACGAAGGTGATGCCGCAACATTCTGGTTCTTCACAGGCGCGGAGGCAGAGGCAAGCGAATGAGCAGGCGTCAAGCCATACTGACCGGAGCATTTGTGGTGCTGGCGGTCGCCTTCGGCGCATACTTTGTCGGAGCGGTGGCCGCAAGCCACTTCACACACGCAGGAATGGACAAGAAAAAGCAAATTCTGCCGGCGGACAGCGGGCGGGACACGAAGCTGGAGAACTACGTCAACAACAGATGGGCACTTCATGATACGGGGCAGCCGATCAGATGGTATGCCGCCACGGACGAAGCACATAGAAACCTGTTCATAGCTGCGCTCGCCAAATGGACTGCCAGCACCACCGTTCCCTTATTATGGAAGGAAGTGAACAGCAGTGACGACGCCGACGTCGAATTCTATTCCAGCGGAACATGCGATGACGACTCTCTCGGTGGGTCGTTTGATGTAAAGGGCAACTGGTCGGCACCCAACCTGACGGACAGAGGTTGGGTTGGCGACGATATTCGGAGTGCCAACTACTGGCAGAAGGCTGAAATATGCTTATCGACGGAAACTGGCAAGCGGGCCACTGACGACCACCAGGCATCTGTGGTGGCTCACGAAATTGGACACGCTTATGGCTTTCACCATGTCTACTACGACGATGAGTCAGCATCTCGTCGAGGGTGCAACGACTCAGTGACCTCAATTATGGACGGTCCTCGGAAAGTCTGGAGCTTAAATCAACTCAGAATGGTGCAGGGTCACTGCGACCAAATCACCAGGCCATCTCAGTGGGATATTGACAGAGTTGAGGACTTCTATGCTAAGGATACTCTGAACAAGGCCATTACGGTTTGGATTGTCTTAGCTGGAGCGGCAATGGCGGATGAGAACTGCCTTCTGCGCGTTGTTGGCGATAGCTCCATCCTTTCGGTTTCGCCCCATCGGGGC
>DAOUHG010000027.1:0-5255 GCA_034428835.1 Dehalococcoidia bacterium
TTTCATCCACACGGCAAGATTCTATAGGTCGTCACTCGCCACCAAGGTGAAAGCCAGCATCTGCGTGATGGCAGTCCTGATTCTGGCATATGTCGTGTTCGTGCAGGGGTGGCAGAACGTGTCGGCCCAGAGGGGTGCGAGGGCTGCCGAGGGAATAAGGATGACCTCAGAGCAGGCCGATGACATGTCCAGGACGACCGGCGCCGTAGGCACGCTTATCGCGGACGCCGCCGCTCCCTCATCGTCTACGTCCAACCCGTCTCCTTCAGAAGGTGGCTTCTCGTCAAAGGACGCTCAGCCCCACTTGGAAGACAGCGCCTGGTACGTCGTCCGCATCGAGGACATTACCGGACGGTGGAGACCGGCATACTCGGCCGCAAAGGCCGATATCGAAAGGTTCGAACACCGCTTCAGGACCGCTGAAGACAGGCTGAGCGAGTACTTTGACGAGCAGAGAGAGCTGACAGGTAGCGTGAAAGATCCCGCCCTTCGCGCCGAGTTGCGTCGCCGGGACTCGGAGGAGAGGAGGACCTATGCCCGGTGGACGGAGGAGGGCAGGAAGCTCCTGAACAGGGCCCTGGCAATTGAGAGGGAGCTGGACGACATGGATGTCGTCATACGCAAGCAGGAGCTCACCGTGAGCATGCTCAGCGAATACTCGAGAGCGAGTTCCATCCCAAGCTCTGCACAGAGCCTTCACAGGGCCCTTGGTGAGTTCCGACTACAGTCGGACGAGCTCGCGAGCGATCTGTCGACCCGCGTGTTCAACTAGCAGCCACCACCGGAGAGTACGACCATGCGCATGTCGGTGCCGATAACCCTTCCTGCAGCCGTGTTCAGCGCCATAAGAAGTGCGAAATCGCACGTGAGACGCCTCGACACTTCCCGAGGACACTCGGCCCTGGCCATCGTGGGTTGGGCTATCGTGGGAGTCTGTCCCCTGGCCTCCTTCGATGCCGGCGGGGGACAGACCGCGGTGGACGTCGCAAGGTACGTCGTGTTCAGGGGACTCGATCGAGACGTGTGGTACGCCCTCTCGGCGGTATCCATGTTTCTGGGTCTCCTTGCGGCCCTTTCGATCCTTATTGGACTGATGCTCCAGTCGACGGGTCTCATATACAGGGACCGAACACTGGTCCTCTGGGGCAGCGGGATCATTCTGCCCGGACTCCTCGCCGTAACTGTGGCGACCGAGCCTGTGGCAGCGCTCTCGATATTCGGCGCCGCGGCGCTTCCCCATATCGGTTGGTGGTTGACCCTGATCTACACGCTTCTCACGCTCCGCATGGCGTGCGGTTGGACTTCCGAGCAGCCTGCTGGGGGTACGATCTGACGACGCACCGGGTACGAATCGTCCTAATGCATCTAAGCCAGTCCTCGTAAACACACTCCCCGTGAACCTTATGCCATCAGCAGCCTCCATCAGCCTGACGCCTACTCCTGAAGGTACCGGAGTCATTCGTTCCGCCCAGCCTGCCGAGGCGCCCCGCCGTCTCGGCCCGATACGCCTCGGTGTGACGGTTCCATGAACAGCCAGGACTACTACAGAGTCCTGGGGATATCGCCAGACACCGACCAGGCAACCATCAGGGCCGCGTACAGGATCCAGATGAAACGGCATCACCCGGACCTCAATCCTGGTCGCGAAGATGCCCACAGCATCGCCGCGTCGATCAACCTGGCGTACGACGTGCTGAGTGATCCGGTCAGCCGCAGCAGGTACGACCGGGAGAGCCGCCAGACAGCGAGGGACTCTCGCTGGCACTCCTCTCATACGGGACCTCAGGCACCGCGAGACCGGGGCAGGCGGCGCGCCCGGACTCAGCCCCACGGAGATTCTGCACAGAACCCAATGGGTCACGGACCTCAGCAGAGAAACGGGACCGAGGACACGTCGAGTCCAGCAACCCTGTCTAGCCTCGGCAGGATATTATGGACACTGGCGATCGCGGTCATGTTCGTCATCGAGATTCTCAGTGTGCCCGCAACCATGATTGGCATCGGAGCGGTGCTGTTTGTATTCGGCGCATTCATCACCGCCGCAACCGCCATGAACTACATCTTCATGGTCCTGCTGGGGGCACCAGCCGTGGCCTTTGGAGTGGCGCTCATCGCAAGGAATCCCGACGAACTACCAAGGGTCGTCGGGATTCTCATCACCTGTGCCGGAGTGTTCCTGTCCGCCGCAGGTGTCTACATGACGGTCACGACCGCTCCCGTACCTGTGATACTGACCCTGTTCGGCGCGGTTGGCATCGGCTTCGCCGTCCGCACCGGCAGGGCACACGGCAGCTTCACATCAAGGAGGATTCATCTTGTATCGTGATACAGGGACCAATGGCGGCCGCACTGCCTGCGCCAACGACCCAATTCAATCCGGTCGACGTCCCGGGGTGCGGGGCGTTCCCATGGTCTTCAGCTCCGGCAACACAGCCATTCAACGGAAGCGGGCAAGGATCGCTCCCAGGCCCGATGGCGCTGAGGGTCTAATCAGACATGCCAGAAGATTGCTCCACCCCACCCTCCTTGCCGTCGTGAGTCCGGATCAAAGTCCTGCTCGAACACGAACCGAATCCAGCTGCCGCGATTGCGGTATCAAGGGAAGTACTCATGAGAGACATAACAGTGGTACAGATCCAGTTCAGTGTTGATGGGGAATCTGATACACCGGTCGAGACAACCGTCGGTCTCCATGGCCATGAAGCTCGCCTTGCTCGCCTGGCCGAGGATGTGGTGCTATGGACTCGATACAGGAGGCTGTTCCCGGGGGTTTCGAAGTGGACCGCATGGGTCAAATCGGTGGGCAACATCGTGGGAGGAGACCGGTGTGAGCATCTGCCTCCACCGGTAGATGGGTCACCGGAGGACGAAACTGGAACAGGTCCTGTCGTCATGCATGTTCAGGTCAATACTGAAAGGGGAGCCGAGGAGGGCTCTCATGACGTCGTGGTCTCGGACCCTGGACCGGACTCACTTGAATTCACCGGCCTGCCTCCGCACGGATCATACTGGCTCCGCCACAGGATGGCCTATCCGTGGGTTACGAGGTGGACTGGGTGGGACCTGGCTGGTGGGGAATCCGTAGATGGGAGAAGGTTCAGTAGGACTCTTCGGCGGGCGGATACAGGAGAATGGATTCTCCCCCGAAGCCGCCCACAGGGAGATTCCGACTTGCCTTGGGACGATGGAACTCGTCCTCCTTCGCCCGCAGCACTTTGGGTGGGGCGTGATTCCGACAATAGTCCGGATGTTGAACTGTGGTGGACATGGCGCGATATCGATCTGCACCTTGTCGATGGTTACCGAGTCTATCGCGCGGAGGGGTTGCATCGCATGGTTGACGACAACAACGAGCTTCTGGGTGATGTCGACATCCGACTCGTGCACGAGGACCGTGACATCCCGGACCCTCGACACCCGAGCTGGACAGATACCACGGCGACTCCGGCAGTACCCTACACGTATGCGCTGGTCTCCCTCAGTCGTGGGCGGACCAATGCTGGCGACAGGATCAGCACCGGACTCGTCGCCTACACGCCGGGGCTGGCAAGCTAGCAATATTTAAGATGCTTGAGTATCGCTCTCCTAACTCTGTGCCTCGTCTCACCTGACCTTAATTTGAGGAAGGGGTCCACAGTAGAGCGCTGGAACTCGCTCGCGACGCGACCATCCTCAATCGCCAGGCAGCCCTACTGTCGATTCCGGTCCGCCCAGGCCAATTCCAGATTGGGTCTCGGGCACAAGGGCAAGTGAGAAGAACACATCGGATCGAAGGTCTGTATTAACATCACTATCAACCGTAAAGGAGGTTCAGCGCGTCCTAGGCGTGTGTACTTCCCGAGTTGCAGGTTTACTGGACAGCTGGATGTCAATGTCTCTCACACTCTCCACACGACGGGCAACAATTTCCGGAGCCGTATGATGCTCAGTCAACTGCGTCGTGAGTTTCCGGATGAAGATGACTCGCCATTGCACCATAATTGAGGAAGGGACTCTGGATACCTGGGAGCAAAGAGTACAAACGGAGGGGAACCATGACTCTATTTGACACCCATGTGATTGTGGACTGGTCGGCTAGCAAGAAGAAGAGCCGAGAAAAACCAATCGCAAATTCAATCTGGTGGGCAGCCATCCGATCCGGGGATGCGAAGTGCACGAATTATGTCCGGACCCGACAACAAGCAGTTGAGGACCTGACGACATTCATTGCAGGCGAACTTGACGAGGGTCGCAGTGTACTGGCGGGATTCGATTTCCCGTTCGGCTACCCTGACGGCACGGCACGGAGACTAACCGGGCGCAACTCAGCCCTCGCACTTTGGGACTGGCTGTCTGAACGAATCTGCGACAGAGATAACAACTGGAATAACTGCGTTGAGGTGGCCGAAGAGATTAACAGCCTGTTTCCGGGTATCGGCCCGTTCTGGGGGTGGCGTCCTGGAAATGATATGCCAGGAGTGCCAAAGACAAGGAAGGATCGACCTTGGTCACAGCAACACCCGCCAGAGTTTCGAATAGCAGAGTCGCGTACGGAGAGAGCCAAGCCCGTATGGCAGCTTTTCGGCAACGGTTCAGTTGGCTCTCAGACACTGGTTGGTCTGCCGGCAGTCAAACGCCTGATCTCGGATCCTCGTATCAAGGGCCAAACACGCACTGCCGATTTCGCCATGTCGGGATTGGTTCGTCCTATATTAGTTATGTCAAGCTAGACGAGCCAGAGAGGCTGAAAGCGAGCTGGCGGACGCGCCTAGCCCAGCTCCTCCAGACGTGCCCTGAGCCTGCGCACCTCAGCCTCGGCATCCCGTCGAGCTTTGGCTTCCGCCTCCGCACGAGCGGTCTCCTCCCGGTGGCTGAGCAGATAGCTCTCGGTCACGGAGTCGAAGAACCGCAGGCTCCCGTGCTCCCAGTACACGTGAAGCCCCAGCGTCTCGCTGTAACCGCGCCAGACTCCATCGCCGAGCTGCTCCACCTCCAGCGGCTCGTACACACCGTCAACCAGACGGTCGCCGGCGAGCGCGGCATCATAGTGGTCGCCGCCGCTCGGATCGAAGCGCCAGTACTCGGGTATCCCGTAGCGCGCATAGTCCAGGCGCTTGTCCGTGTAGTCGGTCACCCCCGTCGTCGGCGAGGCAACCTCAAGGACGAAGTCCGGCGGCCTTTCCATCAGCGCCAGCGCATAGCCGCGACGCTCCTCGATCAATTCGCGGTCGCAGTCGAACGCCACCAGCAGGTCGGGTATCCGGATGTCGTCACGG
>DAOUHG010000028.1:0-128163 GCA_034428835.1 Dehalococcoidia bacterium
GCGGAGTCATAGTCTCCTACTTCGAGTGGACCCAGAACCTGTACCAGCACCGGTGGACGCTCGAAGAGGTCAACGAGGAGCTGGATGCGATTATCACCAAGGCGTACCGGACGGTCAGGGAGACGGCCCTCGCCGAGGGCATCAGCTACCGCGACGCCGCTTTCTTGGTCGGTGTTGGGCGGGTGACCAAGGTTGCTCAGCTGAGGGGCTTCATCTAGCGCCGTTCCCGTCGCTCTCTATATGCCCGTCGCGCATCCGAACGATCCGGTTGCACTGTTCGCCGATCTCAGGAGCGTGGGTGACGATTATGAATGTCTGCCTGTTTCGCTGATTCATGTCGAGAACCAGGTCCATGATCTCCTGGGCGGTCTCGGAGTCCAGGTCCCCGGTCGGCTCGTCAGCCCAGACGATTTCGGGCTCATTGACTAACGCCCGCGCGACGGTCACGCGCTGCCTCTGTCCTCCCGACAGCTCCGCGGGCCTGTGCCCTGCCCAGTCAGTTAGCCCAACCATCTCCAGCGACTCCATCGCCCTTGAGCGCGCTACGCTGGGCTTCGACCCGCTGACGAGCATTGGTAGCTCGACGTTCTCGACGGAATTCAGCACCGGCAGGAGGTTGTATAGCTGAAATACGAAACCCATCTCCTGGGCGCGGTAGTCGGTCCGGCTGTCGTCGTCCATGGTGCTGAGAGAGATGCCGCCGATTGTGATTTCGCCCTCGTCTATGTTGTCGATTCCGGACAGACAGTTCAGCAACGTCGTCTTCCCACACCCGCTTGGCCCCATGATGCCCACGACTTCCGCCTTGTTCACCTCGAGGTCGATGCCGCGCAAGGCATGCACCTTCACTCCCTTGCCACTGCTGTAGGTCTTGTGGACCCGGCTCGCGACGACTATCGGCTCTTGTTCTCCGGTTGACATTAGTATGAGTCTCCTTGGATCGTGTCGGGTCTGGGATTCGCAGTTACTGTGGCCAGCGTCGCCACACTCTATTATTCTAGACGAGGTCTGTCGCCGGTGCGAAAGCAAAACGCCTCGGCCGCCGCAATCTTGACCGCAATCTGGGTGAAGGCGTACGCTTGAGCAGGCAATCGGCGTCGTCCGAAGTCGCTCGGAGGTTCAAATGGAATTCGGTTCGTTCATGGAGTTTCACACGAGGCCAGGTCTGCCACAGGCCGAAGCATTCAGCGAAGGGTTTGCTCATATCCAGACTGCGGAGTCGCTTGGCTTGGACTCGGTTTGGATGGCGGAGTCCCACTTCAATCCGCAGCGGTCTGTGTTGTCTGCGCCTCTTGTACTCGGTGCGGCGATAGCGGGGCGCACGAGCAGTATCAAGATTGGCACAGCTGTGCACGTTATCCCCCTCGGCAATCCGATCAGAATGGCTGAGGAGGCCGCTACGCTCGATCAGGTCAGCCAGGGCCGTTTCGAATACGGTGTGGGCCGCAGCGGGTTCCCCGGCTCTTACGAGGGCTACGGCATGGCCTACGGCGAGAGTCGTGAACGGTTCTACGAGTACCTGCAAATTATCCGAGGCGCCTGGACAACGGACAACTTTAGCTTCAAAGGCGATTTCTACTCATACGACGACGTCTGCCTCACTCCCAAGCCATACCAGCAACCGCATCCCCCATTCAGAATTGCTGCCACCACCACGGACACGTTCACCGTTCTGGGAGACCTTGGGTATCCGATCTTCGTCGGAGTTCGCGGCCTCGGCGCGTCTCAGGTCGTTGAGCAGGTTGCCCAGTACAAGCAGGCATGGGACGACGCCGGTCACGAGGGCCCACTAGATGTCTCGCTCAGAATCCCGGTGTACGTCGGTGCGACTGAGTCCGACGGTGTGAACACGCCCGAGCACAGCTTCATGAAGCAGTTCCGGCGGCTCGGTTCTCAGCTAGCTGCTTCAGTCTCTCGTGCCGGTACCGACCCCCGCGAGGAACGCGCCGAACGCAGCTCCCAGCTTGCCGGACTTAACTGGGACGAGGTCAAGAAGGAAAAAGTAGCGGTCGGTACTCCGGAGATGGTCGTCGACCAACTCGCCAGGCTGCGCGACCAGTTGACCCTGTCGGGTGTGGTGGCAGAGTTCAACGCTGGGGAAGAGATCCCTCCGGAAAAGATCGAGTCGTCCCTCAAACTGTTCTGCGAAGAGGTCATGCCAGCTCTCAGATAGTGAGGCCGCATAGTTCATACGGAGTGATACAGTGATACAGTGACCACGCTGGAAGAAAGAGTCAGCAGGCTGGAGGGTGCATACGAGCAGGTTGATAGACGCTTGGAAGAGATGAACAACCGCTTCAACAACCTGTACATTCTGATCGGTGGCTCTTGGGTGACGTTGATGGGCGCTATCATTGCCCTGTACCTCAAGATCTGAACAGAGTGCGGACGTGGCTGATTGCTGCTCGCGATCGACATAGGCAACACAAACGTCACCATCGGCGTGTTCGACGGAGACGATCTCCGAACGACGTTCAGGTTCGCCACTGACACCCGTAAGATGCCGGACGAGTACGCGGTGACAATCAATCAGCTTCTCGCCCTTCAGGGCATGTCGATGAGCGACATCGACGCGGTCGCCCTGTGCAGCGTAGTGCCACCTCTGACGTCGAGCTTCGTGAATCTCGCCAGGACTTACTTCGATGTCGAACCCCTTGAGGTGGGCCCTGGAACGCGAACCGGCATACGAGTGCTCTACGATGCCCCCCGCGATGTCGGTGCTGACCGCGTGGTCGATGCGGCCGCTGCCTTCCAGATGTTCGGCGGACCGGTGATTGTCGTAGACGTGGGCACCGCCACCGTGTTCGACGCCGTCAACGACCAGGGCGACTACCTCGGCGGTGCGATTGCACCGGGCATCGCCATCGCCGCCGACTCGCTCTTTCACTCCACGGCTATGCTCAGGAGAGTAGAGTTGGCCCCTCCGCCCGCAGCAATCGGCAAGAACACCGTCCATGCGCTCCAGTCCGGGCTTGTGCTCGGCTACTCGGAACTGGTGAAGGGAATGGTCGGAAGGTTCAAGCAAGAGCTCGGTCAGCACGCCCGAGTGGTTGCGACAGGCGGACTTGCAGACGTTGTTGCGCCTGAATCTGGTGTGTTCGACGCAGTGGACCCCGATCTCACTCTGACGGGACTCAGGATCGTCTTCGACATGAATAGGGACGGGCGTTGAGCCATGCTGCAGGACCTCTCAGGCGTCAACCTCGTTCTCGCCGTCAGCGGCTCCATAGCCTGCTACAAGGTGGTTGATCTCGCAAGCAAGCTGACCCAGTTGCGTGCCAATGTCGACGTGATTATGACAGAGGCCGCCCAACGCTTCGTAACCCCGCTGACTTTCAGGTCCATCACCCACCGGCCTGTGATTACCAGTATGTTCGAGCCGGACTCAGAATTGAGCATCAGTCACGTCGCCCTCGCTGAGCGCGCCGACATTGTTGCCGTCGTGCCTGCTACCGCTAACACCCTTGCCCGAATCGCCCATGGGATGGCCGACGACGCTCTCACGGCAACCGTTCTAGCGACTCGCGCTCCCCTAATGGTGGCCCCTGCGATGGACGCCAACATGTTCGACAGTCCTGCAACTCAGTCGAATGTCGAGCTTCTGAGTCAACGCGGTGTCCATATTGCCGGCCCGGCCGAGGGACGACTCGCCTCTGGCCTGATCGGCAAGGGGCGGCTGCTTGAGACCTCCGATCTAATCGGGCACATACGAATCGTGCTCGGCAGGAACGGCGACCTCGCTGGACGCAAGATCGTCGTCACTGCTGGCGGCACACAGGAGGCGATCGACCCCGTGCGGGTGATCACCAACCACTCCTCAGGCAAGATGGGCTACGCGGTCGCTGAGGCTGCTAGGGATAGGGGGGCTGATGCGGTCATTGTGGCGTCGCCTACCGCGCTCCCGGACCCGACAGGCATCAAGGTCGTGAGGGTGAGCTCCGCGCTGTCAATGCGCGATGCCCTCTACGACGAGTGCGCCAACGCCGACGCCGTCGTGATGGCCGCCGCGGTGGCAGACTGGAGAGTGGCCGAGGTCGCCGACCAGAAGGTGAAGAAGGGCGGGGCGGATACCTGGACAATCGATCTCGTCAAGAATCCTGATATAATCGCCGGCCTCGCATCCGAGAGTCTGGTCAAGGTGGGCTTCGCCGCCGAGAGCGAAGACCTAATCGCCAACGCGCAGTCCAAGCTGCTGTCCAAAGACCTCGACATGATCGTCGCCAACGACATCACAGCCGAAGACGCTGGCTTCGCCGTCGACGACAACCGTGTGATAATCCTCAACCGCGAGGGCGGAATAGACAGGCTGCCGTTGATGTCCAAGTACGACGTCGGGGTTGAGATACTCGACCGCATGGTCCCCCTGCTCCGACCGTAATTCCCGCAAGACGCGCAGCTACAGGCCAAACACCAGAGAGTTTTGAAAGGAAAGAGAAATGCCAATCGTTAGAGTAGAAATGTGGCCCGGACGTACCCACGAGCAGAAGCAGCAGCTCGCCAAGGCAATCACTGACGCCGTGGTAAATATAGGCAAAGCCCCTGCAGAGGCCACCTTCGTCATCTTCGACGACGTCCCCAGGGAGAACTGGGCGCAGGCCGGTACGCTCGCGTCGGACGAGTAGCCGTCTGACCGGAATCTCAGTCCCCTTCCCACGCAGCCAGTACACGCTCTACGAGCGCCTCGACTAGTGTGTGTTTGTGCCGCTATGTGTCCAACATGACCGTTTAGTCCGCATGAGGTAGGCAAATGCATTTCGGCTTCTATCTCTCTAACAGCGGCGAGGGGGCTCAGCCCGACGCGCTCGCGGCAATCGCTCGACTCGGCGACCGGCTGGGATTCTTCTGCATGGTGGCGCCCGACCACATCCTTCACCCCAACCAGGTTGAATCCGTCTATCCCTACAGCCTCACTGGAAGTATCCTGTCCGGCGGCAACATGGGCGAGGGCGAGTGGCCCGAACAGATAACCATGTTGGCCTTCCTGGCCGGCGTCACCGAGCGTATACGCCTCGTCACGAGCGTGATGATCGTTCCTTATCGCAACCCACTGTTGACCGCCAAGATGCTCGCCACGCTCGACGTGCTTTCGAAGGGACGGCTGATCGTGGGCGCCGGGGTCGGCTGGATGGAAGAGGAGTTCGAGTTGCTGAGCACTCCGCCCTTCTCCGAGCGGGGCGCAGTTACCAACGAGTACCTACGGGCATTCATCGAGCTCTGGACCCAGGACAATCCAACTTTCGACGGGCAGTACACTCAGTTCTCGGATTTGACCTTCCTGCCCAAGCCTGTCCAGAAACCGCATCCGCCCATCTGGATAGGCGGACAGAGCCGTCCGGCCATCCGGCGAGCAGCCAGACTTGGTAACGCTTGGCATCCGGTCGGCGCAATCCCCGCAACACCACTAGAGCCTGACGAACTCGCCGGAAACGTCGCGCTTCTTCGGGAGTTGGCGGAACGGGCCGGGCGTGACCCCACTTCTATCGACGTGTCAATGAAGGCCCCTCTCTACGATTCCTCGATGGACCAGACAGGCCCTCGTCGGCGGTTCTCAGGGAGTCCCGAAGATGTGCTAGAGGACATCAGCATCTACGGGGACGTCGGCGTTACGCACCTGGTTTTCGACTTCCGAAGTCCGGACCCCGGCGAGACTGAAGATCGAATGTCACACTTCGCCGACGAGATCATGTCCAGAGTTGGCACGTCAGGGAATGCGTAGCCCTTCTTGACACCTGCATCCGGCCATCCCTTATACTCTTCCCACATACCAAAAGGCCGAGATCAGGACTAGTACGTCCTCTGACGGAGCCTCAGAGAGTCGGGATAGGTGAGAGCCCGGCGCTTACGAGGGGACCGAATGGACCTGGGAGCCGCCAACTGAAGCTCGCTTGAGCGAGTTGTAGGCTTGGACGGAGAGGGCGCCGTTACCAACGTCCAGGGCATCGAGGATGCGTCCTCTGTGCCTGATTAGAGGCTGTCTGCCGCGGCGGTCAGCGAACTAGGGTGGCACCACGGATATACGATACCCGTCCCTATAGGGGGCGGGTTTTTTGTTTGCACGAATTTAGCGCATTGGAGGTGAAGGCGTGTACTGGACAGTCCGCCGACACTTGTGGGCTCCGCACTGAGGGAACGCCTGAACGAACTCTCGACTCGCTCATTGCTTGTCGAGACGAGCGGCAAACTAGACTCAACGGAGAAACCATGACCACACTAACCACACCCTCAACTGAAACCGGACCTAATGCACCAACACGCCGCCGCGTCCTCAGCGGAGTCCAGCCGAGCGGCGACCCGCAGCTCGGCAACTACATTGGCGCGTTCAAGGGCTGGGTCGAGCGGCAGGACGAAAAGGAGAACTTCTTCCCCATCGTCGACCTGCACACGATCACTGTGGAAATCGATCCCGAGGAGCTACGCCGCCAGACCCGTGAGCTCGCCGCCGTGCTGTTTGCGTGCGGAATCGACCCGGACAAGAGCACGCTGTTCGTTCAGAGCCACGTCACCGCCCACGCGGAGGCGTGCTGGATTCTCAACTGCGTCACCCCCGTAGGCTGGCTGGAACGCATGATTCAGTACAAGGAGAAGTCAGCCGCGCAGGAGAGCGTGTCCGCTGGACTGCTCGACTACCCGGTGCTGATGGCAGGAGACATCCTGCTGTACAGCGCGCACGAGGTGCCTGTCGGCGAAGATCAGCGGCAGCACGTTGAACTGACACGGGACATCGCGGCCCGTTTCAACCGCATTTACGGAGAGACGTTCGTCCTGCCCGAAGCGATGATTCCCGAAGTAGGCGGTCGCGTCATGGGACTGAACGACCCAAACGTGAAGATGTCCAAGAGCTACTCTCACATCAGGGGTCACGCCGTCAGGCTGCTCGACGAGCCCCGCGAGATCGAGCGCTCCATCATGCGCGCTGTTACCGACTCCGGTAACGACATAACGTTCAGCGACGATCCCGAAAGAGCAGGGGTCAACAACCTGCTCGGCATCTACAAGGTGATGACAGACAAGCCTGACGCCGAGGTGGTGCGCGACTTTGTTGACGCCCGAGGCTACGGCGATCTGAAGCGTCGCGTTGCTGAGGTCGTGATCGAAGGACTCAGACCCATCAGAAAGCGTTACTACGAGTTGATAGATGACGTGGCTGAGCTCGACCGCCTGCTGGCCGTCGGCGCTGACCACGCTCGCGAGGTCTCAGAACCCAAACTCATAGAGATAAAAGAACGGGTCGGCTTCGTATTGCCCGGCTGACCTCCCCCACAGAAGGACTACTCCAATGTACTACCCAACACTCGAACAGGTGGAGGAGTACGCGCAGAGCGCGAACCTAGTGCCTGTTTACAGAGAGATCAGCGCCGACCTGGAGACTCCCGTGTCTGCGTACCTGAAGGTCGCGAGACCACCTTACTCATACCTGCTCGAAAGCGTAGAAGGCGGTGAGCGGATTGCCCGGTACAGCTTCATCGGCACCGATCCCGTGGAAATCCTGAAGACCGGCGCCGAAGAGTCCCTGGGCGAAGTTGACCCCCTTAACCCTATCGAACAGATGCTATCGAAATACAAGCTGGCCGATGTCGATTACCTTGACAAGTTCAACGGCGGCGCAGTCGGCTACATATCCTACGATGCAGTCCGGCACTTCGAGCGGCTGCCGACACCTGACGAAGACCCGCTCGGTCTGCCTGAGTCGGTGTTTATGCTCTCGACCACCTACCTGGTGTTCGACCACCTGCGCCACAAGATCAAGGTTGTGAGCCACGTCCACCTGCGAGGAAACACCAAGCGCGCCTACCAGGACGCCATAGACCGGATCGACGACGTAATCATGAGGCTCAAACAGCAGCCACAGATCCCTGAACCAAACCTTGAAGGTGAGACCGACGCCGACCTTGAGTTCAACATGACTCGCGAGTACTACGAGGAGATGGTCGAGAAGACCCGCGAGTACATAATCGCGGGCGACGTAATCCAGACGGTCGTCGCTCAGCGCATGTCGCGCAAGACGTCGGCGCACCCGTTCCAGATTTACCGAGCTCTCAGAGCAATCAACCCTTCGCCGTACATGTACTACCTTGACCTCGACGGTTTTCAGATCGTGGGAGCGTCACCGGAGCTGCTCGTGCAGGTGGTCGATGGCCGGGTGGCTGTCCACCCCATCGCTGGAACCCGAAGAAGGGGTAGGAACGAGGCCGAGGACCTCGCGCTCGAAGAGGAGCTGCGCAACGACGAGAAGGAGAAGGCAGAGCACATTATGCTGCTCGACCTCGGCCGCAACGATGTCGGGCGAGTCTCCAAGCCCGGCACCGTGGACGTGACGCAGATCCTCGACATCGAGCGCTACTCCCACGTCATACACCTCGTGTCCCACGTCACCGGAGAGCTCCAGGAGGGCTACACTAACTACGACGCCCTCCGGGCCTGCTTCCCCGCCGGAACAGTCTCAGGAGCCCCAAAGATTCGCGCGATGGAGATAATCGCCGAACTTGAGCCGGACCGTCGCAGCGTGTACGCGGGAGCGGTCGGCTATTTCGACTTCTCCGGCAACATGGACACTGCTATCGCGATCCGCACAACAGTCGTCAAGGACGGCGTCGCCCACGTCCAGGCCGGCGGCGGCATCGTGTACGACTCGACACCTGAGTTCGAGTACATGGAGACGCTGCACAAGGCGTCCGCCATCCTGACCGCAATAGACCAGGCCGAGCAGGAGATTGACATCTGACATCTGACCTCTATCTCAGACAATCCCGCAGTGGCGCCCCTCGTGGCCGCCCTTGCCACACTCGAACGGGCCAACACGGAGAAACAACGATGATACTCCTCATAGACAACTACGACAGCTTCACATACAACCTCTACCAGTACCTTTGCGAGCTCGGAGCGGACGTCCGAGTTGCACGCAACGATCAGATCTCGCTCGAAGAGATCGCGGACATGGCGCCTGAAAAGATCGTAATCTCGCCTGGCCCATGCACGCCGGCCGAGGCTGGAATCTCAAACGACGTTATCCGTCACTTCGGGCCCAGCCTTCCCACCCTCGGAGTGTGTCTCGGTCACCAGTGCGTTGGATACGCCTTCGGCGGCACCGTCGGCGGAGCCGGAGAGATCATGCATGGCAAGATGTCGCTCATTCACCACGACGGGGAGGGTGTGTTCAGGGGCCTCCCGAACCCATTCGAGGCCATCCGCTACCACTCCCTAGCCGTGTATAGAGACGATCTGCCTGAAGAACTCAGCGTCACCGCGTGGACCGACAACGGCCTTGTGATGGGAGTACGGCACCGCGACTATCCCATCGAAGGCATCCAGTTCCATCCAGAGTCGATCATGACCAAGGTCGGCAAGGATCTACTGAGGAACTTCCTTGACATGCCGGCGCCTGCCAAGATCGCCGAACAGGGAGGAGAGATAAGATGATTCAGGACGCAATCGAGACCGCTGTATCCGGGCGTTCTCTTTCAACCGAACAGGCTGCTGAGGCCATGGAACAGATCATGACCGGCGAAGCGACGCCCGCGCAGTTCGGCGCTCTGGTCACCGCGCTGCGCATTAAAGGCGAGACAGTCGATGAGATCGTGGGCATGGCCCGCGTGATGCGCGACAAGTCGCTGCACGTCGAAGTCGAAGGCGTCGTCGTGGACACTGCAGGTACAGGCGGTGACAGCTCAGGAAGCTTCAACATCTCGACGACCGCAGCACTGGTCGCGGCGGGGGCGGGCGCAAAGGTCGCAAAGCACGGCAACCGCGCCATGTCCGGCTCGACCGGGTCCGCCGATGTGTTGGAGGCTCTGGGAGTGAAGATCGCGCTCTCGCCTGAGTCCGTCGCCAGGTGCATCACGGAAGTCGGATTCGGTTTCATGTTCGCACAGGGGTTTCACCCTTCGATGCGCTTTGCCGCAGGTCCCCGTCGTGAGATAGGCATTCGGACCGTATTCAACATACTCGGGCCGTTGACCAACCCTGCGGGCGCGGACAGGCAGGTGATTGGCGTCGCCGACCCTTCTCTTGCGCGCCGCATGGCCGAGTCTCTCGGACGACTTGGCAGCCACAAGGCGCTAATCGTTCACGGCACGGACGGCATCGACGAACTGTCAATCTCGGCTCCCTCGTCCGTATGGAGCCTCGCAAACGGCGAAGTAGTTGAGTCCGAGGTTTCGCCTGAGCAGCTTGGACTTCGGCCTGCTTCACTTGAATCGATCCGGATCGACAGTCCCGAGTCGAGCGCGGCCATGGCACGCGGTGTGCTGTCCGGCGAGTACGGCCCAGCCCGTGACGTCGTGCTGATGAATGCATCTGCAGCATTGGTTGCCGCGGATGTTGCCCGAGATTTGGTCGAAGGGGTTGAGCTAGCTGCGCGTTCGATCGACCACGGCAACGCCCTTGCCAAGCTCGACCAGTTGGTCGAGCTGAGTCAGGCGCTGGAGTGACACGAGAGCCCAAGATGGATATTGAAGCTAAAAGTAACCGGAGGTCGCATCCCTCGATCCATTCCGCCGTGGCTGACGCAGAAGCGGTGCTGTTCGACTTCGACTTCACGCTGGCCGACTCGTCGGCCGGCATCATAACCTGCATCAACTATGCGCTCTCTGAGATGGGCCTCGGCGAGTCATCGACCGAAGACATCAACAAGACGGTAGGACTGTATCTCCCGGAGGCCCTCGTGGCGCTAAAGGGCGAACTGTTCCGGCCCCGAGGCGATGAGTTCCTGAGATACTTCACGGCCAAGGCCGACGACGTCATGGTTGAAGGCACGTTCTTCCTACCCGGCGCCGCACATGTACTGAAGGTCCTGAGCCAACTTAGCTACAGGCTCGCTATTGTCTCAACCAAGTACAGATACCGTATCCATACTGTGCTCGAACGCGATGAGCTCCGTGATGCCATCGAAGTCATTATTGGGGGCGAGGACGTCACTGATCACAAGCCTCATCCAGAAGGCCTGTTCAAGGCGGCTGGTTGTCTTGGCCTGCCAGTGGAAAGTTGTGTGTATCTGGGGGACAGCGAAGTCGACGCCCGTGCCTCCCAGGCTGCTGGGATGCCTTTCCTCCCCGTGCGGACAGGCGCCACGCCCGTCGAAACAGTCGACGCCTATCCCAATTTGGCCATGCTCGACAGCGTCGCGGACATAATTGGGGACTAATCCCATTTCTGCTAAAATGGTCACGCCACCAGCCGGTTCGCTGTAGAAAGGCGCGCTCCGATCATGACTGTCAGAACCGACTCTCCCGATATCCTCAAGAAGATAGTCGAGGTCAAGAGCCGCGAGGTTGGCCGTCTGAAGGCCGAAATGCCGGTCGAGGTACTTGAGGAGCGTCTCCAGGAGCAGCCGGAGCCTCTGGACTTCGCGTGCGCGCTGTCTGGCAGCCGCGTAAAGGTCATCGCAGAGGTCAAGCGCGCGTCGCCGTCGCGCGGGGTTTTGCGCAAGAACCTCGATGTCAAGTGGCTGGCCGACCTTTACGTCAAGAACGGTGCAGCCGCCATCTCGGTTCTTACTAACAGGGACCACTTCCACGGGAGCCTCGACGACATGGAGGCAGTAGGAGCGATCGCGCACCGGAACGACATACCAGTGCTGCGAAAAGAGTTCGTCTACGATCCCTATCAGGTGGTTGAGGCACGGGCGCACGGCGCTGACGCGATTCTGCTAATCGCGACGATGCTGAGACCTGATCAACTTGCGCGCCTCAAGCAACAGGCTGAAGAGTTGGGAATGCAGTGCCTGGTCGAGATCCACGACGAAGACGAGCTTGAGGTCGCTGTAGAAGCTGAAGCGAAGATCATCGGCATCAACAATCGCGACCTGAGAACGTTCCACACCACCCTCGACACCACATTCGAGCTTGCTGACAAGGTCCCGGCCGGCTGCATCCTGGTCAGCGAGAGTGGACTGCGTACACCTGAGGACATAGACAAGGTGCGCGAGGCCGGAGCTTCAGCCGTACTGATCGGCGATGCGCTGGTAACCGCTCCAGACCCGGGCGCGAAGCTGCGAGAGCTCGCGTGATCAGGTTCAAGATTTGTGGTCTCCGCGACTCGTCCAACGCGCTGGTCGCGGCTGAGTCTGGAGCCGACCGTCTCGGATTTGCCTTCGTCGAAGGCGTTCGCCGTCAATTGCTCCCTGAGCAGGGCGCTAAGATAATCTCGGACCTTCGTGAAAGCGTGTCGACCGATTGCCCAGGTATCGTCGGTCTATTTGCCAACCAGTCCGCTGAGTTCGTCAATAAGGTTACCAGGTTGTGCGGCCTCAACTATGTCCAGCTGTGTGGCGACGAACCGCCTGAAATGTGGGATCTGCTTGATGTCTCGGTGATCCGTCAGGTCAAGGTTAGAGAAGACCTTCCGCGCCACGAGTCAATTGCAATCGCCTGCACCCAGGTCGAGGAGGCCCTCGACGCTGGACACAACGCACTCCTAGATAAGCATCAAGTTGGTCACCTTGGTGGAACTGGCATCGTTTTCGACTGGAGCCTGGCACGCGACATAGCCAGAGACCACCGCGTAGTGCTTGCTGGCGGCCTTACCCCGGACAACGTCTCCGAGGCCATTGATACAGTAAAACCCTGGGGAGTAGACGTCTCCAGCGGTGTCGAGACCAATGGCCTAAAGGACCCCGCCAAGATCAGGGCATTCGCCGCAGCGGTTCGCGCGGCCGGATAAAAGCTGTGTCCGCAATCGAGCTCAGACTCCAATGTGTCGAAATCGATGCGCCCCGCGAGCTCGTCTTCCAGATGCTCACGTCTTTCCGTCGCGGCAGGATAGCCGGAGACAACGCCGAGTCCACTCGGCTTATCTCCGAAGACGGAAACGTGACGACCGTCGAATTCATTACGAAGGCTGGACCGTTCTCATTCAGGACACTCGAGGAGGTCACTCTCTTCAGGCCCGACAAAATCGAGTTCAAGCACCTCGAAGGGCCACTCGATTTCTCAGAAGAGACGTTCACCCTGGAAGAGACAGCCGATGGGAACACTCTGCTCACTCACTCGGGCAGCTTCATCTGGAAGCGCTTCCCATTCTTCGGATGGTTTGGTGGAATCGTCTACACTAGGCCAATGTATCACCGCGTCATTCGCAAGCACTTTGTGGCCGTCAAGGAAGCCGCCGAGGCCCGTGCTGCCCGCAGCCATGTATTCAGACGCGGCCGTACCTAGACGTCCTGTGTGTGGACGCGATTGGTGCGGTGTGCTATGTTCATTTGCGGAATTTGCGACCCTAGAGGTGGCCCTGAATGTACTCTCACGATGTGCTCATCATAGGCGCCGGTTTGGCCGGCATGAGAGCGGCGCTCGCTGTAGGCCAGAACGGGGTTGACGTTGCGGTCATCTCCAAGGTCCATCCGGTTCGCAGCCACTCCAACGCTGCCCAGGGCGGCATCAACGCCGCGCTCGAACATGCCGGAGACGATTGGCGCGATCACGCCTACGACACGGTCAAGGGGTCCGACTACCTCGGCGACCAGGATGCCATAGAGGTAATGTGCCGCGAGGCAGGCTCCGAAGTAATCCAGATGGAGCACTTCGGCGTCACCTTCAGCCGCGACGAAGAAGGACGCCTCGGCACGCGCGCATTCGGCGGGCAGGGTAAGGCCCGCACGTTCTTCGTCGCTGA
This sequence comes from Dehalococcoidia bacterium, assembly GCA_034428835.1. Classification (GTDB taxonomy): domain Bacteria; phylum Chloroflexota; class Dehalococcoidia; order Lucifugimonadales; family UBA1123; genus VXRN01. Next base: position 13,609 of record DAOUHG010000028.1, read on the forward strand.
CTTCACCGGTCAGGCCCTGCTTCACGTCCTGTACGAACAGATCATGAGAGTGGGAGTACGTGTGTACGAGGAGTGGTTTGTACTCGACCTGATCGTCGAAGATGGCCAGTGCGCCGGCGCGGTCGTCATGGAGATCCGGACCGGCGACGTCCATGTCATTCGGGCCAAGGCCGTCATCATGGCCGCTGGCGGGCTAGGCAGGGTGTTCGAGCCGTCAACCAATGCTCTCATCTGCACGGGCGATGGTATGGGCCTCGCCTACAGAGCCGGCGCATCGCTGATGGACATGGAGATGGTGCAGTACCACCCAACGACGCTGAAGGGCAGCGGTGTGCTGATAACTGAGGGCGCACGTGGCGAGGGCGCACACCTGCTCAACTCTGAAGGTGAGCGCTTCATGAAGCGATACGCTCCCAACATGATGGAGTTGGCTTCCCGAGATGTCGTCTCTCGTGCCGAACAGACCGAGATCAACGAAGGGCGTGGACTGGACGGCTGCGTACTCCTCGATATGAGACACCTCGGCGAGCGCGTTATTCGCGAACGCCTCACTCAGATTCTCGACATCGCCCGCGACTTTGCCAATGTTAATCTGTTTGAGGAACCTGTCCCGATCCGACCGGGGATGCACTACCAGATGGGAGGGGTCAAGACCGACATCGACGGCCAGACTCAGCTTCCCGGACTCTACGCGGCCGGAGAGGTCGCGTGTGTGAGCGTGCACGGTGGCAACAGGCTGGGCGCGAACTCGCTCCTGGACACCTTGGTGTTTGGTCGCCGATCCGGCGAGCACGCCGCCGAACTCGCCAAGTCCAAGTCCCACAGCTCGGTGGACGACTCCGCCGCTGTAGGCCAGAAGGCCAGTATCCAGCGTCTTCTCGACAATGAGAAGAACGGTGATATGTTCGGCCAGATCAGGCAGGACATGGGCGGCGCGATGAACGAGCACCTGGCGGTCTATCGAAACCAGTCTGGCATGGAGTCGGCGCTGGACACGGTCAGACAACTTCGCGAACGCTACCGGTCGGTCTACGTGCAGGACAAGGGACGGACCTGGAATACCAACCTGGTCTTCACGCTGGAGCTCGGCTTCATGCTCGACTGTGCTGAGGCGGTAACTCTCGCCGCAATTGAGCGCAAGGAGAGCCGCGGTGCGCACACGCGCGAGGACTTCCCTGATCGCGATGACGAAAACTGGCTCAAGCACATCCTCGTCGAGCAGACCGAGGACGGCCCGGCGCTGTCTGAGCTTCCCGTCGTCGTCACACAGTGGGAGCCCCAGGTCAGAAGCTACTGATGCCAGGGGTATCCATGCCGACCCATCCCACTACCTGATCTCAGGCAGACTGTCTCTGTAACCATTTAGAAGGAACACACATGCAAGTTACGTTCAGAGTCAGAAGGTTTGATCCAGACGCCGACCGTCCTGTCGCCAGATACGACGAGTACCAGCTTGAGATGACCGAGTCCAACACGGTGCTGGACGGCCTGATCCGCATACGCGAAGAGTTGGACGGCACACTCGCGCTGCGTTGCTCCTGCAGGAGCGCAATCTGCGGCTCGTGCGCAATGCGCATCAACGGCCAGGCGGGTCTCGCCTGCAACACCTTGCTGATCCACGCAATGCCCAAGGACGGCGGGCCTATCGTCGTCGAGCCGGCAGGCAACTTGGAAGTGGAGAAGGATCTCATCGTTGATTTCGCGCCGTTCTGGAGCAAGGTGCGCGATGTCCAGCCCTGGCTTCAACCCGAGGGCCCTGAGCCGGAAACCGAGTACCTGGCGCCAGCAGACGATATGCAGCACCTGACAGGCGTCACGGCCTGCATCATGTGCGGCGCGTGTGTCTCCGACTGCACCGTCTTGAACGTCGATGATAATTTCCTCGGCCCGGCGGCGCTCGCCAAGGCGTATAGGTTCGTCGGCGATCCACGGGATGATGCGGACGATTCACGTCTTGGCGCGCTCAATGAGTACGGAGGCGTCTGGGACTGCACACGGTGCAGGCAGTGTGTCGAGGTCTGCCCGAAGGGCGTCGATCCCATGGGTAGGATCATGGCCCTGCGGGATCGGGCGATGGAGGCTGGCTACGTCAACACGACGGGCGCGCGTCACGCCAACGCCTTCGCCGACTCTGTCGAGCATAGCGGATGGTTGGATGAGACCAAGCTTGTCGTAAAGAGCCACGGCGTCACGAACTTCCGCGAGATGCTCAAGCTTGTCCCAGTAGGCCTGCGCGCGATGAAGGCCCGCAAGATGCCGCCGCTGGTGCACAAGAGCATCCCTGGAGTGGAGAACGTCCAGCGCGTGTTCGAGAAGGTAGAAAGCCGCCAGAAAGATTAACTATAGGTGCCTGACCGAAACTCACGATAATCATCGAGAAGGTAGAAATCAGACTATGAGATACGCTCTCTACCCAGGCTGCGTTTCCCGCGGAGCATGCCCGGAACTCTATGACGCTACGCTTGAAGTGTGCCGCAGGCTCGGAATCGAGTTGGACCTCATCACCATGCAGGGCGCTTCGTGCACCGGTGCTGGCGTCCTGCAGGAGAAGAACCTTCGGCTCGGCGATACTCTGAACGCTCGAACATTTGCAATGGCCGAGCGTGCAGGTCAGCAGATCATGACCATCTGCTCGACTTGCCAGGGTGTGATGTCCCAGGCGAACGTCCGGCTTCAAGACGACGAGTACAGGGCGTCGATCAACGAGGACCTGGCCGAGGAAGGTCTCCAATACAGCGGTACAGCCGACCCCAAGCACTTGCTCTGGGTCATAGTAGAAGAGATCGGCATAGACAAGCTGAAGTCGATTGTCGTCCGGCCGCTGCCCAATCTGAGAATGGCCCCATTCTATGGCTGCTACATCGTCAGGCCGTCGTCCGACCTCAAGTTCGCTGAACACCCTGAGCGCGAGAACGCGCTTGAGCAGGTCATAGAGGCCGTGGGTGCGCAGGTCGTGGACTTTGCCGGCAAGACGCTATGCTGTGGCTTCCCCATCCTTACGATCAACGAGACCAACTCGCTGAAGATGGTCGCCACTCATACGATGGACGCCAAGGGCCTCGGCGCGGACGCGATGGTCACCCCATGCCCGCTGTGTCACTTGAACCTGGACGGCTACCAGCCCCAGGCGGCAAAGGCCAACAGCCCCATGGCCCCAATCGACATCCCCATCCTGCACCTGCCCCAGCTCATCGGTCTGGCCTTGGGAATAGACCCAAGGGCAATGCGCCTCAACCGCCACATCGTCTCCACTAAGAACCTGCTCTCGGAACTTGCCCTGACACCCTAGACCATCCCTTCTGAGAGTGACGGAGAATTCGTCGCGTGTCTCTACTGTCGCTCGCCCGTTCGTCGGCCCGTCACCCGTGGGTAGGCATTGCGGTCTGGGCTGTGGCCTTCTGTGCCGCTGTCGGAGTGGCTGGCTATGGGAAGGAGGCTTCACCGCCGAGCGCGTCCTGCTGGTGGATTCCGAGTCCAACGCTGGGGAGGGGCTTCTTGAAGAGCGTTTCAGAGGCCCGCGCTTGGCCACGGAGATCGTAATTGTCCACTCAGACACCTACACGATCGTTGATCCCCAGTTCGAGGCCACTGTACAGAACTTCTTCTTCGACATCGCTGCGCTCGGTCCTGACGTCGTCGCCGGCATAAGCCAGTATTACAACTCCGGAGCAGATTGGCAGGTCTCTGACATCGGCCACTCGACCATAATGCCTGTGACGATGACAGGGACACTCGACGAGGCCGCTGCAAACGTCTCCGACGTGACGCGCGTCGTTCGCAAGCACAATAGACAGGAAGACTTCACGGTTCTCCTTGTTGGCGAGGCTTCGGTCGCCTCGAGGATCGCGGAGACAGCTACCCGGCTCTATCTGGCATCCCAAGTGGTCGGGTTCGGCAACCTTGCCTACTACTTCATATTCATTGTCGTGTGCGGGATCAGTGTGCTGGCCCGCACGCGTCTCCCGGTTTTCCTGAGTTTGCCGATGATCGTCATACCTGCTGCTGCCATCGCGCTGATCGGACTGGCACTCCCGGTTCATGCTGTCGCCGCGAATGCCCTCGTCCTGATCTCGGCTGTGGTCGGCTTGGTATTCTCTATCCTGATAGCCCGCAGGTATGGGGATGAGAGGCTCCTCGGCCATGACAAGCTGGCCTCGATAGATCGAGCCTGTTCCACATCTGGCTTGGCGATTGTGTTGGGGGGACTGTCTGCTGTGATCGGTCTTGTGGCATTGCTGATTGTCCCTGCGAATATAGTCACGAGCGTAGGACTTGGCGCGATCCTGGCGATCGCCGTTCCTCTGTTGGGTCTATGACCCTGACTCCTGCGCTGATCGCGTTGCGCGGCGACCCGAAAATCGAGCCCGGGCCCCCTGAGTCTGATGACTCAGCGGCGACCGATGACCCGCCATCTAGGGGATGGGGCAGGCTCTCGAGATCATTGCGTTGGGTTGGCAGGCTTGCGATGACGAGGCCCGTTCTGAGCGCAGTCGTCGTCACCATCCTGTTGGTCGTGCTGTCATTGCCTGTTCTAAACCTGATGCTCGGCTTCAATGGCGTCGAGACCGCGCCCAACCGCCATGAGAGCAGGAAGGCTTACGGCCCTCAGCACTACCAGGCATTCAAGCAACTGGCGGAGGATTTCCCCGCCGGTGTCATGTCTCCGGTAGAGATAGTGATCAAGGCACCGTTTGCGGACCCAGAAGTGGAGATCCGTGTTGCTGAGCTTCAGTCCTCGCTCGCAACCGACCCGGAGTTTGCCGGACAGATCGTGGTACAGACCAACCTGGACATGGACATGGTCCTGATTTCCGTCCCGACACGCAGCCACCCGGAGAGCGAGTCGGCAATGGAGTCGGTCCGCCGTCTGAGGAAGGAGCACATTCCTGAAGTGTTCGGCGGTTCCGCAATCGAAGTCCTGGTAACCGGACGCTCGGCCTTCGCCGCGGACCTGATGCACATCGTCGTGTCTTACACTCCGCTCGTATTGGCCGTTGTATTGGTATCGAGCCTTCTCATACTGCTCGTGGCAACCCGATCAATGGTCGTTCCGGTCTTGGCGACGCTGACGAACTTGCTCACAGTGGGAGCAGCCTGCGGAATCATGGTATTCGTCTTTCAGCATGACTTCGGCTGGATTCGACGGACGCCGGTCATTGAAGCGTGGGCGCCCATGTTATTTGTCCCGCTGCTGTTCGGACTTCTCACGATCAACCACCTCTTGCTGCTGGGCCGCATTCGGGAGCGGTTCGCTCAGACCGGCGACAACGCTGAGTCCTTAGCCTCTGGCTTGAGAGAGACCATCGGGGTTGTCGCGGTAGTGTCCCTGATAGCGGCGGCAGTGTTCGGCAACCTAGTCGTCGAAGCATTCCAATGGAGGTTGGTCGTCTTTCATCAGATCGGGATAGCCCTGGCTGTTGGTCTGCTGATCGACGCGGTTATTGTCCGGTTGATTCTGCTTCCGTCCACCATGAAGCTGCTTGGTGCGACAGCCTGGTACTTCCCGCCTTTCCTGAATTGGCTACCGGATTTTTGTGCCGACCGGCGGTCACTGTAACGGCAGCGGAGGCTGCCACCACGACGGGTTCTCATCCACCTCGATCTCCGTGACCCACTTCACCCACTCGAATCCGCGCCGTCCCGGCGCCACGAGCCGGGTGGGAAACCCGTGACCGTGCGACAGCCTCTCACCTGTTACATGCGTGGCAAGAATCAGGCCATCCACGTCCCGCATCGCGTAGCGCCTGTAGTAGCCGGTTACTGACCGCACGACTATCGATCTGGCCTGCGAAGTGGGTGACGCGCGGTCGAGTATCCCTGCGAGTCGAGCGCCGCTCCAGTTCTGTGTAGTGTGCCAGCCGCCCGTGCAGTCGAGAGTAGCTGTCACCTCACCATCAGTCTCCAGATCTTCATACCCCAGTGTCAGAGGACGGTTCACCGCGCCTGTTACATTGAGTTGCCAGCGATTGACGTCCATCGGCGAGGGCCGGTCGTTCAACCAGGAGACCCGTGGAAACGCGTTCCCCGTGAATCTCCCGTGGTCGTACGAACCGGTGAACCGCCTATCGCTGCCAGGTAACTCAGCGACCGAGGCTGTACGCTCAATTAACTGCCATCCGACAAAGCCCGCCACCGCGAGGGCGAATGTCCTGAGTACCAGACGTCTCTCAACCCAGAATGCAATTGGAAACTTCCTCAGCATGTACCACGAGTGCCATGCCAGCAACGGCACGACCGCGGCGCCCGCGTAGATGTGCCAGCTCATTCCGCTGAACAGCCACCACCGGTACGACCCGCCTATGGACCAGACAAGCCCCAGCGCCATGGTCGCCACCAGGCCCACCACCAATGCCAGTGAAGCCACTCGCACTGAACCTGCTCGCGGCCACTTCAACGACCTGAGTACGTTTAACAGCTTCCAGGCACCGACCACGAGGATACCGTATCCTGCAATGCGGTGAATCTGGATTTGAAACGCCCGTTCCTCAGACCCTGACGTCAGCCCGAAGAAACCCGACGCCAGCTCAAGGAACAGGAATAGCAGCAGGAGTATGTTCGCCCACGGAAAGCGCATCCAGACCTCTTCGGCCCGTACCCTAGTTGGTCAGAACTCCTCGGAGTTTCTCATCGGGAGCATGGATCATAGCCATGCTCTTTCAGACGAATGTACGACTTCCGTCTTTCGCAATCGGTGAACAGGTCCCTGTATAGTTCTTGGAGAACCAGAGCTTCTGCCGATAGATCGAGTCGTTCTATAAAGTAGAGTTCGGTCAATCCAGACTGAAGTTTGGGCGTGCTGATTAATCGTTTGTCTGCCCCCACTCCACCATGTTCTGAGATCATCTGCAAAAAGTAAGTAGCGATGTAGCCGTGTTCCTTCGCAGCATGGTAGCTGTTTACCATCGCCTGATGAAACTTGGCTTCCAGATTCTCGCCCATTTGCCACGCTCTATATGAATCTACTTACGACCGGATAAACTGCTTCCACACCTTTTGCAGAAGTTGGCTGTCGCGTCTAGGTGGTCAGATATGATTCGGCACTCTGCCAGCCATCACTATGTGCGTCCATCACTATGTGTGTCATGGATAGTAGGGACCAAGCTAGGTTCTGCCATCGACTCATTATCGGTTCTGAGTCATAATCTCTCACGCTTGGCGTCCCCTACGCTGCCCAGTCCTCCACGACAAGCATTCGCCCCACGGCCTTCAGCGCGTTCATCACCTGCGTCATGTGAGAGCCGTAGTCGAGGTCAAGCAGCTTGGCGACCGCGGATTCTTTCAGCCCCAGCCGATTTGCCAATTCAGACTGTAATATGCCCTGCTCTCGCATCGCCGTGTACAGCGCGAGTTTCGCCGCCACCACCGGTGGGAGAGCTATTGGATACTGTCCATCTGTCGCGCTGCCGGGAGTAGGAATGTCCCGCCCCAGGTAAACGTAGGCTCCCATAGCGGCCTGCAATGCGTCTTCTGCCATCTCCAGTGCCTCCTCTCGACTGTCGCCGCAAGTCAACGCGCCCTTAACATCCGGAAATGAAACGTAGACCCCCCCTCCCTCTTCAGGATGAAGGATGCACGGGTAAACGTAGCGCATGGATTAGAACTCCTCCCTGTCGATGTGCAAGTCCCTAAGCATGGATGCGAGAAGCCCGGTTCTAAGCTCACCGTGCGGTACAGTGGTCAGGAATTCACCAAGATACACTCGGCCATGACTTCCCTTGCCCTGACGAGTGTCGAAATAGAACTCCTGCCCCGTTCTTCGAGCATATCGCCTGGCCCGCCTGACGAATTCTCTACCGTTCATCTCTCAATTGTGGCAGCGTACCGGTCGAGAGACAAGCGTTACCCGGCGCTCGCCATGACCTCCACCAACTCCCGAACCGCCTCGGCCGAGTTCTCCAACGCCGCCTGTTCGTCGTTGGTCAGATCGAACTCGATGATCTCCTCGATTCCCGCGCCGCCAAGTCGCAGCGGCACGCCGACGAACAGCCCGTCGATTCCGTACTCGCCTTCGAGGTAAGCGGTGCAGGGGAGTATCTCCTGCCTGTCGAACAGGATCGCCTCGACCATCTGCATGATCGCCGCTGACGGCGCGTAGTATGCGCTTCCCGTCTTGAGGAGGTTGACTATCTCAGCGCCCCCGTCCTGGGTGCGCTTAACTATCTCGGCGATCCGCTCTTCCGACAGCACCTGCGCGATCTGCCTACCGCCGACCGTAGTGCTTGCCGTCACCGGGACCATCGTGTCGCCGTGACCTCCGAGTACGTATGCTTCCACGGAGTTCACCGACACGTTGAGCTCCTCAGCAAGAAACGTCCGGAACCGCGCGGTGTCCAGAATCCCTGCCATGCCTACGACTCTCTCCTTGGGGAAGCCGCTCACCTGAAACGCCCTCTGAGCCATCGCGTCAAGTGGGTTTGTCACGATTACGAGTATCGAACCGGGTGATGCCGCAACCACCGATTCGGTCACCGACGTCACGATGTTCATGTTCGTGAGCAGCAGGTCGTCTCGGCTCATGCCAGGTCGACGTGCAATGCCCGACGTTATAACGACCACATCCGATCCCGCCGTGTCGGCATAATCATTCGTGCCGACCACCTTGGCGTCCGTGCCCAATACAGGACCGGACTCAAGCATGTCCAGAGCCTTGCCCTGTGGCAGGCCCTCTACGATATCGACCAGCACCACGTCTGCGTAGCCCCTGTCATATATGCGCTGGGCGGCTGTCGCGCCGACGTTGCCCGCGCCAACGATTGTCACCTTGCTCCTTGCCATCTATTCGAACCTCCGGCGCGTCCGCGCCTCTCTTACGTCTGAAGGGGGCGGGTCACAAGTCGTACCCGCCCCCTTTACCTTAACTGCCTAAACCGCTTCGAGCCTCGGCCGCTGCTTAACTGCCTGCTTCGACGTACTCCTGCCACCGGTCCTCGATGGTCGAGTCGGCCACGGTTTCCATCAGGTATCGTCCGAACTCCGCGCTTGTCGCGCCGGTATCGCGGCCGGTCATCACTATCTTGCGTTCGTACTGCCCACAGACGTCGATCGCCTTGTGCAGTCGGGCGCCAATGTCAGTGTAGCCGATGTGCTCCAGCATCATCGCGCCGGCGCGCAGCAGCGAGCTGGGATCGGCGAATTGGGCGCGTCCCGTCCTGACCATCCGCGGCGCGCTGCCGTGAATTGCCTCGAACATCGCGTACTGCTTGCCGACGTTCGCGCTCCCGGCCGTGCCGACCCCGCCCTGTATCTGCGCCGCCTCGTCGGTGAGTATGTCACCATACAGGTTGGGCAGAGCCAGGACCTGGAAGTCCTTCTGACGGGCCGGGTTTATCAGCGCGGCCGTCATGATGTCGATGTACCAGCCTTCCCACTCGATACCGGGGTAGTTCTCCGAGACCTCTCGGGCCATGTCCAGGAACTTGCCGTCGGTGGTCTTGACGATGTTCGCCTTTGTGACGATAGTCACGCTGTCTTTGCCGGTCCGCTGCGCATGTGCGAACGCCGCGTCGATGATCCGCCTTGATCCCTGCGAAGTTATCACCCGGAAATCCATGCCCAGGTCTTCTGTGACGTGGATCCCCTGGCTTCCCACCGCGTACATGTCCTCGGTGTTCTCTCGGAAGAATGTCCAGTCGATGCCCTGAGAAGGGATCCGGACAGGCCTGATATTCGCGAACAGATCGAGCTCCTTGCGCATCGACACGTTTGCGCTCTCTATGTTCGGCCACCCGTCGCCCTGCTCGGGTGTGTGGGTCGGTCCCTTCAGCGTTACGTGGCACTTTTTGATCTCGGCCAACACGTCGTCAGGGATGGACTGCATCTTCTCTGCGCGGTTCTCGATTGTCAGGCCGTCGATGACCCTGAACTCGACTTTGCCGGAATCAACCTCGCCCCGCAGCAAGTGCTCCAGGACTGTCTGCGTTTCGGCACTGATCGACGGACCGATCCCGTCGCCGCCGAGCATCCCGACGACAATGGGAGATATGGAGGAATAGTCTACCCAATCGGGCTCGTTCTTGAGGCGCTCCACCCGCTCCAGCTGCTGCGCCACAACCTTGCCGAAGTGTTCTTTGGCGGCCTCTATGATCTGATTGTCAGCCACGATAGGCTCCTTTCCTGATGTTCGTCAGGTCATTCCGACCTGATTGAGATTCCTAAGTTTGAATTACGGCGAGCACCTGATTCCGGCTAACCTGGACGCCAGGAGCTACGGGCAAAGATGAGACTGTGCCGTCCGAAGGGCTGGGAATTGAATTCTGCATCTTCATAGCCTCTAGCACCAGTAGGGGCTGACCAGCGCTGACCTGCTGTCCCTCTTCGACTGCCAGACTCACGAGAATCCCCGGCATTGGAGCCGCCACCTGGACTTCACCCTCAGTGGGTTGCGAAGTGACCTGATCGGGAGTTGGCGTGGTGGCAGCGATTCCTCTAGGGCCTGCCGGAGTACGGTGCGATGGCGCAGCACCGATGTCGCCGCCTACTGGATCAACGTGCACTTCGAAGAATTGGTCGCCCACGTACACGTTGAAACGCCGTGCGCTCGCACTTCGAGGGGGCGCCTCAGATGCTGGCTGTGACTCTTCGGATGTTGTCGCAGCCTTCTCATCCTCGACGGGAGCCGGATAGATGCCATGCTTGATTCGCAGGAAGCGTTCACCGGTCTGCGGATATAGAGCGTATGTCAGCACGTCATCAATGTCGGTGGTCAAGCCCGCGACAGCTTCCCTGGCGGAGTCTAACTCCGGCTCTATCGCGTCTCCAGGTCGATCGGGGCTGGTGTCTGGAGCTTCAACCCCCTCGCCTCTCAGCTTATCGACAAGCTCGTCGCTCAACTCAGAGACGGGCTTGCCATAGCCGCCGTTAACGTATTCTTTTACCGGCTCCGAAACAGCGACATAGCGACCGAAAAGAACGTTGCTGACTGCTTGCGCTCCGACCATCTGGCTCATCGGAGTGACCAGCGGGGGATACCCCAGGTCGGCACGGGTCCGAGGAATCTCCTTCAGCACCTCGTTAAGCCTGTCCACGGCTCCAGCCTCTCTTAGCTGGGACACCATGTTGGACGCCATACCGCCGGGTATCTGGTGCTTCAGCACGCCGGGGTCTATTACCGCCGCACGGGTAGGCTGCATGTGCTCCGCGTACTTTGGGAGCACTGCTTCTAGTTGGTCGCCTATCTCCAGAAGCGAGTCGATGTCGACTCCAGGATCGCGCTCAGTCCCGCCCAGGGCTACCGCGATGGGTTCCACCGCAGGCTGCGACGTCCGCAGCGCCAGTGGCGCCAGGCAGACATCCAGAATGTCGAGGCCCGCTTCGACTGCCTTTAGCGCGCTCATGGATGCCATCCCGCTCGTGTAGTGACAGTGAAGCTGGATTAGGAGGTCGCTGTCCTCCTTGAGCGCGGTCACGATTTTGTATGCGTCGTATGGGGCCAGCAGACCGCCCATGTCCTTGATGCAGATACTGTCCGCGCCCATGTTCCGCAGACTTCGTGCTTTGGACCTGTAGTAGTCCAGGTTGTAAATTGGCCCGCCCATCCGGCCTTCGTCGGTGACCGTGTAGCAAATTGCGAGTTGAAGATGCTTTCCGGCGCGTTTGATTGCCGCAGCGGCGCGTTCCAGGTTCGGCTCGTAGTTCAGGGCGTCGAAAACCCTGAATATGTCTATTCCGTTCTCGGCGGAACGTTCCACAAACGCATCCACCACATCATCGGCGTAGTTGCGGTAACCGACTAATGACTGGCCTCGCAGCAGCATCGAGAGCGGCGTTTTGGGCATGAGCGACTTGAAAGTCCGCAGCCGCTCCCACGGGTCTTCCAATAGAAACCGAGTCGCGCTGTCGAAGGTCGCTCCCCCCCAGACCTCCATGGAGTAGAACCCTATAGAGTCCATCGCCTGCGCCAGCGGCGCCATGTCCTCGATCCGCAGCCGCGTCGCCATCAGGCTCTGGTGCGCGTCCCTGAATGTGGTGTCGCTGAGTTTGAGGGGAGTTCCGTTCATGTGTACCTGAATCTTGTCGTAGGCTGCGACCAGTCCCGCCCGCGCCACGACACGTTAGCGCCGAATCCTCGGACCGTCCGCTGGCCGGCCAGAGCCATTCGCCATGACGACACACCACGCCTCGGCGTTGGTGCCTGCACCTGCAGTTCACTCTCGAGATATGCTTGGACAGCGGCAATCGCAGCAGCGACGACTTCGCCGTAGATCCCGTCTGATCCGTTGAGCGTCGCCGAGGTCAAAGTGGAATGCTCCCATGCTTCTTGGGAGGGAGCTGCTCACGCTTGTTTTCAAGCATCTTCAGCGAGGCAATGATCTTCGGACGAGTATCGAGCGGGTCTATCACGTCGTCAATCATCCCCCGCGCCGCCGCCGCGTATGGGTTCATCAGACGCTGCTCATAGTCGGCGACCAATTCCGCCCGGGTCGAATCAGGATCATCGGATGCTCGAATCTCGTTTCTGTGAATGATATTTACCGCGCCACCCGCGCCCATTACCGCAACCTCACCCGTCGGCCACGCAAAGTTGACGTCACCGGTCAGGTTCTTGCTGCTCATGACGATGTACGCCCCGCCGTAAGCCTTGCGCGTCAGCACGCTTATTTTTGGCACCGTGGCCTCGGCGTATGCGAATATCAGCTTTGCGCCGTGCCGGATTATGCCGCCGTACTCCTGGTTGGTGCCGGGCATGAACCCGGGCACGTCTATGAAAGTAACCAATGGAATGTTGAAAGCATCGCAGAAGCGGACGAACCTGGCCGACTTTACCGAGGCGTCTATGTCAAGCACCCCCGCAAGCCGACCGGGCTGGTTCCCCACTATGCCTACCGTCCGTCCGTCGAATCGGGCAAAACCCACCACTATGTTCGGAGCGAAGTTCTCATGTATCTGCATGAACTCGCTGTCGTCGACTACACGATGAATCACGTCCAGCATGTCATACGGCTGGCTCCGATTGTCTGGTATGACGTAGGCGAGGTCTCCGTCTCGTCTCTCAGGATCGTCGGTTGGCTGCCTCCTCGGCGGGTCCTCCATGTTATTGAGTGGTAGAAACGACAGCAGTCGCCTCACCTCCGACAAGCACGCCTCCTCACCCTCGACCGCGAAGTGCGCGACGCCACTGCGTGAGGCATGAGCGTTCGCGCCGCCCAACTCCTCGTGACTGACGTTCTCTCCCGTGACCGAACGGATCACATCCGGCCCTGTGATGTACATCTGCCCGATTCCCGACGCCATGAAAATGAAGTCGGTCAGGGCAGGGGAGTAGGTTGCGCCGCCGGCCGCCGGCCCTAGTATCACCGAAATCTGCGGCACCACTCCCGACGCCCACACGTTCTTGTGGAAAATCGAGCTGTACCCACCCAGGCTATCCACGCCCTCTTGGATGCGCGCGCCGCCTGAATCGATGAGGCCGACGATAGGAGCGCCTGCAGTCGTGGACAGGTCCATCACCTTGCATATCTTCTGCGCCACGGCTTCCGAGAGCGAGCCGCCGAGCACGGTGAAGTCCTGCGCATAGACGAACACAAGCCGCCCTTCCACCTGCCCGTATCCTGTAACTACGGCATCGCCTAGGAAGTGCTGGTCCGCGAGCCCGAAGTCAGTTGCGCGATGGACTACAAACGTGTCCAGTTCCTGGAACGTGCCGTCGTCGAGAAGCAGGTTGATTCGCTCCCGCGCCGTCAGCTTTCCTCGGCTGTGCTGGGCGTCGATTCGCCTCTGACCGCCGCCTAGCAGAGACTGCTCGCGCATGCTGCGCAATTGGGCGCGACTGTCAACTTTGCGTCTAATGACCATGCTCGGTTGGAACTGGAATTGACCCTACGAAATTCTGCATCAGTGTAGCTATATTCCCGACAGCGGGCAAGATTTATCCACTTGCATCCCAGTCCTACAGCATAGAAAATCACCAGGACATGAGGGGGAGCGGTCGTCACGCCCGCCGATGTTGGTCGTTAGTAAACTAAACAACAACCGTGGAAAGAGAACATGAGACCGGTCATTGCAGGCTGCGAATACTCTGGAACATCGACCGTGGACGAGACGATCTCTGAGTTCGAGGCCAATATCGAGCCTCACCTTACCGAGGCCGGTCGCTCCAGAATTCTGCTCCACCGGAATTGGTAGGAGTGCAGGGTCGGCTGGTCCGTTAGCCCTGACGCCTACTGCCACGCCCGCCATCTGTTCGCAATCGGCATCCGGCGGTCCCTTCCGAAGTTTCGCGGTGTTATCTTGATTCCCGGCGCCGCTTGACGTCGCTTGTACTCGGACCTGTCCACTAGCCTGATCACGTGCTTGACTACCTCGGCGTCTTCGCCGGTCGCGACTATTTCCTCAAAGCTCATGTCGTCTTCAACGTACGCTTTGAGAATTGGGTCCAGGCGCTCATAAGGTGGCAGACTGTCCTCGTCGAACTGGTCCGGCCGCAGCTCCGCGCTGGGCGGCTTCTTGATCACTGAAACAGGAATAACGGGACTGTCCGACAGGCTGTTTCGATACTCCGAAAGCTCATAGCACATGACCTTTGGCACGTCTTTGATAACTGCGAATCCGCCCGACATGTCTCCGTATATCGTCGCGTAGCCGGTCGCCATCTCGCTCTTGTTGCCGGTGGTGAGCACCAGCCATCCGAACTTGTTCGAAAGTGCCATTATCAGATTGCCCCTGATTCTGGACTGGATATTCTCTTCCGAGATGCCCCAGTCAGTGCCCTCGAACTGCGGCGCGAGTGTATCCAGCATTGCCTCGAACGACTGCTCGATAGGCAGCGTCCACAGCTCTATCCCTAGATTGTCTGCCAGAAGTTTGGCATCGACTACGCTGCCCTCGGAGGAGAACCGGGACGGCATCGACACACCCACGACGTTCTCGCTGCCAAGTGCGTCCACCGCTATCGCAGCGACGAGGCTTGAGTCGATTCCGCCGGAAAGGGCCACAAGCACCTTCTCGAATCCGCACTTCCTGACGTAGTCGCGAGTCCCCAGCGTTAGTGCGCGGTAAACCTCCGCGGGGCCGTCGTAGAGATGCCCCGGCGGCGACTTCGCCAGGCCTGTGAGGCTGCTTGCGCTGTCCCAATCTGATACAGCGACCACCTCCCCTCTCCCTAGCTGCCTGATCGATGCCGGGTCCTCCTTGCGAGGGCGTGGGTCCCGCAGCCGCGATCTGAACACCGCCTCAACGTCCAGATCGACGACCAGCAGGTCCTCCTCGAACTGGCTCGACGACGCTATCATCTCTCCAGTTGGATCGAACACCATGCTCCCGCCGTCAAATACGAGCTCATCCTGACCGCCGACCATGTTGACGTATGCCAGAAATACCTCGTTGTCAGCCGCCCGAGTGGCCAGCATCTTCTCTCGCGACCGCCACTTGCCCGCATGGAAAGGCGACCCGTTGATGTTGACTATTACCTCTGCTCCAACTGACCGTTGAACGACTGAGGGTCCGACCGCGTACCAGATGTCTTCGCAGATGTTGACTCCCACGGAAGTTCCGTCCAGAACGTACACTGGACAGAAGTCCCCGGATCTGAAGTAGCGGTCCTCGTCGAATACACCGTAATTGGGGAGGAACTGCTTGTGGTATGTGCCCACGAGTCGTCCGTCGTAGGCGACCGCGGCAGCGTTGTACACTTCTCCGCCTACAAAGTCAGCGAAGCCAACGATGACGGCAATGCCTTCCGACGCCTGTGTGATCCGGTCCATATACTGGCGATTCTCGGCCAGAAACTGCGGTTTAAGCAGCAGGTCCTCGGGCGGATAGCCGGGGACAGTGAGCTCGGGGAATGCTACGAGGTTAGCCCCTGATTCTTTGGCCTGATCTACGACCTCGAGAATCTTCGATGTGTTTCCAGGGAGGTCGCCAACCGTGACGTTTATCTGCGCCAGCGCGATTCTGAACTTTCGCATGGGCATCTGCTGGCCTTGACGACTAGTTAGTGTGGTTGCCCGAGACCTGGGCAAATTGCATGTGATGTGGGCCTGGCAATTATGACACGCTCAAAGGAATCATTGCGCCGACATCACTGACGAATGCCCCTGACAAAGTCCTCGATACGCCCCAAAGCCTTCTCGATGTTCTCAGTCGAGTTGGCGAATGAGAAGCGCACGAATCCCTTCCCGAACTCCCCGAAAGACTCTCCCGCCAGGCAAGCGACACCGCCGTCTCTCAACAGTCGGTCGGCGAACACTTGGCTGGGCAGTCCGGTCTCTTCAACATTGGGGAAGGCGTAGAACGCGCCTTGGGGCACTGGGCACCGTATCCCATCTATCGAGTTCAGGCCATCGACGATAATATCACGCCTCTTCTTGAACTCAGCCACCATCTCGTATGAGTCGTCTTGAGGGCCGTTCAACGCCTCCAGTGCGGCGATCTGTGTAAAGCTGGCGGTGCAGGAAACGCTGTTAGTGACGAGCCGTGAAATTGGCTCGACCAGTTCCATCGGCATCACGCCGTAGCCGATTCTCCAACCCGTCATCGCGTAAGTCTTGGAGAACCCGTCAAGGATCACCGTCTGTTCCCTCATCATCGGGAAGCTGGCTATTGAGTGATGTTCGCCGGCATACAGGAATCGGCTGTATATCTCGTCCGATAAGACCAGAATGTCGTGCTCTGTGGCGAGCTTGGCGAGCGCCTCCAGGTCACTCTTAGGAATGATCGAGCCGCACGGGTTGTTCGGCGAGTTGACTATCATCATCTTAGTGCGGTCGGTGATGCTGTCCGCGATGGCGTCGACGTCGACGTTGAACCCTTTGTCCTCATGCAGCTGCATCGGCACTGGCACGCCGCCCATGAAGTCAATCATCGATTCGTAAATCGGAAAGCCAGGGTTCGGGTAAAGGACCTCGTCACCAGGATCGACGATCGCCATTATCAGGAAGAACATGATCGGTTTGCCGCCGGGTGTAACGACAACCTGATCTCCTGTCACCGAGATGCCGCGTGTATTGCTTATCTCTTCAGCGATGCGGTCCCGCAGCTCAGGAAAGCCAGGAGATGGACCATAGCTCGTGTACCCGTCAACCAGTGCCTGTCTGCCCGCCTCTACCACATGAGATGGAGAGCCGAAATCCGGCTCTCCAATCTCGAGATGGATGACGTCCATGCCTTCAGCTTCTAGTAGGCGCGCCTTTGCGAGAACCTCGAAAGCGGTCTCCGTTCCAAGACGCGCCATCCTGTGTGCGAGTTTCATGCGGCTTACCTCTCGTTCAGCGTCTCAATGATCGCGAAGATGCCCACTGCCAGTCCGGGTTGTCGGAGAACGCGCGGGCAAATTCCGGCTCCGGCAACAGTATAACCCCAACTATTCACCCTATGATACAATTCGCCTGCGCCAGCCACAAATACGGAGGTCCTTACATTGAAGGTGTTTTTGGGAATACCAAGAGGATTCTGCGCCGGTGTGGTTCGCGCCATCGACGTCGTCGAGCTGGCGCTTGAGAAGTACCCCCACCCTGTGTACGTAAAACACCAGATCGTTCACAACCCATACGTGGTGAAATCTCTGGAAGACAAGGGTGCAAGAACCGTTGAAGACGTTGAAGAAATCCCGGAAGGGTCGACCGTCGTCTTCTCTGCGCACGGCTCGCCGCCTGAGGACTTTCAGAAGGCCGAAGAGCGTGGCCTCAACGTCATCGACGCCACTTGCCCGCTCGTCACAAAGGTACACAACGAGGCCCTGCGATATTCATCTGACGGGCGCAGGTTGATCCTAGTCGGCCATCGCGGCCACCAGGAAGTCAAGGGCACCATGGGCCAGACTGGAATGCACCTCGTGGACGACCGGGAGCCGGTTGAATTGCCCGATTGGGACGATGACACGCCCGTTACTGTGTTGACCCAGACCACATTGTCGGTCGATGACACCAGTAGGTCCATTGCACAAATTGAAGATCGTTTCTCAAATGTTGTCGTGCGGAACGACCTGTGCTACGCGACCACTAACAGACAGGCAGCGGTAAAGGAACTTTCAACCCTGGTCGATCTCGTGCTCGTCGTCGGGGCCCAGAATAGCTCGAACTGCAACCGGCTGCGAGAAGTAGCTGAAGCCAACGGCGTGACCGCCTTTCTGATAAATGGTCCCGACGAAATGGACTCCGCCTGGCTTGAGGGCGTTGAAAACATCGGAATTACGTCCGGCGCGTCCACCCCTGAAGATCTGGTACTCGCCGTAATTGACGCGCTTGCACCTTACGAAGTGACCACGATCGACGGCGTGGACGAGGACGTTAGCTTCGTACTGCCACGCGAGTTCAGGTCCTGACACCGTCGGCAGGCTAGTCGGGATTATCAGGGACGGAACCAGTGGATATAGTCATAGACAGCCTGCTGGAGGGCGCGCGCCGGGCTAGAGGAATCGTCGTCATTGTCGATGTCCTCCGAGCGTACACCACCGCCGCTGTAGCCCTCTCTCGCGGAGCCAGCAAGATCATTCTGGTGGCTGAAGTAGAGGAGGCTCTGGCACTTAGGAGCGATGGAGTAGGGGAGTTGTGTATGGGTGAAGTCGGAGGGATGCGTCCTGAAGGCTTCGACTTCGGAAACTCCCCCTCGCAGCTCAGTCTTGCGGACGTACGGGGCAAGACGATTATTCAATCCACTCGTGCAGGCACTGTTGGGATGAATGCCGCAGAGGGGGCGGATCAGCTTTATGGTGGATCGTTCGCCGTAGCATCTGCCACAGTAGAAGCAATTCGCCGCCACGCCCCGCCGCTGGTCACTATTGTCGCGATGGGCTCAGAGGGCCGCATTCGCACCGATGAAGACGAGCAGTGCGCCCTGTATTTACGCAACCTGTTGCTGGGAGTTACTCCAGATCATGACAGCGTTCGCTCCCTCATGCTTGCCGGAAGCGAGGCCCGTAAGTACGGCAACCCAGCCACGCCCCACTTCCCGGTCGAGGATAGAGACATGGCCGCGACCATCGACTCCCACAACTTCGCCATTAAAGTGACCAAAGAGCAGGGCCTGCTGGTCGCCCGCAAAGAAACAGCCTGAGCACAAGCAAGGCCCTTTGGCACAGGAGAACAGGTTTGAAATACAGACAACTCGGTAAGTCAGGTCTTCAGGTCTCTGCGGTAGGCTTGGGGGCCAATAACTTCGGTGGTCGCGTCGATGCCAAGCGTACAAATTCGGTCGTCCATGCTGCTCTCGATTCTGGGGTCAACTTCATCGATACCTCTAACAGCTATGGAGGAGGCCTCTCCGAGCAATATATCGGTGATGCACTGAAGGGACGCCGCGAACAGGCTGTAATCGCTACCAAGGTATCAAGCCGAGTGGCCGATGGCCCAAACAACTCTGGTAACTCACGCAAGCACATCTTCGACCAGGTCGACATCAGCCTCCGCAAGCTCCGGACCGACTACATCGATCTCTACCAGATTCACTGGTGGGACCCGGATACCCCGCTGGAAGAAACGCTCAGAGCGTTGGACGACCTTGTCCGCATGGGCAAGGTGCGATACGCGGGCTGCTCGAACTTCACAGCTTGGCAGGTCTGCGAGTCCGATTGGACCGCCAGGTCCCTCGGCATCAACTCATTCGTCAGTATGCAGCCCCGGTACTCCATGCTCTACCGACAACCTGAAGCTGAGATGCTTCCGCTGTGCGAGCGATACGGAATTGGAGTCCTGCCGTACTACCCTTTGGAAAACGGCTTCCTTACCGGCAAGTACCGAAGAAATGCCCCGGCCCCTGAAGGAACTAGACTTGCGGCTAACGACAGGGGAGTGTTCACTGACCGCAACTTCGACACACTCGAAAAGCTGGAAGACTTCTGTGCAGAGCACGGCCACACCATACTCGAGCTCGCTTTCGCTTGGCTTCTCGCCAGTCCGTCCGTGAGCTCCGTGATAGCCGGAGCGACCCGACCCGAGCAGGTTGAGGCCAACGCCGCGTCCGCGAGTTGGGAACTATCTGCCGAAGACGTGGCAACTGTGAACTCCATACTGGAGGCGCCATGAAATTCGGGTTTGTCATTCCGCAGAACTGGGGTCTGTCCGACCCTCAGGATGTCGTCCAGTTCGGGGTCCGCGCTGAGGAGTTAGGGTACGACTCGGTCTGGGTCAACCATCACATACTGAACGTCGGGTACATCTACGACCGCCTTGAGGACCGCCCGTACTACGATGCGCTGACCGTTCTCACCTGGGTGGCCGCCAGAACAGAACGCGTCAGATTGGGCACCACCGTTCTGGTACTCCCATACCTGAACCCTCTCGTGCTGGCCAAGACTATCGCCACTCTCGACATGATGTCCGGTGGCAGGGTCTCGCTAGGAGTTGGTGTTGGCATGCTTCGTGAGGAGAACGAAGCTCTCGGCAGCGACTTCACCACACGCGGAGCTTATGCCGACGAGTCGATCGAAGTGCTGCGCGACCTGTGGACATCGGACGATCCGAGCCACAGTGGCCGGTTCTTCGACTATGAGGGCTTTAAGTTTTCGCCCAAGCCTGTGCAATCCCCAGGAGTCCCGATTCTGATAGGCGGCATGAGTAGGGCGGCAATGCGCCGCACTGCAAGACTCGGTGATGGTTGGCATCCTAACGGCGGGACCGTTTCTGAATTGGGAGACCGATTCGACGTGGTCAAGACCATGTGCGCTGAGTTTGATAGAGACCCCAATGAGCTCAGTCTCGTGGTACGTGGCGAATTGAAGGTGCTGGATACGCCCTCCGAAGACCCGGCAACTCCGATGATCGGCACCCCAGACCAGTTGCTTAGGAGTATCGAAGCGTACGAGTCGATAGGTGTGTCAGAAATCGTGCTGCAAGTCGGCACCGATGACGTGGATCATATCCGCCGAGCCCAGGAGTCCTTCGCCGAACAGGTACTACCTCGCGTCACAGGATAGGCACAATCCTCGTCGCCAGGTGCAGGCTCGCTAGGGCAGCCGTTCCGCATCAGGGGCGGGTTCGACCTCAAACGTGTTCAACGCACACGCCAGCATCCCGTAGTAGCCCATTGTCGCGGTGAGTTCAGTCACGCCTTGGTTTCCAAACCTCTCCTTGGCGGCCGCAAATGTGTCGTCAGATACCCTCTTGTTCTGGAACATCTCGCGGCCATATCGGATCACTAGCGACTCGTCGGCCTCAAGTCCCTCTAAGGGTCCACGGTTGGCGACCGCGTCTATCGCTTCCCCTCTGACTCCCGCCTCCCGGGCCAATACCACATGCGCCGACCACTCGTAGTGGCAGTCGAACTCCCGTGAGGTTGTGATGATTGCGAGCTCCTTGATATCAGGGTCGAGAGTGGACTCGAATCTGATGTACGCTCCGAGATGGGCCGCCCGTCCCGCGACCTCGGGGCTGTTGAGAAGCACCGAGAACGGACCGCTGACTCTACCTCTACTGCTCGCGATAGAATCGAAATGATGTGCCGCCTCTGCGGGAACATCACTGCGCTGCTGTATCCGTGGGACCCTGGGCATTCTTGACCTCTCACTTGTGACCCTGCCAAAGTTCGCTGAAATCTTGTTTTGGGCTGCTCGTGGGATTGTCGAACGATGCCATTGTCATTCCGTTCAGCAGCCCAATGCTACCATAGCGCAGCACTCACCGGAGAAATGACATGAACGCCATTGTCATCCAACATCACAGGTACGAGACTCTGGGTTCCAACTTTGAGTCTATGCTGACTGATGCCAGTTTCTGCATCGTGACCGTACCAGTCTTCTCAGCCGCTCCGACCTTCGAGTCGTTTGACGCGCCAAGTCCCGGGCGGAGTGACATCGTCATCTCTCTTGGAGGACCCATGTCCGCAAACGACGCACTGCCTGCTCTTGAGCATGAGATGGAATATCTCCGACAGGCTGCGGGCAAGGGAGTGCGGGTCATCGGAGTATGCCTGGGCGCGCAACTGCTCGCCCGGTCGCTTGGAGGGGAAGTTGAGCCCACTGGTGGCTACCAGTTCGGCCTCAGAAAGATCTGGGTCTCTGAACAGGGTCACAACGACTCCGCATTTGGCGCGATAGCAACTCCACTCGTGCCCATGTTGCACGGCGAGTGCTTCTCGACGCCGCCCAGCGCTACTCGGCTGGCGGAAGGATTCATGCTCTGTCGGGACGGTCGCTATCGTCGCTTCGACATGGCGTTCAGGTTCAGGAACGCTTACGGGGTACAGTTCGAGCCACAGTTGACACTCGATGAGCTGAGGGTGTGGAATCGGGAGCTGGCATCCGACTACCACTTGATGGGCGACAATTTCGACCCCGCTGAGGAAGCTGCCCGCAACCTCCGCGAGTTCGAACGCTTCTATCCGATTCACCGAGCACAAATGGCAGCCTTTCTGAGCGCCGTCTTGTCTTCGAGTTCCCCGCATGATGCTCCTGTCTGAACCAGCCTCAAATTGGGACACTGCTACTCGACTCCAGACTTAGCTGTTAGGATGTCGATGACCACACTGCTTCCTGTCGAGGTACGCCAGAAATGACGCAAACACCGGCACATCAGTCCCCATTCTTCAGCTCTGCGCTGCCAGATACTGTCTCAGATATGACTCTGCCCGGCCTTGAGGGAGAGATCGTTATCACGCGAGACAGCTACGGTATTCCGCACGTCAAAGCCGAGTCGGAGCACGATGCCTACTTCGGTCAGGGCTTCGCAACGGCACAGGACCGACTGTGGCATATGGACTACGACCGCGCCCGCGCCTACGGCAGATGGGCTGAGTTCATTGGGCCCGATGGCGTAGAACATGACCTCATGATGCGCAGATTCCAAATCCGCGCTTCCGTCGAGGAGGACTGGTCGGCTCTGTCGGAGGACGCTCGTGCGATGTTCGAGGCGTACGCGAACGGTGTCAACGCATTCATCGAGTCAGCAGACACTCTACCCGTGGAGTACACACTGATCGGTGCTGAGCCTGAAACCTGGAGGCCCCGGGACTGTCTCGCGGTATTCAAGGTCAGACACATCATGATGGGCGTGTTCGAGGGCAAGACATGGCGTGCCAAGCTGGTCAATACCTTCGGCCCTGAGCGAGCCACCAGCCTTCTGAAAGGGTACGGCAACGAGTGGCGAGATCGTGTCAAGAGCATATGGGGCGACGAGAGAGCTGCGAGCTTTTCCAGTCAGCTCGTTATCGTGCCACCGGGCACGGAGTCCGAGTCCGATCTGATCGACGGCATCGAGCAGTTGGAGAACGGACTCGCCGCGGTAGAGTGGCTGAAAGACGACGACAGCGGTTCGAACAACTGGGCCGTTCACGGCTCTCGGACCGCCTCCGGCAAGCCTCTCGTCGCTGGGGACCCTCACCGCGGCTTGGACGCCCCAAACGTCTACTATCAGAACCACGTCGCCTGTCCCGACTTCGACGTAATCGGCCTGTCCTTCCCCGGATGTCCGGGGTTCCCTCACTTCGGTCACAACGAGCAAGTGGCCTGGTGCGTCACCCACGCCGGTGCAGACTATCAGGACCTCTATGTAGAGAATCTCCGCTACAGTGAACAGGGCCCTGAGTACGAGTTTCTAGGCGAGTGGCACCCGGCAATCGTTAGCGACGAGACCATCACGGTCAGGGGCGAAGACCCTGTAGCGCTTGATGTCGTGTCAACCGGCCATGGCCCCATAATCGCTGGCAGTGAAGACGGATCTATGGGTCTGGCTTTCAGATATACCGCAACGACGGGACCGAATCTCGGATTCGAATGCTTGAGGCGTATGTTGCATTCGCAGAACGTGGACGAGATTGACGAGTCCATGCGCGACTGGGTTGACCCGTGCAACAACTTCGTTTTCGCTGACGTTCATGGAGACATCGGATATCTCAACCGTGGTCAGGTTCCCGTGCGTTCGATGGCCAACGCTTGGCTTCCCGTTCCCGGTTGGACGGGCGACCACGAGTGGGAAGGCATGATTCCATTCGAAGATCTTGCCCGTATTCGAAACCCCGAGGATGGGCTGATTGTCACCGCTAACAACCGCATCGTAGGTGAAGACTATCCGTACTACATCTCACTCAGCTACGCTCCCGATCACCGTGCGAGGCGTATTCTCGACAGGCTTAGCGGACTGCAAAACGCCACCGTGGAGGACATGGCCGCCATACACTCGGAGATAGTATCCATCCCCGCGCAGGTGTACTCGAAGTTCCTTGCGAACCTGTCGCCTGAAGGCATGTCCCAGATCGAGGAAGCAAGCATCGAGCATCTCAAGCTCTGGGATGGCAGTATGGACAGAGACCTGGTCGCCCCAACGATCTACAGCGCGATCCGATCGGAGATCCACGGTCGGTACTTCTCCAGGCTGTTCGGCAGACTGTCCGAAGACGCTCTGGGCGCGCAGGGACGGGGAGCTCCCGGTCATCTCAGACAGCTTGCGTCTCTCCTGGTAGCCGACCTGCAGAGCGGGGTAGAGGTCGTGCGACCCCCTGACCCGGACTGGGAATGGGACTTCGATAGCGAGCTGTACCAGGGCTTCTATGAAGCTGTTCACAGGCTCTCAAGGTCTGGTGCAGGACTCGGCAGAGACGTGGATTCGTGGAAGTGGGGTGATGTCCACCGCACCAGGCCAAGGCATCCGCTCTCGGCGGCCTTCCCGGACGCCGCCGATCTTCTTGACCCGCCTGGCTTCGGTATGAGTGGAGACGGAGACACCCCGCAGGCCGGAAGCTACGGAATCGTTGCCCCAGACTCTTCGAGTACAATCTGGGACTCGTTCACCATAACCGGCACGTCGGTTGCTCGTTACGTCTGGGACACGTCAGATTGGGACAACTCTCGCTGGATAGTCCCGCTTGGCTCGTCGGGGCACGCCGGAAGCCCGCACTACGCGGACCAGGGGCCGATCTGGGCCGACGTTGAGTTGATTCCGGCCACTTACTCTTGGGAGCGCATCCAGGAAGATGCCGAGTCAGTACAGACAATCAGGCCTGTCCCAGAACCGGCTATCATTGAGACAAGCCCCACAGTGTCCGACGTTTCCGGCCAGTCGCCCGACGACAGCCTGTATCACGGGTCGGCGATCTCACACAATGTCGTAGTGCAGCGAGACGTTATGGTCGAGATGCGCGACGGCGCCCGTCTGGCAACCGACTTGTACCTCCCTGCCATTGACGGCGTTCCTGCCCCCAGTCCCTTCCCCGTGATACTCGAGCGCACTCCCTACGACAAGCTTGCCTCCAGGCAGACATCGAAAGGCAAGTTCTTCGCGCGACGCGGGTACGTGGTTGCGATTCAGGATGTCCGTGGCAGGTTTAACTCAGAGGGTGATTGGCTGCCCTTCTTCGATGAAGCCGAGGACGGCTACGACACGGTGGAGTGGCTGGGTACTCAATCCTGGAGCGACGGTAAAGTGGGCACCATGGGCGATTCGTACGCCGGCTCCGACCAGGCTGCCTTGGCGACACTGAATCCGCCGCATCTATCGACAATGATCGTCGCTGTTGGCGCGTCAGACTACTTCTCAAGTTCCATGCGTCACAACGGCGCCCTGGAACAGCGCTTTCTCATCTACGCCTACAGGATGGCCACCACCAGCCCGGAGGCCAAAGCCGACCCCGCGTTAGGCGCCGCGCTCCTCAACATCTTCGAGAACGGGATGCCTGAAGTCGTCGAGAACTTCCCGATTCTCAAGGACACGTCGATACTCCGGAGGGTCCCGACTGTAGAGCAGTGGATCGTCGACTTGCAGACTGTCGGCGAGCGCACAGACTACTGGAAACAGCGAGGCTACGCTCCCTGCGAGTACTACGACGAACACGCCGACGTCCCAACTCTCTATCTAGGCGGATGGTACGATTCATATGCCCGCAACTCCACCGAGTGCTACATGAAGTTGAGCAGGCTTAAGGATTCGCCACAGAAACTTCTCATGGGACCGTGGACCCACGGCCAATATGAGGTGACATACTCAGGAGATATCGACTTTGGCCTGACCGCCCACATCGACTACAACGACGTCAAGCTGGCCTGGTTCGACCATTATCTCAAGGGGATGCGCACAGAGGTCGCCGACTGGAGTCCAGTCCGATACTTCACGATGGGTGGCGGCGACGGCCGCATTAACGACGAGCACAGGCTGAACCACAGCGGCTTCTGGACAAGCGCAGATGACTGGCCCGTACCGGGAACCCGGTTCGTGCCATATTACGTTCACGGCGACGGCACCCTGTCCCGCAAACAACCGGGGAGCGATGAGCGGCCCTTCACGTCCTACGTCTTCGATCCTTCTGACCCTGTTCCCACGATCGGAGGGGGCATCTCGGCAGCAAACCCCATCATGGAACCGGGCGCATACGACCAGCGCGGCGATCCTACTCGTTTCTACGGCACTGGGGACCACCAGCCGCTGAACACTCGTCCGGACGTACTCACGTACCAGACGCCGCCGCTGGAGGTTGACGTAGAGGTCACAGGCCCCATCACCGTAAGGCTGTGGGCATCATCGTCAGCGGTCGACACCGACTTCACGGCCAAGCTCATTGACGTATACCCGGACGCGCCCGAGTATCCGGAGGGGTTGGCTATCAACATCACCGACTCCATCATTCGTGCGCGCTACCGGAACGGCTACGATGAGCCCGAATTCATGGAGCCCGGAGAGATATACGAGTTCGAGTTCGAGTTGTATCCCACGTCGAACACTTTCGCGGCGGGGCATCGCATCCGCGTGGACATCAGCTCAAGCAACTGGCCCAGGTTCGACGTGAATCACAACACGGGCGAGCCGCTAGGCGTCGATCGGACCTACGAAACGGCTCATCAGACAATTCACCACAGCCCGGGCCTGGCATCTCATATAGTGCTGCCCGTTTCCAGATAGGCTATCAATGCCGAATCGCCTGACCGGGCAGAGCACCCGTGTGCGAGCCTCCATCGATAACCACCGTCCCGTTGACGATGACGTACTCGATGCCTACAGGGAACTGCTTCGGGTCCGTTCGAGTGGCTGGAGCCCGGACGGAGCTTGCGTCGAACACCGTAATGTCGGCGTTCATGCCGTCGCGTAGAACACCTCTGTCCTGGAGGCCCAGCCGCTGGGCCGGGAAAGAGGTCATCTTCCTGATGGCGTTCGGCAATGACATCTGCCGCTCCTCTCGCACGTACTCAGCCAGGATGACTGGGAAACAGCCGTAGGTACGCGGACTCGGGAAGTCGCCGAGCAGCACCGCGTCGCTGCCCACCATGGAGAGCGGGTGAGTGACGAATGCGGGCAGTGTCTTCTGATTCAGCCCCTCGGCCACGTAGCACGTCTGAAGGTCCTCTTCGATCAGGAGATCACACAGCGTGTCAACTGGGTTCTGTCTTCGCATTTCGGCTATCTCGGCGACAGATCTTCCCTCGTACTGGTGATTCTCAGGACGCTTGAAGTAAGTCAGCCACATGTCATGCCAGGTGGGTGCGCGTGGCACGACTTCGCCCCGCAGACGCTCGCGAGCATCCTCGTCTGCCAGTGCCTGTTTGAGGCGCTCTGGCCCTCCTTCATGTACCCAGTCTGGAAATACGATCAGGATTCGCGTGCTGCCGAGGCTGTACGGATAACTGTCGAAAGTAACGTCTTGTCCCGAAGCCGACGCATCTTCAACCAGACCCAGTAGCTGCGGCGCTCCACCCGGAGACGGCGCCTTCTGGTAGAAATGCGTGATGTGCACGGGCACGCCGCTCCGCTCGCCGATCTCTATCGCCTCCTTGAAGGGGTCCATGAACATGTCGCCCGACTTGTAGCGAACGTGGGTGTGGTAGATGCCGCCAAGGTCGGCGACCTGCTTCGATAGCTCTACAAGCTCATCTGTGGAGGCGTACCCACCCGGTGGGTAGTCGAGTCCGGTCGACATACCCATCGCGCCCTCTTCCATCGCCTCGCGAATAATCGCCTTCATGTTTGAAATGTCGTTCGCCGTAGCTGGTGTCGACTCCCAGCCAATAGCGTCGATACGCACTGGCGAGTTGCCTAGGATGTACGCGATGTTGACCGCCGACTTCCGGTCGAACATGTTGAGATACTGCTCGACTGTCGACCACGATCCTGGCAGTGGAGGGTTGCCGTCCAGTCCTGAGTTCAGTTCGACAAACCGCCGGAAGTCTTTCTGAGACCTGAACGGCGCGTACGAGTTGCCATCGACGCCTATCAACTCTGTCGTAATTCCCTGCTTGACCTTCGGCTCGTGCTCAGGCTCTGACAGCAGCACCAGGCCCGAGTGCGCGTGCATGTCTATGAATCCTGGACAGATCGTCAGGCCGGTAGCGTCTATCGTCCGGGATGCCTCAACATCCTGGATGGACCCTCGAAACATCTGGATGGAAGCCCCGTCTACCCCGACCGAACCGTAGTAGCCGGGATTCCCCGTTCCGTCGATGATCAGTCCGTTGCGAATCAGGATGTCTAGCATGTTCTCACCTCAGGATTCTCGCTTCGGCGGCGATTGTACAACGTTATCGGCCCAGTGTGCGGTGGTAGGCCCAAATCATGGGTTGATATAATCGTTTCGTTATGCCGCTAATCGCTCCGGCAAATTCTCATGAGAATCCGCAGCTAAAGTCGAGGTCGTATTAAATGTTAGACTTGAAAGGCCATGTAGCTGAGTTGATAGCACGAATATCCGATCTAATGGTGCGGCTTTGACCTCGACAGCAAGCGGATAGAGATAGGAGAACTTGAGAAGCGGGCCTCCGATCCCTCTTTCTGGGAGGATAACCAGCGAGCGCAGATCGTAATGCGCAGGATGGCCGGACTCAAGGACGAAGTCGAGACATTGACCGGTCTAATGTCCAGGGCGCAAGCCCTCGATGAATTGATAGAGTTGGCGCTCCTGGAGGAAGAGGACTCGTTGGCCGAGACGATGGGCGACGAGCTTGTCGAGTTGTCGACAACACTCGATAATCTCGAGTTCCTGCTCATGCTTTCTGGAGAGTACGACGACCACGACGCCATCCTCGCGCTGCACGCAGGCGCAGGCGGGGTCGACTCGCAAGACTGGGCGCAAATGCTTATGAGGATGTACCTCAGATGGTCTGAGCGCAGGGGATTCAAGACCGAGATACTGGACGTTTCAATGGGGGATGAGGCAGGCATCAAGAGCGCAGTGATCCAGGTAAACGGCCTGAATGCATATGGTTTTCTCAAAGCAGAGAAGGGCGTACACAGACTCGTGCGTATATCTCCATACGACGGGAATCACGCGCGACATACCTCGTTCGCGCTCGCCGAGGTTATGCCTGACGTCGAAGACGATTCCGAAGTGACCATCAGCTCGGACGACCTCAGAATCGACACTTTCAGGGCTGGCGGCCACGGCGGTCAGAATGTCCAGAAGAACTCTACAGCCGTAAGGATCACGCACCTCCCATCGGGTATCAGGGTAACCTGTCAGAACGAACGCTCCCAGCACCAGAACAAGGAAATTGCGATGAGGATTCTCATGGCCCGGCTCGTCGAGCTGGAAATGAAGAGGCGCGCTGAGGCGATGGCGCGGATAAAGGGGGAGCACATCTCTCCTGAGTGGGGCAACCAGATTAGAAGCTACGTCCTTCACCCCTATCAGATGGTAAAGGACCACAGGACCGATCACTCCGTTTCCGATGCGGCTGCGGTTCTTGATGGCGATCTGGACGACTTCATCACTTCGTATCTTAAGTCAACCGTTGGATAGCTCGTCATTGGACCAGCCAAGCAATTGTAGGAACCCGATGAGAACACTTGCGATACTACTGACAGCCCTAACCCTGGCCTTGGCGCTCGCCTGTGGGGGAGGTGAGGCGGAGACGCCCACGCCCGAACCCGTAACTCAGTCTGAGCAGCCCACTCCCGCACCAACCGAGGAGCCGACCACCGACGCAGCGCCGACTGCGGCCGCGGCTGCCGCTGACGAAGAGACTTCCAGTGAGGAGCTCTCAGGCGGAGTCTTCAGACGTCTCTGGGCAGACCCCCCGACTCTCGATCCACACCTGACGTCTGACACCACGTCGGCAGGTCTCGTCGTCGAGATCTTCAGCGGTCTGGTCGCGCTGAACACCGACCTTCAACTGGTCCCCGACATAGCGGAGAGC
This sequence comes from Dehalococcoidia bacterium, assembly GCA_034428835.1. Lineage (GTDB taxonomy): Bacteria > Chloroflexota > Dehalococcoidia > Lucifugimonadales > UBA1123 > VXRN01. Next base: position 43,586 of record DAOUHG010000028.1, read on the forward strand.
TGGGAGATCAATGAAGACGGTACGGTTTACACTTTCCGCATTCGCGACGAGGCGAAGTTCCACGATGGCAAGCGGGTGACAGCCGACGACTTCAAGTGGTCAATGCAGCGAGCCGCCCACCCTGATACCGCTTCCCCTGTCGCTGACACGTACCTGAACGACATAGTCGGCGTGGAGGCGGTTCTCGAAGGGGAAACCGAAGACATCAGCGGAATCACCGTCATCGACGACTCCACACTACAGATCAAGATCGACGCCCCAAAGGCGTACTTCCTTGCAAAGCTCACGTATCCGACCGCCTATGTGCTTGATAGTGAGAACGTGGTGTCCGGCGGCAGGACCTGGACCGATACACCCAACGGCACCGGCCCTTTCAGGCTCAAAGAATACCGGATCGGCGAGCGGATAATTCTCGAACGGAACGAGCACTACTATCGCGAGCGCGCCAACGTAGATTCCATCGCTATGAACCTGGCTGGCGGCCAGTCGATGGCAATGTACGAGAACGACGAGATCGACATAACAGGAGTCGGCTTGTTCGATCTTGACCGCGTCCTCGACCCCTCCGAGCCACTGCATGCAGAGCTCGTCGTAGCCCCCCCGGACTTCAGCATCTCGTACGTGGGATTCAATGTGAGTATGCCACCATTCGACGATCCCAAGTTCAGGCAGGCGCTCAATCACGCTGTTGACAAGCAGCTGATCGCCAGCGAGGTGCTGTCCGGCCTCGTTGAACCAGCCTACGGCATTCTCCCCCCCGGATTCCCCGGGTTCAACCTGGACCTGACGGGTCTTGAGTACGACCCAGACCTCGCTCGGCAACTTCTGGAGGAGTCTGAGTACGCCGATCCCGCGACAAGACCTCGAATCGTGGTTACCGTACCCGGAACTGGCGGCACTATTGGACTCGATCTCGAAGTGGTGATCGAGATGTGGAAGCAGGAGCTCGGCGTCGAGGTCGAAATCCAGCAGGTTGAGTGGGCTACCTACCTTCAGGACCTGAACCAGCACAGGTTCCAGGCTTATGCCGGCCTGGGTTGGGAGGCTGACTACCCAGACCCCCAAGACTTCCTGGACATCCTATTCCACACAGAAAGCTCGCTCAATCACGGCATGTACTCTAATTCCGAAGCTGACGCTATCCTCGAAGAGGCTCGGACCGAGACCGATGTCGAGCGGAGAGTAGAGCTCTACCAGCAGGCTGAAGAACTGATCGTTCAGGATGGCGCGTGGCTTCCACTGTGGTACTCTGGTGAACGGTACGTACTCATAAAGGACTACGTAAAAGACTACCACGTTACCCCTATGATCGTGCCGAAGTTGAAGAACATCCGCCTGACCGACTAACAACCGTCCACTGCGCAGACAGAAGCGAGGATCGGGGCGCTCTCACGGGCGCCCCAAGATGAAATGGGGCTGTACATCACCAGAAGGCTGCTATGGCTGCCAGTGTTGCTGTTCGCGGCGTCGCTCGTCACGTTCTCACTCGGCAGGTTCGGGCCCGGTGATCCCGTTCAGGTCATCCTCGGCAATAGGTACGACCCAGACTCGGCCGTAACCAAGAGCCTTAGAAAAGAGCTCGGACTCGACCGTCCCTTCGCGGTCCAGTACGGCAGCTACATGTGGGGTGTCTTGCAAGGCGACTTCGGCGAGAGCTATCGCTTCAGGGGGCGGCCCGTCAGGGACTTGCTGACTGCCAAGATGTGGGTGTCGTTTCAGGTCAACCTTGCCGCGCTCATCGTCAGCCTCTCTGTTGGACTGCCGCTCGGCTTCTTTATAGCCCACAAACAGGGTGGCTGGATTGATCCTAGCTCAGTTGCAACTGCGCTTGTCCTAATGTCTATTCCCATCATGGTCAGCATCCCTGCCTTCCTTTGGGTGACCTGTCTCAAGACGGACCTGTTGCCCTGTTCGGGATGGGGGGGGTTCTGGGACCCCAGGATTATCACGCCTGCTGTCACAATGGGCATTCCCGGTGTTGCAGGACTGTTAAGGCTCATGCGCGCCAGCACCCTCGATGTAATGGGCCAGGACTTCATCAGGACTGCTTACGCCAAGGGCCTCACTTCCTTCGCGGTCGACTACCGCCACATACTGAAGAACGCCATGATCCCGATCATCACTGTGTTGTCCTTCACGCTTGCCGGTATGTTGAGCACAGGGTTCATTACCGAGCGCCTACTGGGTATCCCCGGAGTTGGAAGTCTCGCCATAGATTCCATCTTCAACCGGGACTACCCCGTCATCATGGCAATCACCATCATCGGGTCCACCGCCTTCGTGCTTGCTAACCTCCTGGCCGACATCTCTTACTCGTTCGTCGATCCGAGGATCAGGTACAGTTGAACCAGCAACCTGTCCGGACCGTAATCGCGGATTTCGACTCCGCCACGGATGATCGGGGTGGCAAAGGCCATCTGAGGCGCGCTTGGTCGAGGCTGGTCAGGAAAAAGCTCGCCATGACAAGCGTGGTGGTGCTGGTCATTCTGTATTCTGTCGGCATATTCGCCCCGCTCGTCGCGCCCTACGAGTATACAGATCAGGACTATACTGCAATAAGAAAGCCCCCCAGCGCTGAGCACTGGGCGGGCACCGACCTCAAGGGCCGTGATCTGCTGACTCGCGTATTGTGGGGAATCCAGAACACGGTAATCATCACGGTCATATCCATGGCGACCGGCGGCCTCTTGATTGGTGTAACCCTTGGCCTGCTGTCTGGCTACTTCGGTCGGTGGGTCGACTCGCTCATCATGCGCGTCGGGGAGGTGTTCGCATCCTTCCCGGACATACTGCTCGTCATAATCTTGGCGGCCACGCTAGGCCCCAGGCTTCGTGATTTTGTCAGGAACCTCGAAGACACAACCTTTCTTGATGGCTTGATAAAGGCCGGTGTCGTTGACTATCTGGTCATCTCCATCGCGCTTGTGTCGTTCAGCTGGTTTGGCATGGCAAGGATAGTCCGCGGACAGGTCCTCGCCCTCAAGCAGACGCAGTTCGTAGACGCCGCGCGCTCTGTAGGTGCAAGCACGCCAAGAATCCTGTTCGCACACCTGCTTCCCAACGCAATCAGTCCGATCGTCGTACTGGTTTCGATGGGTATGGGCTCCATGGTAGGGACCGAGATAATTCTGAGCTGGCTCGGCCTCGGAATCCAGCCTCCTAGGCCCAGCCTCGGAGTCATGCTCCTCGAGGCCGGCAGCCTCAGCGCCCTCAGAGAGGTGCCCTGGATGCTGCTCATTCCCGGACTCGTGGCGTGGACTCTCGTGCTGGCCTGGAACCTGCTCGGCGACGCGCTGAACGACGTGCTCAACCCGCGAACCCGCTAACTGGTAAGTCCACCTATCCCCGGAGAGTTCTATGTCATTCAATCTTCTTATCTTCGACGAAGGCGCCCCTGAGCGTGGCCGCGCAAACGAGTGGCCGGACCTTCTGCGCGACAGGATACTTGGCATCCAGGTCAACGTAGCCACCTCCGTCGGTGAGGCTATGGAGATGATCGGCGAAGCCGACGCCGCCTTCGGCAACATAATCCCGGAGGTGTTCGAGCGCCACAACAATCTGCGGTGGGTCGCATGTCCGCAGGCGGGCCCTAGCGCCGGATACTACCATCAGAATCTGATCGACAGCGATGTCGTCGTCACCAACACCAGGGACATCTACAACGATCACATCTCCAACCACATCATGTCCTACGTTCTGGCATTCGCCAGGGGCCTGCACATTTACATCAGGCAGCAGGTCGAATCCGAGTGGCGCCCCGGTTATGAGATCGTAAACCTGCCCGACGCGACCGCCGTTGTAGTGGGCGTCGGCGGCATTGGAGGCGAGACCGCAAGGCTGTGCGCCGAATTCGGTATGCACGTGATTGGAGTCGACCCCCGGATAGATTCTCCGCCGCCTGGAGTATCCGAGCTCGTGACCTCTGGCCGTCTCGACACAGTGCTGCCTGGAGCGGACTTTGTGATCGTCACAGTGCCTGAGACGCCCGAAACTCAGCGTCTGTTCTCTCTCGAACGTTTCAGGCTGATGAAGTCGACCGGCTACTTCATCAACATCGGTCGCGGCGCCACTGTGGTCCTGGACGACTTGGTATCCGCACTTGAGGCGAACGAGATCAGGGGGGCGGCTCTGGACGTCTTTGAGATCGAACCGTTGCCTTCCGATCATCCTCTGTGGAAGATGCCGAACGTCATCATCACCCCGCACTGTGCGGGAGCGGGACCTTATCTGGACGATCGCAGGACCGAGCTGTTCATCGAGAATTGCGTCAGATTCAACGAAGGCCGCGAGTTGAAAAATATCGTGGACAAGGCCAACTGGTTCTAACCCAATTCTTCATTCCGGCCAAGGCCGGAATCCAGGTGGACGTGAGATAGGTGTCCTAGCGTGGGTAAACCAGTTTTGAATGGGCTACGGTTCTGATGGCGAGTCTATATCTTATCGACGGCACCTACGAGCTCTTCCGAGCCTACTATGGGGCGCCTCCGAGGACATCCCCAGGCGGAAGGTCGGTCGGCGCGGTTGCGGGGCTTCTCCAGACCTTGCTGCTGCTGCTCCGAGAGCAGCAACCCGCCTATGTCGCATGTGCCTTCGACCATGTGGTCGAGTCGTTTCGGAACGACCTTTTCGAAGGCTACAAGACCGGCGCCGGTGTCCCAGAGGATCTCGCCGCCCAGTTTGATCTCGCCGAAGAGGCCTCGAAATCTCTGGGTATTGTGACCTGGCCAATGGCGGAGTTCGAGGCTGACGACGCCATCGCCACGGCAGTGACGCGCTGGAAGCAATCGCCGGAAATAGACCAGGTCGTGGTCTGTTCTGTCGACAAGGACCTCATGAACCTCGTAGACGGGTCTCTAGTCGTGGTCTGGGACCGCAGGCGTGACATCACATACGACGAGACTGACGTCATCGAAAGGTACGGAGTTCCCCCGGAGTCCATCCCTGACTATCTGGCGCTGGTAGGGGACTCCGCGGACGGCATTCCCGGCGTCCCGCGTTGGGGCGCGAAAGGTACGGCGACTGTCCTTGCCAAGTACGGCCACTTGGAGAGGATCCCGAAGTCGCACGAGGAGTGGACGGTTTCGGTGCGAGGAGCTAGATCGTTGGCCGCGAATCTCGCAGAGAGGCGAGCAGATGCCGAACTGTACCGGACGCTGGCCACTTTGCGCACCGATGTGCCTCTGGTTGAGGACCTCAATGATCTGCGTTGGTCCGGAGTTCGCCGCGACGATTACGTCGTACTCTGCGACTCTCTCGGATTGGAGCGGCTGAAAGATGCACCGAGCCACTGGCGACAGGATTGAGAGAGTACCCCCGGCGGGACTCGAACCCACGCACCTGGCTCCGGAGGCCAGTGCTCTATCCGCTGAGCTACGGGGGCGTACTGGCTTACCTAATATAGCAAGTGCACCCTTGAGGGACAAGGTGAATTGGCGCCGGTGCTAGTCTTCGGCGAACCTGGTTGGAGTGAAGTCTCTGTGGCGCTTGTAAGGGCCTCCCGAAGCTCTCCATAAGGGCCGTTAAGTGGGTGCTCAAGCACTTGACATACAGGTACGGGGTGAATATGATTATGCCGCATTTGTGTACCGTCGGCTCTACCGGCGGGAGAGTTGTATGTCCGATTGACGATAGTCTCAACAATCGGTCCGACGGATGGACATTAGCAAAAAGGAATCATCTCGAGAGGGGGTCAGATGAGAAGGCACTTCCCCGTAAAGGGCGTAGTAATAGCCCTGCTTTCTTCAGTTCTTGTATTGGCGTTGATAGCATGTCAGGGATCGCAAGGAGAATCTGGGCAGCCTGGATTGCCAGGAAGCCCGGGTAACGCGGGCGCTTCCGGTCCTCAAGGTGCTCAGGGAGACCCGGGCTTTGCCGGTCTGCCAGGGCATTCTGGTAACCCGGGACCAGCGGGACCTCCGGGCGTTCCAGGTCCTGCAGGCGCGAATGGCGCTCCGGCGGTCTCACCTGAGGCTGCAATAGAACTCAGCAAGTCTACTATATCAACCATGGGCGACGCCGTTACCGTACGAGGCTCCGGGTTCCTACCCGGTGAGCCCGTTGTACTCCAACTAGTGGTCGACCAGAATCTATCGATTATCGCTGGCGGCGCCAGGGGTGCCCAGGTGCAGGCCAACGAGGCCGGCGCGTTCAGCATCACCTTTGATGAGATTGGTGGCGCCTCTGCGGGCCAGGCTGGCGCCGTTGGAGAGCGGACGTTCTTTGCCCTGGGCGCAGACGGCAGCAGGGCCAGCGCACCAGTCAAGGTCGTCGGCGTACCTGAGGCCACGACTGCGGTCGACACCAGCTTGTTGGCCAGCGCGACCCCATCTGGCGAACAGATCAAGATCTGGGGCGCGGGATTTGCTCCCAATGAAGTCGTATCCCTGATCGCGGTCGGAGCGGCCGAAGGTGGAGGCAACCGCATATTCGGTGGCGTGACTGCCAACGAGTCCGGCGCCTTCGCGGTTGATGCTGCTAACCCGCTCGCAGATGGCGTGTACACGCTCAGAGCGGCTGGCAACATGGGATCCACTGCCACGGCTCCACTGGTCATCGCAGATAAGTAGTAGCGCAAACCCGTAAGGGGTTCGAGCGAACCTTCCAAATTTAAGCGACGCCTCCTCCTGCCAAGGGGAGGCGTCGCTTGCTGTATTAGAGGCACCAGAAGCGCGCGTGCTGAATGACCAGGTTCGTATCGCTGCCTTCCACCGCGCGACCCCACCCGCCGAACCGATCAAGATCTGGGGCGCGGGATTTGCTCCCAATGAAGTTGTTTCCCTGATCGCGGTCGGAGCCGCCGAAGGCAACCTCATATTCGGTGGCGTGACAGCGAACAAGCCCGGTGCCTCCACGGTGATGCGGCTAACCCCCGCTCGCAGAAGGCGTATACACACGCTCAGAGCGGCCGGCAGCATGGTAGCGATTGCGGTTGCCCCGCTGATTGTCGTCTCACCAAACTGGAACTAGCCGAAGGCTACATCCATAGTGCTACGGGAGTACGAGAGCCTACAAGCTATAGAGGATCTAGGATTTCTGACAGGCGATCCTGAGTTGATCTACTCCGCGTCGGATGTCTGCTTATTGGGTAATGGAACCAGAGTGATCCTCAGAGTTGTCGGCCGTCTACCCATCGTCCTGATGACCTCTATGCTCAGACCTGCGTGGTCGACTCTGTCACCCGCGACCGGAATCTTTCCCAACCGGTCGAAGACGAATCCTCCGATGGTATCGAATCCATTGCCGACAACGTTCACGCCGAGGTACTCGTTGAGTTCATCGATCGGCATCCCAGCGTCCAGAACGAATTCTGATTCGCCTATACGCTGAATCTCCGGCTCTTCCGCATCGAACTCGTCCTGGATCTCCCCGACGATCTCCTCTAGCAGATCCTCAATCGTCACAATTCCCGAAACGCCTCCGTATTCGTCAACCACAATTGCGAGGTGAGTGCGTTCTTCCCTGAACACTTCAAGAAGTCCTTCAAGGGTCTTGGACTCAGGGATGAATAAGGGTTTCCTGCTGACCTGCTGGGCCGCTGTGTTCGAGGCGTCTTCGGTTCTGGCGAGTTCCTGCAGCACATCCCGCGCATGGGCTACTCCCACAATGTGATCGAGGTCTCCGCCATAGATCGGAATTCGACTGTGACCGGCGGAGTTCATCTTGTCCACAAGGGACTCCAGCGAGTCCTTCGATTCAACAGCGACAATGTCCACCCGGGGTACCATGATTTCGCGCGCCACAGTCTGGTCGAGCTGGAACACTCCCCGGATCATCCTGACCTCGTGCTCATCCAGCATCTCCTCGGTCGAGTCCACTGCAAGTGTGAAGTCCAGTGAAGGATCGGACGGAGGGGACGCCTCCGTAAGGGGGCTCTTGATGATCATGGCCTCGATAAGTAGAACAGGTCGAAGCGGGAAGGACAGAAGCCATGCGACCCTTGGCATGAACTTGCAGAGACGGTCCGCGTGACGTACGCCAAGAGAGCGGGCAACATAGGTAACTGGCGCGAGAACAAGTAGCATAACCACGGCGCCGGCTGAAGTCAGGTCCCATTTCACGCCCCAGCCAGACCAGATGACCGCCGTTACGGAGACCATCGCTGCCGCCAGTGCTATGAGATTGAGTAGTCGAAGTGGAGCGGTGGGTCCGGCAGGAAGGTCCATTACAAGACGAAGCGGCCCGGACTGACCTGCTTGACCGTTCAGGACGTTCGAAGTCAGTGCTTGGATCCTGCCGGCGATGGAAGCGGCCCCCAACTCAGTGATGGCGAACACCAATACCGAGATGCCTAGTGCCAGCGCCGAAAACGTACTGTCGCTCTCCAATTTAGTGCTCCAGTGTCGGAGGACCCGAGGATCGGTTGGATTCAGAGTCGCTTCCATCGAAGCGCTTGCGTCTTATGCGTGCCGGCGCGCCAATGGCGCCTGAGTCTGGAGGAACGCTCCTGTTGACCACCGACCCGGCCGATGTATACGACCTTTCGCCTATGGTAACCGGCGCCACCATCATGGTGTCGCACCCTATGAAAGCGTCATTGCCAATTACGGTCCGGTGTTTGTGCTCACCGTCGAAATTGCAGGTGATCGATCCAGCGCCAATGTTGACGTTGGATCCGACCTGTGCGTCACCGATGTAGCTGAAGTGGCCGGCCTTCGTTCCTTGCCCAATTCGGCTGTTCTTCACTTCTACGAAGTTCCCGATGTGGACCCCGGCTTCCAGGCACGTGCCGGGTCTGATGTGACTGAATGGCCCGACATCGACATTAGACCCCAGGATCGCCTCCTCAATGACTGAGGCGACAACTTGCACACCGTCTCCAATGTTCGAGTCTTTAATGATCGAATTCGGTCCTATCTCGCACTCGACGCCAATTCGAGTTGCTCCCCGGATGTGCGTGTTGGGCAGCACGATAGTATCAATACCCACCTCGACGTCGCAGTCGATATAGACCGACGCCGGATCTGGCATTGATACTCCCTGGAGCATCCATTGCTCTCGTATACGTTTCCGCATGACCGACTCGGCCGTTGCCAGCTCGACGCGCGTGTTGACTCCAAGCGCTTCTGTTGGATCTTCGCCGCAGTACGTTGCTACTCCCAGGCCTGAGTTCGCGGCCATGCCAATGAGGTGGGTCAGGTAAATCTCGCCTGTAGTCGAGGCCTGAACGCGCGGAAGACTCTCCCACAACCAATCTGAACGGAAGCAGTACACTCCGGCGTTGATTTCTCGTAGCGATAGCTCCTCGGCATCTGCCTCCAGGTGTTCGACTACAGCGCTGACCTGACCTGCCGAGTCACGGACCACGCGACCGAGACCATCGGGCTTGTCTACTTTCGCGGTCAGCATGGTAACGGGAACTTCTGAACGTAAGTGGGCCTCAGTCAGCGCCGCCAATGTACTTGACTGGATCAGCGGTATATCAGCGTTCATGACCAGGACGTTGTCGTGATCCCTTACGGCATCCCGGGCGCGAAACAGCGCATCTCCTGTCCCGAGAGGCTGTGTCTGGAATGCGTACTCGCAGGTGGCGCCCAATGTGCCGACGACACCAGACGAAGCGTCTCTCACGACGACGACGACCGGATCATTCCCGGCTGTTCGCGCAGCCTCACAGACGATCGACACCATTGGCTTGCCACAGACAGTATGCAGCGCCTTGGGGATGCGGGACTTCATCCGCTTGCCTTCTCCCGCAGCTAGGATGACGGCGGCGAACGAGCTCATGGTGCGGACACAAAAAAACGCCTAACTGAAGGGCAGATGCCAATGCCCAAGTCAGGCGCGGAGCTGCTGATAGATCTATCAGATAAGTCGTCCACTTTCGAGAATGCTAGCAAAGGGCCTCCCAAGTGTCAATGATCTGGACATTTCTGAACGCGTCGTTCTATCCTAACCCCGTCCCGCTCCAACGAGAGCAGTCACACAGTATCACCCGGAGGATTAAACACATGGCCCGCTTCAAAGTCGCCGTTCAGAGGCCCACAAACGTAACCTACGCCCTCGGCGGCGGTGGGTACGACTATGAGATGGAGTACCTGTCCACTATCGACGCCGAGATTGTTGAGTTCGAGGCAGCCAGCGAAGGTGAAATCATAGAACAGGTACGCGACTGCGACGCCCTGATTGCGCGTGGCGACCGGATCTCGGAGTCGATCATCAACAGTCTTGAGAACTGCAAGATAATTGCTCTCGGCAGTGTCGGTGCAGACACCGTCGATGTGCCGGCCGCCACAGCGCGCAACATACCCGTTACCAACGTCCCGGACACCTTCATCGAAGAGGTTGCCGATCACACCATGATGTTGCTGCTCGCGACGTTCCGGCGCCTGACGCTGATGGATGAGATGGTCCGCACCGGGCGTTATGGCGAAGGGAGACCCTACCTCAACCAGTTCCCACGGCTGTACGGCCAGACACTTGGATTCGTCTCGTTCGGCCATGTGGCCAGGGCGACTGCCCTCCGCGCGGCACCGTTCGGGCTACGTATGATCGCGTTCGATCCTTACATCGAAGAGCTGACGATTACCAGCTACGGCGTCGAGCCGGTCAGTCTGAACGAGGTGCTGGAGCGCTCTGACATCGTCTCGATGCACGCACCGTCGACCTCTGAGGTCCACCACATGCTCACAGAGGAGCACTTCCGTCGCATGAAGCCGACTGCGCTCTTCATCAACAACGGGCGCGGTCCTACGGTCGATGAGGCTGCCCTGATCAGAGCACTCGATGAAGGGTGGATCGCCGGAGCTGGTCTCGACGTGACCGAGATAGAGCCACCGCATCCGGACAACCCGCTGCTGAAGATGGACAACGTCATCCTGACGCCGCACGTCGCGTCTGCATCGGCAAGGATGTCACCGGAGGCACGCCGCAGGGTAGGGCAGGAGATATCGCTGGTGCTGAGCGGACGCTGGCCCAGGACCTGTGTCAACCCGGCAGTGTTGGTAAAGACCGACCTGATCCGCTGGCAGCCCTACTCGATGGAGCGGGGCCCCGGCTCCAACTAATCTAGGAGTCTTCCGGCGCGGCCTCTGGCACGTATCTCGGAGGCCGCGCCAGTTGCACCATCAGCATGGTGCTAGCTCCCAGGGCGGCGAACGCAATGAACGCGTATTCGTAGCTGCCGGTCAGATCGAATGCAGCGCCGGCGGCCAACGCTCCAATTGCTTGACCAAAGCTGGTTAACGGCTCCGTAACACCTCTAATCGTTCCGAGTGAGCGACGCCCGTAGTAGTCGGCGTATGCGACCGGCGGCACCGAGAGCATTCCGCCTAGCCCGAACCCAAACAGGGCTGAATACACCAGCGCCTGGGTAGTTGAGCTTGTCGTTATGAACAGGACCGATCCGAGCGCCATGACCGCGGCTACCATAGTCAGGACATGCCGAGCGGGAACTCGCTCGACAATCCAGCCCCAGGCAATGCTCCCGAGGCCGAGGAACGCAGCGTTGAGTCCGACCCCTACTCCCGCGAACACGGGGCTGAGCCCTTCGTCGCGCAGGAATGCCGCAAGGTGGGTGTTTATTCCGGCCTGCATAAGGAACAGCAGTCCGGTTCCCGTGGCCAGAATCCACAGGGCGGGCGTCTTCATGGCGGCCTTAAGAGTCCATCCGGGCTGCTCGTCCGACGACGACCCGTTCGACCCCTTGTCAGACTCGACCGCCTCGTCGCCGTCCGGTCTCAGTCCCACGTCTTCAGGGCTCTGAGCTATCAGCAGTGTCGCGGGTAGCAGCGCGATCGCCCAGACGATCAGGCCCAACACGACCCACGCATACCGCCAGCCGTGCATGTCTATCACAATGGACGCGACCAGCGGGAACATGATCATGCCGATCGAGTGCGATAGGAACAATACCCCACTCGCCCTGCCGCGCATTCTGATGAACCAGCGCGACGCTACTACCGACGCGCCAATCTGCACCGGACTGGAGAAAATGACCCGCCCTACGCCGTAAGCCAGGTAGAACGCGATCGGCACAGTAGCCCATGCCAGCGAGATTGTGGACAGGCCCAGGATGAACACGCTCGTAGCGAGAACAATGCGAGCGCCGTACCGGTCGATCAACCAGCCCACGACCGGCGATGCCCCCGATGCCGCCAGGCCACCGAAGCTCACTGCCCCCGCTATCAACGTGCGACTCCACCCCAGGTCCTCTGCGAGAGGAAACATGAACACCGCTATGGTCAGGCTGGCTGCCGAGTTCCTGACTATCTGCGTACTGCTGGCCGACCCCAAAACCACCCAACCATAGAAGAACGGGGTCCTATGCGCGAGTCGAGGAGCTAGGTTCACTGAAGGTCCGTGGGCGTTCTCAGTCAGCGGGCGAAAAGACCAGCGGATGCTAACATCGGGTGGGCGTGACGGTCAATTCTGAGCCTACTGCTCGGACAGAGTTGAGGTCGTCCGAGTACTGGCTCCATCAAGGTTGACGGTCACTAGTAACCCCGGGCTTCGTCGGTCCCGGTGGGTTGCACACCGGCGTGGAGGATGCCGGTGACGGGATCGGTCATGACGCCGCGGGGCCTTGAGAAGCCTCCGCCGGTGAAGGGCTCCGGGACGACCTCCACGTTGTGGCCCATACGGGCCAACGCCTCGACGGTCTGCGGGTCGATCCGGTGGTCGACGAAGGTCTCGCGCTCGGCGGCGTCAACGCTGGGCGCCGTGATCGCCTCCTGGATGCTCATCCCGAAGTCGATCACGTTGGAGATGACGTGGGCGATACGGCACATGATCCTGCGGCCGCCGGGCGCTCCGACGGCGAGGAACGGCTTGCCGTCCCTGAGCAGCAGCACGGGCGCCATGTTGTTCATCCCCCGCTTGTATCCGGCAATCGAGTTCGCCGCGCCGGGCATTGGGTTGAAGACGACCATGCCGTTGGTGAGGAGCACTCCGGTGCCGGGCACGACGACTCCTGAGCCGAAGCCTCCCACCGCGGTCTGCGTGCAGGCGACCATGTTCCTGTCGCGGTCTATGACGCTGAGGTGGGTGGTGCAGTCGCCCTCGCTGGGGGGCGACGCGTGGGCGGCGCGCTCCGGCCGCGGCTGAGGGTCGTAGCGCCAGGGGTCGTGCAGGGGACTGTCGGCGTAGGCGACCCACGGCTGTAGCTCGCGCTCTTCCTCCAGCTTGGCGGCCTCGCGGTGGATGGAGAGGGCGATCTCCCGGGCGTACTCGGGGGAGAGGATTCCGTCGAGCGGCGCGGGCTCGAAGTCGGGGTCTCCGACGAAGCTGTAGCGGTCGGCGAAGGCGTGCCTTGCCGCCTCCGTGTACAGGTGCAGATGCTCTGGGGAGGCGTGCGTCAGGCGATGCAAATCGAAGCTCTCCAGGATCGTGAGGGTCTGCAGACTCGTGATCGTGCCGGCCGGCACGGGGGAGCCGAGCAGCTCGTACCCCCTGTAGGAGGCGCTTACAGGTTCGAGCACCTGCGCCTCGTAGTCGGCGAGGTCATTCGCGCTGAGGACGCCGCCGTTTTGTCTCATCTCCTCGTCGATGGCGGCCGCGATCTCGCCCCGGTAGAGGGCGTCCTTGCCTTCTCTGCCGATCCGTTCGAGGGTGTCGGCAAGGTCCCGCTGGACGATCTTCGCACCAGGCGGCGGAGGGTATCCATCCGTCAGGAAGATGCGCGCGGCCTCGCCATAGCGGACCAGGTTGGGCATGTATCTGGCGATCATCAGGCAGGCGGTGGAGTCGGCCTCGAACCCCTCTCTGGCGTAGTGGACGGCCGGCTCCAGCAGTTGCTCTAGCGGGAGGACGCCGAACAGCTCGTGGGCGCGACACATGCCTGCCGTGATCCCCGGCACGCCTACCGAGCGGTGTCCGACGGCGTTGGCGCGTTCCTCAACCTCGTATATGCCGTTACCTTCGACCGTCTGGCCAACGACGCGGAACATATCGGCCGTTGCGGCCTTTGGGGCTCGGTGGCCGTAGTCGACGGCTATGGTGCGACGCTCCGCTGTCATGTGGACGATCATCTGACCGTGGCCGGCGATGGAGGAGTTCCACGGCTCGATCACATTGAGGCAGAAGCCGGTAGCGACGGCGGCGTCCACGGCGTTTCCGCCGCTCTTGAGGACGTCGACGCCGACTTGGGCAGCGATCGGGTGCGCAGTGGCGACAGCGCCGTGCTCGACGACGACCTCGTCCTTGTCAGGACGCCAGACGCTGCGTGTGTTCAACGGCCCAGGTCCCCCAGGACGACGTGGGCGGCGTTATGTCCGGGCGCGCCTGTCACCTCGCCTCCGGGGTGCGTCCCGGCGCCGCACATGTATAGGCCCTCGACCGGTGTCCGGTAGTCGGACCACCCCGGCAGCGGTCGGCGTGACATCATCTGCTGCGGGACCATGTCGAGGTGCCTTATGTTGCCGTCGGTGAGGCCGATGCGCTCCTCGATGTCTTCCGGGGTCAGCAGTGTCCAGTCTATTATGGCCTCCCTGAAGTTGGGAGCGTATTTCGACACCTCGTCGATGAGCCGCTCGCCGAACTGCTGCCGCATCTCGGGCCAGGAGCCGTCCCGGACATGGGGCGGCAGGAAGTAGACCCACATCGACAGCACGTGACGTCCTTCCGGTGCGACCGTCTTGTCGTACACGGAAGGGATCTGGAGCTGGATGATCGGCGTCTCGGTGATCCGGCCGTTCTTGGCGTCGTTCCAGCTCGTCTCGCACTGCTCCACGGTGGGGCAGAGGCTGATCATGGCGAGGTGCTCCGGGTTGTACTCGGAGCCCAGGTGGCCGGAGAAGTCCGGTAGCTCACTCAGTGCGCAGAGGAACTTGGCGGATGCCGACTGCGTCTTTAGCGCCCTGACCTCGTCGACGAATTCCTCGTCGAGATTGGCTCCGTCCATTAGCTTTAGGAATGTCCGCTTCGGATCCGCGTTTGACAGGACGACGTCTGCGTCGACCACCTCTCCGTCGACAAGTTCGACGCCGGTGGCTCTGCCGTTGCTCGTCACGATGCGGCCCACCTCGGCTCCCGTCCTGATCGACACGCCCGCCGCCTCGGCGGAGCGCGCCAGCGACTGGGTGATGGAGCCCATGCCGCCTCGGACGATTCCGTAGTTCTCGGTGTCCTCGCGGAAGGCGCTGTACCTGTAGAGTGCGGAGATGTAGGCGCTGCCCGGCGCGCTTATGTCTCCCATGTCCATCGCGCCTGTGCTTACGGCCGCCTTGACCTCGTCCGAGACGAAGTAGCGGTCGATCAGGTCCCTGAGCGGGACGGTCAGCAGCGTCTCGAGGAGCTCCTCCTCGCCCTCCTGGCGGAACCGTTCACTGAGCTCGGCGAGCGAGGGAGGGGTGCTGAGATAGTAGTCGCTGAGGATGCGGACGGCGCGGCGCCACAGTTCGGCCCATTCGAGCCAGGCGTCGGCGTCCTCCGGCGATAGCTTACGGAGCTCCTCGGCCGTCTTTGCGTCGTCGTGCCAGAGGGTCAGCGCCTTACCGTTGGGGAAAGGGTGGACTCGGGATGGATCTATAGGGTAGACGTGGAAGCCGTACCTGCGCAGCTCCAGGTCGTCGATCACCTTCTGTTGAAGGATGTGGCAGACGTAGGAACATGTGGAGATCTTGTAGCCGGGGAACCACTCCTCTGTCACCGCGGCGCCTCCGACGACGTCCCTCCGCTCCAGCACCTGGACGTTCAGCCCGGCCCGTCCGAGGTAGCCTGCTGCCACCAGGCCGTTGTGCCCACCGCCAACGATAACGACCCTTGTCTTCTCAGCCATGGTAAGCGCCTCCCGTCTATGTTGCGGCAATGTTAGCAGACTAAGGCGCACGACGAGCGGGTATTACGGCACCCCGCACGTACCTAATAGAGATGTGGAAATCCGGGGCCCACTTTGCCGAGGAATGTTCATTCTGGCAAATCCCTCACGCCAGCGTGTAGAGCCGGTTCAGAGGAACCTCGCTCATTGGACTTGAGGTGACAACGGTTCCATCCACGCTTATCCGCTTGCTTTCGAGATTTACCTCTATCCTGGGGTTGAAGCTGTTTCTTACCATGCTCCGCTTGGTTACCGTTCGCACGTCCTTCACGGGCAGGAGCTTGCGTCGTGTGCCCAATCGCCTCTGGAGACGCGATTCCAGTGAGGCCTGAGACACGAAGAAGGCGCTGGACGTGGCTGCGGAGTTTCCCAGGGCGCCGAACGCGGGCCCGTACGTCACAGGCTCGCACTGTCTGATGGAGGCGTTTCCCTGGCCGGAGGGAGACCACGCCACCAGGCCGCCCTTGATGACCATATCTGGCTTGACGCCGAAGAATGCGGGACTCCAGAGCACCACGTCGGCCATCTTGCCCGGCTCCAGCGATCCCACGTAGGACGATAAGCCGTGGGTTAGGGCGGGATTCAACGTGTACTTGGCGAGGTAAGCGCAGGATACGATCGTTGTCGTGCTCAGGGTGAGTCGCTCCTCGCTCCCCCTTCATCTTGTGCGCCAGTTGCCATGTGCGAGTGATAACCTCTCCTATCCGTCCCATTCCCTGTGAGTCAGAGTTGATGATAGGGACCGCGCCCATGTCGTGGAGCACGTCCTCGGCGGCCATGGTCTCGCGCCGCAGCCTTTCGTCGAGAGCGGCGGCCTCGGGCGGAGCGGCCACGTTTACATTGTGCACCTGCGCCGTCATGTGAAAGTGCTCTTCGTATGTGCTGACCGTGTATGGAATCGTAGGCGTGGTGGAGGAGGTGATGATGTTGTTCACTCCCGCCAGTCTGATGAGGTCGGGCGCGTGACCACCGCCCGCGCCTTCGACGTGATAGGCGTGGACTGCGCGTCCACCTATCGCTTCGATGGTGTCGGACACCTGCATGGACTCGTGAAGGCCGTCGGTATGAAGGGCAACCGACACGTCGTACTCGTCTGCCACACGTAGACATGCGTCTATGACGTAGGGATACGCGCCCTCGTCCTCGTGGATTTTGAAGCCCGCGGCTCCCGCCTCAATGCTCTCCACCATTGGAGAGGGATGGCTCGCGTTGCCCCTCGCCTGGAGCGCGAGGTTGACCGGGATATTCTCGAACGACCGCAGCCAGCCTTGTATCGTGGAGCGCCCAGTGGTGTTCAGACCCGCGCCGACGAGCGTTGTCAGGCCCGCGCTCAGGGCCACGTCCATGAGCTTGGGGTTGTTGCCGATGTGCACGTGGCTGTCCACGCCGCCGGGCGTGGCGATAAGGCCGTCCCCGCGATAGACGACGGTGTTCGGGCCGATAACGAGGTCAACATCGTCCATTATGTCGGGATTGCCCGCCCTTCCTACCCCAACGATGGTCCCGTCTTTTATGCCGATGCTTCCTTTGAATATCCCCATCACTGGGTCCACGACGATTGCGTTCGAGATAACGTTATCCAGTTCGCTGTCTCTCGCGGGGCGATACGAATACATCATCCCCGTCCTGAGATTCTTGCCCCATCCTCCCAGTATCTCGTTGCCGTAATCCGTGTAGTCTCTCTCTATCAGCGCGAACAGGTCCGTATCTCCGAACCGCACGCGGTCTCCGGCGGTGGGACCGTACATGGACCCGTACTTCTGTCTATCGATTTCGAATGGCACGTTTACTCACCTGTGTCGAGAAAGCCCTGAGAGCGGGCGCGGGCCAGCGCGTCTCCGACCTGCGTTTTCGACAGGGCGCCGTTCACAAAGCCCTGGTACCCGTACACCCTCCGCCTGCCCGCGATGTCTATGAGCCGGATTTCCACAATCTGCCCTGGCTCCCACCGGACGCCGCTTCCTGATGGAACGTCGAGACGCTTGCCGTACGCCGCGCGCCTGTCGAAACTCAAACGCCTGTTTACCTCGAAGAAGTGGTAGTGTGAGGTCACGTATGCTGTATAGCGCGACGTATTCTCCACCGAGAGGACGACCGCGTCCCGCCCCTGGTTGCAGAGGATGCCCTCGCCGGCGGAGATAATCTCTCCTGGTATCATGACGACCTCCTCCCGATTCAGCGGATGGGGTTCCGCACGAAGACGAGCTTCGTGCCTTCCGGAAAGCTCGCCTCTACCCTTATGGGGTCCACCAGCTCGGGCACGCCTTCCATCACGTCCTCGCGTCGGAGGACTTGCGTGGCGCGCTCCAGCGTTTTCTGGTAGCTGTTGCCGTCTCTGGCAAACTCCATTATCTCATCGCAAATCAGGGCTGTCGCCTCCGGGTGGTTCAGCTTCAGTCCCCTGGCTCTCCTGCGTCGAGCAAGCTCGGCCGCACTGAAGATAGTCAGCCTGTCCAACTCTCGTGGTGTAAGTCTCACGGCGTCCTCTTTGCTTTCGTCGAAGTCCGCGTTCCGGTTGCCCCTGCCCATGGTAACAGCATGTCGGGAGGGAACCGCTTGATTGAGGCAACGCGCCGTGAAAAGTAATGGTCGCTGCTCACATTGCAACTTACGAGGGGATCGAAGGGGAACCGGGACGCTACACTACTGAGCGGGGCTTCGTCGTCAGCCCGGAGTCTACTCGAAAACGAGTTGAGCGGGTGGGGAATCAGTTCACAGTACAGTAGATCTGGTACCCCTGCCCGGACTCGAACCGGGGCACCCGGTTTAGGAAACCGGTGCTCTATCCTCCTGAGCTACAGGGGCACGTGGACTGTGAGCGTTCAGGGCCGTGAGTACGACCACACGAAAATTCTGACAGGGGCCGGCGCTCCGTGTCAACACACGAGCTTGGTTCGAGCCTGTCCCATATTAGTAGGCGCCACCAGTCCAGACCTTGTCCTAAGGCCGCAAGGGTTGCCCTGCGCCTACTAAATTGACGCAGGGCCTGACCTTGAGGAGTAGCGACGGTCCGCGAACCTCCTCATAGGGCCGCCTTCCGGGGACTTCGAGGACCTTCGAGACCTTTTTCGGTCGTCTGAAAAAAGAGTTAGCCACCAATGGCGGCGCTCAGAGGGCGACTTCCGGGGACTTCGAGGACTTTCGAGACCTTTTTCGGTCGCCTGAAAAAAGAGTTAGCCACCAACGGCGGCGCTCAGGGGTCGGCTTCCGGGGACTTCGGGGACCTTCGAGACCTTTTTCGGCCTGCGAAAAATAATTCAGCCGCGAATCGCGTTCAGTAGGGACAACTCGCTGAGCGTCCCTACTATCGGCGCAATTGCCTGGACCAGGACTTCAATCCATACCAGTCTGGTGTGAGGCCGTCATGTTTTCGCTGGCTGGAACCTGTATCAACTTGGTCGCTGACCACGTCATTACGGGGAAAGTCGGAATACAGAGGGGGACTGGGGATGAAAACAACGGTGTTATCGAGGTCTTCAGGGCAATTGCATTCTCCCAACATGAAGTCGCAGAGCAATCTCAAACCCGTTCGCCCCCGGATCAAGTCCGGGGCAGGCTCTGAGCTTGTCGAAGGGCCGTTCATGGGTCGACAGACTCACCACGAACGGACTTATACCAATTCGCTTTGACTACGCCACAAACCTACCATGACACACAGGGTCTTTCGATTATCTTTCTAGCCTGTTCCCATATTGTCATGCTGAGCTTGCCGAAGCATCTGGTCAGCAGACCCTTCGCTCCTCTCAGGGTGACAGATTGGGGATAACCGAAAGACCCTGCCATGACACATTCTCATGCGTAGATCCCCGTCCGTCATTCCCGCGAAAGCGGGAATCCATCGACCCGGGTGAGGGAGAATACGGTGTAATCATCCATAATTGGTATTATTAGAGAATGCGATTGCCCTGCCGATGTCTTCGACTAAACTGGTACAGCTTCCGCTGGCTGCCCCCAATGGATTTCCGCCCCGTATCGGAGTATCGGGTAACGTCCTCTAGCGGCTAAACTTTTTTTGAGGCGACCGAAAAAGGTCTCCGAAGTCCTCGAAGGTCCCCGGAAGTTGCCTTCTGAGCGCCGCCATTGGTGGCTAACGTTTTTTTGAGGCGACCGAAAAAGGTCTCGAAGTCCTCGAAGTCCCGGCGAAACGACTCTGTATAGGCTGTTCTCGAACCGCAAACCTGTCCCAGGTTGGTAGGTGAGCTCTGCGATGGCTGCCTCACTACCCCTGGATTCCGGCCCCGTATCGGAGTACGGGACAGGCTCTTCGCCGGAATGATGGAGCGGGCATCGCTTGGTTCAGACCGACCCCGCCCGTCGCGTGAACTCGGCGCTACGAATGTCGCGCTCGACGATCGAGCGGATGTACCGTGAGGTGATGCGCTCCACTTCGTTACGCAGATTGTCGCCGAGCGTAGGTTCGCCGATTCCATCGACTGCCACATTGCGTTGGAAGTGCCTGAGAACGCGCATGGCAGACTCTGACACCGGAACCTTGTGCCCGATACCCAGTGCCCGGCAATCGGGACACAGCACTCCACCGGCCGCAAGGTCGAGAACGTGGTCTCCCGGCTCCACGGCTGCATCGCACTCCACGCAGTTTTCCAGCTGTGGACGGAACCCGGTTACGTCGAGTACGCGTAGCTCGTACCATCTGCCCACAAGCCAGGGGTCGGTGGTGTCTTCAAGCGCTTCCAGCGTCTCAGTAACCAGCGCGAAAAGCGAACGACTCGGATATCTCTCCTGTGAGAACAGGTCTGCGACCTCACAGACATAGATCGAGTGAGACAGACGGGCCAGGTCTTCCCGAGCGGCCGGGTGGTCGTCGCGCAGCGCCGCCTCAGTGATGACGTCGAGATTTCGCCCGTATGCTGCGGCGAAGTCCACAACGTTGGTGAGGTCCAGGTGGCCTCGCAGACGCCCGTTGGGGCGGCGAACGCCTTTGGCAACCGCCCTTACTTTCCCCAAGTCTGGAGTGAGAATCGAAACGATGCGGTCCGCTTCCCCTAGAGGGTACTGTCGCAGGACCACTCCGCTTGTCCTGTACGTCCGCGACCTCACTCGACTCATGCTGTCAGAAGACCTGCCTACCCTCGATCGCGCGGACAAGGGTTGACTGGTCGGCGTACTCCAGGTCACCTCCGACCGGGAGACCCCGCGCCGGCCGTGTGATCGACATTCCCAGTGGGGAGATCAGGCCGTGGATGTACATGGCAGTGGCGTCGCCCTCTACGTTGGGGTTGGTTGCGAGTATGATCTCCTGGACTGGCTCATTGGACAGTCGCCTGAGTAGTGGCTGTATCCTCAAATCGTCGGGGCCAATGCCGTTCATCGGTGAGATCGCGCCATGCAGCACGTGATACAGTCCTCGGTAGGAATGTGTGCGCTCGAGGGCATGCACGTCAAGCGCCTCTTCCACAACGCATATCCGCTGAGGGTCGCGACCCGGATCAGCGCAGATGTCACAGAGGTCATCCTCGGTGAGATTGAAGCACCGAGAACACATTGCGACACTTTCCTTGACCCCGATGATCGCCGCCGCTAGATCGTGGGCGTGCTGTTCCGGCATCCGGATCAGGTGGAACGCCAGCCGCTGAGCTGACTTAGGCCCGATGCCGGGCAGCTTGCTGAACTCCTCTATCAGCCTTGCGATAGGCGCGACCGAATATACGACCGGACTTGTCATTCTACGTAAGTCCCGGGATGTTGAGACCGCCTGTTAGCTCGCTCATCCTGGAGCTGACCATCTCCTGCGCGTTGGAAAGCCCTTCGTTCACGGCGGCCATAATCAGGTCTTGCAGTATGTCGACGTCATCGGGCGATACGACTTCAGGATCGATCTCGATGGACTCTACTGTGAGTTTACCCGTGACCACTACGGTGACGACACCGCCACCGGCGGTTGCCTCAACCGTGGCGCTCTCAAGCTCTTCCTGGAGCTGCGCCATCTTTCTCTGTAACTGCTGAGCTTGACGCAGCATTCGGCGGTTCATTGAGGTGTGTCCTCCTCGATTGTTTCCACCAGTCTCGCTCCCATCGCTTGGGCCGCGCGGACCAGGTGGCTCTGGTCAGTCTGTCGCTTGGACGCTCTTTCGCTTCCTGACACGAGCTCTACAGCGAGATCGAACTCGCTCCCCATCGCCTGTGCGATGGCCTGTTTCAGTTCTCGCTTGACCGTCGGATTGCCGACCTCCTCCTCAGCCCGGTCTATGTGCGAGCTGTGGGCGAATCTGACGACAATCCGGTTGTCTTCAAGATTATACTCTCGTGCGCTGCGCAGCAACGGCCCCAACTTGAACCGCGAACCGGTATTTCTGAGCGCCCTCAACAGGTCTGGCCACACGGCGACCAGCCGTTCATCCGGCTTGGTTGGAAGAGGCTGATCAGTGTTCCGCGCTGGAGCAGGGCGGGGAGCCACCCTCGGCGCTGGAGGTGGACGACGCTGCTGCGCCTGGGGAGCCGACGGCCTGCCGCCAGGGTCCGCACTGCGGGGAGCCGGCCTTCCGGCTGGCTGCCTGACAGGCGGCGGCGGAGCAGCGGCGGCCACAGGCTCTAGGCTGGACTCGGCGAGTGCGAGCTCCAACGGCAGTGGCGATGATACGTCCTGCCTCAGGTCGGCCTCTGCGAAAGCTCTCAGGGCCCGTAGTACCAGGCTACCGTCGGCTCTCGCCGCGATCTTTGCCAGCCGCTCAGCGGTTGCGTCCGAAAACCGGGCCGAATCTCCTGCGCCGGAGGTTATTAGCATGACGGCGCGCAGAAACTCCGTAACGGCGCGTTGCAGCTGTCTGAGGTCCGAACCCTGATCGGCAATCCGGCTGATCAGACTGAGCCCTTCGGAAACTTTGCGTCCGACCACCATTTCGCAGAGATCGAGCGCGTCCTCGTCACCGGTAAGCTCCAGCATGTCCCTTACTTGGTCACCCGTCAGCGGAGACCCATAGGAGACAACCGCCTGTTCCAGCAGGTTCTCGGCATCCCTGAGGCTCCCTGTTGAGTGTCGCGCGAGCAGGTCTAGCGCGTCTCCTTCTGCATCCACACCCTCGGCTGCGCTCAACTGAGCCAGCTTCTGGTGGATCGCGTCAATCGGAATCCGGCGAAAGTCGTACCGTTGGCACCGGGAGACTATCGTGAGAGGGACCTTGTGCACCTCAGTCGTGGCGAGTATGAAGATGGCGTGCCCAGGGGGCTCTTCAAGGGTCTTCAGGAGTGCGTTGAACGCGGCATCCGTCAGCATGTGGACCTCGTCCACGATATAGACTTTGTACTGCGACAGGCTGGGCGCGAAGCCGATCTTGTCGCTGAGGTCTCGGATGTCGTCTATGCCGCGGTTGCTGGCAGCATCGATCTCTATCAGGTCAAGCGCACGGCCCTCGATTATCGCCATGCAATGGTCGCAGGAGTTGTCCGGCTCTCCGTTCTGTGGGTTCAGGCAGTTGACTGCCTTGGCCAGTATCCTCGCGGTACTTGTCTTTCCAGTCCCGCGAGGACCGCAGAACAGGTACGCGTGAGTGAGCCGACCGCTTGAAACGGCATTCTTGAGAGTATTCGTGACGGTATCCTGCCCTACGACTTCATTCAGGGCACGCGGACGCCACTTTCTGTAGAGCACTTCCGCCATTACAGGAGACGCTTCCTCCGAACAAAGGCTGAACCAGTGCCACCGACCGTCATTCCGGCGTAGGCCGGAATCCAGAGGAGGGGCTGGGCGAGGATCGTCGCTAGTCGATAAGTCCCGTTCGCCGCATCTCCTCCTTCGCGTCGACCTCGATCGCCTGCATGATGACGGCGTCGGACTCGTCTTCGTGATCGTAACCTAGCAGATGAAATATCCCGTGGGCAACCAGCACAGCGACCTCGTTTTCGAGCGTATTCCCGGATTCCAGCGCCTGCCGTTCTGCCTGCTGTAGCGAGATAATCACCTCGCCGACTTCAGGCTGATGATCCGGAGGAAGAACGAACTCGAACTCGCCAGAGTCCCGGGTGTCATCGCCGTAGTAAGTGCCGGAGTGAACGTTGGAGAACGATAGCACGTCCGTCGTAGTGTCGAGTCCGCGATGCTCGGCGTTGAGCTCGGCTACCGTCTCGTCGTCTGCGATCACCACGGTAGTAAGCCCTTCGCCTTCAACTCCTTCGACGGCGAAGGTGGTTTCGGCCACCGACGTAAGCCAACGTGGGTCGACGAATTCTATGAACTCGTCAAACACTTTGACTTGGACGTGGACCATGACCTAGGGCTTATCTCACCGTCTTCGCACGACGAAGGCGTAAGCGTCCTAGGAGGCCACATGTCCTCGGTGCGTAGCCACGGCAAGGATTAGCCTGTGTGCGCACTGAAGGCTTGGTCAGGGCGTGTCGAAGCTCTTGTTGAGCCCGTCCTGTGACTGGAGGAACTCAAACAGGTCACTGTCAGCTGGAAGTACCACCGTCGTGTTGGACTCGAATATCTTACGATAGGCTTCCAGGGATCTCTGAAAGCCATAGAACTCCGGATCGGCTGCGATTGCGGCCGCAAAGATCTTTATGGCTTCAGCCTCGCCCTCACCGCGTGTGATTTCGGCTTGCCTCTGGGCAGTGGCCTTGATGATGGAGGCCTCGCGGTCCACCGCGGCGCGGACCTGCGCATCGATCTCTTGTCCCTCGGCGCGTTCCTTGTCCGCCTTTCGCTTTCGCTCGGACTGCATCCTTGCATACACGGACTCTGCGATCTCGGGCGGGAAGTCAGCGCGTTTGATTCTAACGTCTATGATGTCGAGTCCGAATTCTCTGAGCTTGGGCTGGACGAGAATCTGGACGCGCTTCATGATGTCTTCGCGCTTGGTCGTGATTATCTCAGCTTGATTGTCGCTCGCGATCTCGCGCCGCAGCTCGGACGTGATGATGTCCACTGCACGGGCCTTGCCCTGGCTCTCCGTCTGTACGGTCTTCCTGAACAGCACGGGATCAACAATCCGTCCCCGCGCGTACACGTCAATGATAAGTCGTTTCTTGTCTTTCGTAAGCAGCGACTCGGGCGGCGCGTCGAAGCTCAGCAGGCGCCTGTCGAAGTACGTCGTGGTATCAATGAACGGAGTCTTGGTGTAGAGACCGGGGCTCCTAATTGACTGTTGCACTTCGCCGAAGCGTGTGACTATCGCCAACTCCTTTTCATCTACGATGAAGAAGAGCTGTGGCCCCACTATTGCCGCTACAACCGCGACTATGATCAGGGCTAATGCCAAGAATTTCATCTAATGATGCCCTTATTGGTTCCTGCTGCCGAGCTGGGTTGGAAGCTCGCCGGTGTCGTTCAGATTTAGTAGGTTCAGCAGGCCTCCGCCTGTATCGTTGTCTATGATGTACTTTTTTATGTCGGGAAGGATGTCTTCCATCGCTTCCAGGTAAATGCGCTGTCGTGTGACTTCCGGGGCCAGTTCGTACTCACTCAGAACCGACAGAAACCGCTGCGATTGACCATCCGCATACGCGACTCGCTCCTGCTTGTACGCTTCCGCGGCCTCTGTGAGCCGGGCGGCCTCACCTCTGGCATTTGGTAGAACGGATTCCCTGTATGCGTCGGCGAGGTTGATGATCCTTGCCTTGTCTTCCTTGGCACGTACCACGTCGTCGAAAGCGTCCTTGACCTGTTCTGGTGCGAACACGTTGAGCAGTTTGACCTCGCGGACGTTTATGCCAGTCTCGTACTCGTCAAGCAGTCTCTGGAGAAGCAGCTTGGTGTCGGCCTGCGTGTCCTCTTTCTTGTCCGTGAGAGGATCGTCGATTGGCCTGCTGCCGACGACTTGGCGCAACACGCTTTCGGTGGCGTCCTTGATGGTCTGACCGTCTGGATCAACCGCACGATACAGGAACTTCTGGAGGTCCTTGATGTCGTACTGGACCAAAAGCTGCACATCAACGATGTTCGGCGCCTCCCCAGGCTGACCAGCCTCGTCAGGATCGCCGGTTATCATGAGTGACTCGTCGAGAGCCGGAGTCCCGCCTCGAACTCCAACTTCCAGTTTGCGGATATCGTCCACCTTGACGATGTCTCTTGCCCCTATCGGAGTGGGCCACCACCAGTGAAGTCCCGGACCCTGGATGTTGTCAAACATTCCGAGCCGTCGGAGCGCTGCCTCTTCCCCGGGCTGTACGGTGAAGAAACCGCTCCCAACCCACACAAGCGCGCCTATGCCGAACAGGGCGAGGATGATAATCGACCATATCCCGCCACCTCGGCCGATCCCGCGAATGCTGAACCGGCTGAAGAATCCCCTGATTCTCTCAAGGATCTGATCGAAGTTTACTTCTGGTTCTTCTGGCCGGTACATGCTAAGAGACAACCCCGCGTGGAAGTTTGGCTAATGTTTCCTGTAACGACATAGTAACACACGGCGTTGGTAGGTTCGACAGCGGTTATTGACCAATGCCTACATAAAAATACGCTCGGCCTTCCAATGTGGTTCCCTTTAGAGTGTTCAGGTCGGCCCATCAGATGTTTCCAGTTGCCTGAGCAGTTCCATCAACTCATCATTGCTGGTTATCGCGCCGGCCAGCGTAAGAAACTCGCCAACATCTGCCGATAATTCCCTTAGTCGCCAAATCTGGGGGCCGATCGGATCGACCGACGCAGGACCGTGAGCGTAGGTGCCATAGAAGGCAAAGTACGCCTGGTTGAGCTTGCGAATAGGATGGCCGCTTTCAGTGAGTAATTTCCGCTGGTCCTCCATGTAGGCTTCCGCCTGCTCGACTTCTCCGCCGGCCAACAGCCGATCGACTGTCACCCGGGTCTCCCTCATAAGCGATCCGAAATCGAGCTCAGTGTGCTCCGTCAGGTCGGCAACGTGAAACTCGCGGGCGATCTCATCAGCGGATTCCGGTTTCGCAGGCATCCGAAACTGCATCGTCGAGTAGGCAAGATCGCCAATCTCGTCGCCCGCGATGCTGGCGACAGTCTCGTTCAGTACCATGAGTTCAGAAGAGGAATAGGGATTGCGCCCTAATGGCTTCAGGAACAGATAGTGATGCACCCACTCGTGGGCCGCCAGTCGCAGCGTGTTCCGCAGGTTGACTCCGTTGTGGACCGACGCCGGATACGTAGCAACACCGCCTATCTCCAGAACGAGCGGCGAAATGTCCTGCTCCTCAACAACTCGTTCCTCGACTTCTTCCCGCTCCTCTATCGTCATGCCAGATTCCAGCAGCACGTCATCCAGTCGATGAATTCTGTCCCTTGGAGATGTGACAAGCACCATCGGCGGCTCCTCCAGCCTGACGTCAACTGGAGGAAATACCAGCCTGCCAACTAGCCCAAGTCCCTGGTCCCTTACCACGGTGCTGATCTCGGACTCGATCGCCTCCTCGACGTCGTTGCGGATCGAGGCGCGTGAGCTACGAAGCTGTCGGATCTGGTCCTCCAGCTCCCGGACTACTGCAATGCTGTCACCCCTGGAGCTTGCCGACATTAACTGGCTTGTGAGCTGCCTTATCCCGTCTCCTAGCTCGAAGTAAACAGCGACCCTCCGCAGACGCTCGGAGTCTGTAACCATGAAGCGCGGAACTACCCTGCGGAGCCAGTGGGTCCACTTCGAGTGGACGTTGGCCAGGTGCCATCCAACGAGATCGTACGCATAGGCTTTCGAGGCCGACTGCGTACTGCTCATAGCCAGTCCGTCACTTCGAAAGCCAACGAGCGTGAGAGTGATCAGAGTGATCGCCACCCACCTGGTAATGGCAGATCTCCTGAGTCCGCTGTGATTCCGGGACTCAGCCATCTAGCTGAAGATCAGCCCGCATCCGCATCCAGCATGTCATCCACGAAAGGGCGACTTGCCGATCCGGTCAACGACGAAACAGGTTAAGGAACCTGTCTTGGTACAAGTCGAATGCCCCCCAACGGTCTAGCTCGCGTCTGAGGACTTCCGGGTCACCGCCTCTGGAAACGTCATAGAACATGCGCTCGATTCTCTGAACAGCCGCCATGGGAAGTCCGCCAGCACCGGGCGCCGGGTCGAAGAGGCCCTTGGAACCAAGCTCCTCGACATGGTGCGGAGCAGACCTGGAAGTCAGCTCGTACATGAACTTTATCAGCGACACGTCCCAGAGTTCGTCCACGCCGACCATCACGACAGCGAGGTTGGCCTGTTCCCTTGTCAGCCGTTCGTCGATCCGGTGGGCAATTTCTCCAGCATCCCCGTTGACAATCTCCGTACCCTCAGGCTCGTTCCTGTACTGGTACAACAGGCCC
Organism: Dehalococcoidia bacterium; assembly: GCA_034428835.1. Taxonomy (GTDB): domain Bacteria; phylum Chloroflexota; class Dehalococcoidia; order Lucifugimonadales; family UBA1123; genus VXRN01. Next base: position 71,554 of record DAOUHG010000028.1, read on the forward strand.
GGACTGTTGGGCCCATGCTGATTCGACACGTACTCCAGGTAGCGATACGCCTCCGGGCTGAACCCTTCCAGGTTCATCGCATAGTAGGGCGTGACGATGGAAGGCTCCTCTGCGACGACCTTGCCGGTTCTCACCACTCCCTCCCTGCTGTCTGGCTGGAGGTCCCGGTAGATTGGCTCGGTCACGACGTAGTACGAGAGCGAAGTGATGCCAAACGTAGCTAGTTTCTGAGCAGGATATCTGACCACCCAGGTCTGCTCCGCTGCCCTGATCCAGTCGAGTTGGTCTTCCATTTATCGACTCCTACGGCGACGCAAACCCAGCCCGACCAGGCCGAGAACGCTCAGCGGGATCGCTAGATCCTCCAGTCGCATGGTCGGCGACGCTGGCGCGAAGCATGCGGAACCGCCTTCTCTTCTTTCCACGCCACTCGTCTCGGAATCGCTCTCCGACTCCGGTTCAGGCGTCTGTGTGTCAGTTGACTGCGAGACCGAGGGAGGCTCGGTTGCCGTCGGCGCGGGCGCAGCAGCAGCAGGTTCAGGTGTCGGGGTCAGCTCCACGCTGCCGACAGTCTCTGACCCTGCCTGCGGCGTCAAGCTGAAGAGACTAAGCGCAGGCCTCGCGATAGGAGTGGGCTTGGCACTCTCCCTGTCGGGACGGACGTAGTGCTCGGCGCCGATCGTGTCTCTCCACTGGTTCTCAAGCTCGATTCGAGATACCCTGTAGATTTCTTGAATTGCGCCCTCCATGTTCGTACCCGCCTTGAGTGTACTCAGGAGTTGGCGCATGGCCTGCGGCCCGTACCTGAACACCATGAACTGAATCAGGCTTCGTGCTTGACCGTAGAAGATGATTACGTCCTCAGGGTCGCCAGGGAGTATGGGCATAGAGGTTATCGGCAGCAGCCTGTCGGTCGCCATCGCGAATTCCAGTGCGATGTCGTAGGAGAACCCAGGATCGACGTTGCCAAATTCCGCGAGTCCTTCGTCCAGCCACGACGGAATGCTCCGCGCGGCGCTGTCTCCGGCGCGATGTGTCAGAATGTGCGTCACCTCGTGTGAGGCCGTACCTTTAGCCCGTCTGCCTCCCCCTAGAACCAGAAGGGTGCCGATGTTGGTGAACGCCTGTCCCTCGGTAATGAGCTCGCGTCTGATCGTGCTCGACCCCGGGGGAAGTGCTTCAAGCATCTCCTTGACGTTGTTGTACATGGTTACTCGGATCGGCACCGTCGTGTCGGCGCCCAGGATTGGTCCCATGAAGTCGAGAGTCTCCACGATCGCGCCCAGAATGATGTCGGCCCTGGTCTTGACGGGCCCGTGGTACGCTACCGCTATCGGTCCGTCCGAGACCTCCTCCCAGGTGAATCTGGCGTCCTCGTATATGAACTCAACGGTGTCGGTTACCAGTTCGTTGCCCGTCGCGTCCCGTATCTCGAAGTAGTAGTAGATAATGGTTCCCGGAGGAATATAGCGGCCGGAAGTGTTGGTTCTCCAGAAGAGCTCGGAGTCCACGAGCTTGGCATCATCGAACTCCATGTAACCGTACACTTCCCGCTCTTGAGTTCCTGTACGGATCTTGACCGCAATCTCCTCGATCTCTTGCTCCGACTCCACATCGATGGTAAATCTCATTCCATCTGGAAATTCGCTAACCACGCCGGATGATGCAACTGTAATCGACTCTGCTGACGCAGACGTTGCCCGAGTGGATACCAGTCCGGCGACGATGCAGATTGCGATAGCGAGCGTGACCCTCGGAAGGACCAAGGCGATTCGGCTTGGTGTCAACATGAAACTCCTGCGACAGGAAAACGGTCGCAGCACTCGAAGCGCGCTTCAGGCTCAACGTCCGTTTCGGACATCCTGGGATGGCGAACTTTAAGGGTCGCCATAGTCAATGTACGTCTGCAACCATGCTCGGAGATTGCGCTAGCCATCATTGATCGTCTCGGTCTTCTGAGTTAATCATGCGTGAAGTGTGGACTAGCCTATGGACCGCCGTGACAGTCGTCAGCGCGCCAATCACACCCAGCACGACAAGCATCGTGATGGGCAGCCAGTGACCGACAATCAGTGCTGTCCCAATTGCGACAACCCGCTCAGGCCTTGTCATTACTCCGACCTTGCAGTCGATGCCAAGTCCCTCAGATCTTGCACGCATATAGCTGACCATGATGGACCCCACCAGCGCGACGTAGACGAGAATCGAGCCGAGATCGTCGTTCGAGGATAGGTAGAATGCGAGCAGTCCCAGAAGGACGACAGCCTCCGATACCCGATCAATCGTGGAATCGAGCAGGGCGCCGAAATCTGACTCCTTACCGGTCGCCCTCGCCAGAGCGCCGTCGAACATGTCAAAGGCGCCCGCGAACAGTACGATAAGTCCGCCTCCCCACCAGTGCCCGGTAGCGATCAGGTAGGCTCCCGCGCCCGCAATGGCTAGCCCGATCAGCGTCACTAGGTTTGGGGTCAGTCCGAGCCGGGCAAGCAGACGCGCGACGGGTCGTTCTACATAGTTTGCAACCGCCTGTCGAGCGCTGTCCCGCCCCATCATAATCTCACCGCACAGTGGTCTGGGTATCGAGACATATTAGGCAGACAGAACTGACACGGTCAAATCTGGCGCTACAGAGATGCGGTTACGGTCCGCTCGGGGACGAACTCCTCGTAGTAGTCCATGACCCGTCTTGCCACGCGCTCCCAGCGGAAACTGTCGGCAGTCCTGATTCCCTCCGCGCTCAGCCGCTGTCGCAGATGACCGTCGTCAATCAGCGCAGCCATCGCTTTCGCAAGGGCCTCGTCATCCTTTGGAGGGACCAGTAGACCGTTGTGCCCGTGTTCGACCACACTTGCGTATCCTTCTATTTCGGTTGCGAGTACAGGCGCCCCGGCAGCCATAGCCTCCAGCAGCACAATTCCGAAACTCTCTTTTCCAGTTGCCGGTGAGCAGTAGACGTGGGCGGACTTGAAGTATCTCGCCCGCAGCTCGTCTGAAGTCCGTCCAACTATGACGACGTCCTGAAGATTGCGCTCGCTCATGATTCGATAGCAGTCAGCATCCGGCTGACCTGCGCCGACCACGATCAGCCTCAACTCGGGCCGGTCCCACTTGAGACGGCTATATGCGGAGAGCAGGTACTTCAACCCCTTCCGCTTTTCGAGCCTGCCCAGGAACAGAATATTGACTTTGCCGTCCATCAGCTCCGGAAGTGGCTCTGCGCGTTTGAAGTCATCCACCCTGACGCCATTGGGGATGATCCTGTATTCGCCGGGGAAGTGGCTGTTGACGAAACGAGCAGCCGGGCTGGACACTGCTATTCTTCCGTGAAGCCGATTGAGCAGCCGGTTCGCCAACCGGTCCGGACCTATGGCCCACCAGACACGCCTGCGTCGATAGCTGTGGAATGTTGCGACGGTGACTGTCCTGTCGGTATCTATGTGGCGAAGAGCGCTAAATGGCACGAACCCTACAAGCGGTTCGTGCATGTGGACTATGTCGAATCGTTCTCTCTCGAGTAGCGACTTGATCTGAGGATGAAGCCAAACTGACAGCGAGACCCTGGCGATTGAGTCCGCACTCCGCAGAGGGACCGCACGGCCCATCGGGATGAAATCAGGATCGTCCGAAGGTAGCGGCGAGGAACTCGGAGCAACAATGCGTACCGTGTGACCCCACGTACGAAATTGGTCGGCGAGTTCACGAATGTGACTTTGAACTCCGCCGCTGTAAGCGTGGTCATACGGTGAGAATAGGCCGATTTTACGAGATCGGTCCATACCCTCTCCTTGAGTCGGCGATCCGGAGCGCTTGTCAGCAGGCTGAACCGCCTGACTTGGGGTTGGTAGCTCCGGGGGCTTGATCGTCGAAGTGCCGGATTCGTCCCCATTCTATCCGTATCCGCAGCGAATGACCAGTCATACGTCAAGACAAAGAGATAGAACGTGCGAGACCTGATCATCGACTCACGCCTGAATACGAGGACGATTTGTGATGGACAGGCTGTCCGCCTAGTTGTCCACTCCCGTTATGAAGTCCTCGACCATCTGTCGAGCGACTGAGTCAGTGTACTGGACCGGAGGGGACTTCATGAAGTAGGCCGACGGCCCAAGGATCGGACCACCGAGTCCGCGGTCCTTGGCGATCTTCGCGCATCTGATAGCGTCAATTACGACCCCTGCTGAGTTGGGGCTGTCCCACACTTCCAGCTTCAATTCTACGTTAAGGGGTACGTCGCCGAAACTGGTGCCCTCAAGCCTGATATATGCCCATTTGCGGTCTGACAGCCAGGGCACATGGTCCGAAGGGCCAATATGGATGTTGTCAGCATCGAGGTCTACATCAACCTGGGACTGGACCGAGTTGGTCTTGGAGATCTTCTTCGAGGTCAGGCGACTGCGCTCGAGCATGTTGAGAAAGTCGGAGTTGCCGCCGAAGTTGAGCTGGTAAGTCCTTTCCAGTTCGACGCCGCGGTCCATGAACAGCCTCGTGAGTACTCGGTGAACAATCGTGGCGCCGACTTGCGACTTGATGTCGTCGCCGATTATCGGAGCACCTGCGTCCCTGAATCTCCGCTGCCAGTAGTCTCCCTCCCCGCTGGCGACAAAAACCGGAATGCAGTTGATCATCCCGCATCCGGCAGCAAGGATCTGTTCGGCGTACCACCTCGTGGCATCTTCGGACCCGACTGGGAGGTAGTTGATTACAACGTCTACTTCCCGCTCTTTAAGGATTCCGACTATGTCGTCGGTCGTGCCAGGAGCTTTTTCAATGACTTCGGACATGTACTCGCCCACACCGTCCAGTGTCATGCCGCGCTGGACCGAGATGCCGGTGTGAGGGACATCGTGAAACTTCACTGTGTTATTGGGTTCAGCGTAAATGGCTTCTGACAGGTCCAGTCCGACCTTGTTGGCATCGATGTCGAATCCTGCGACTACCTTTATGTCACCTATCCCGTACTCTCCAAGCACAGGATGCATGATCCCCGGAATGCTGTCCTCTGGACCGGTGTCGGAGTACTTGTGTATCCCCTGGACCAGAGAAGATGCGCAGTTCCCCACGCCGATTATTGCCACGTTGATGTCAGCCAACTTGCTCCACCTGCCTCGCGTCTGGATCGGGTCCTTTTCCAAGTATGCACGAGCGATTATTCGCAGGCACACGCTGTCGAATTGTAGCACCTGCCAAATAATGCGAACAAGCCGAGCGCATCACTGTCGGCGCCCATGCGTGTAGTCGGCCGCGCCCCGCATTGAGCCCGCATTGAGCCCGCATTGAGATAGTAGCGATGCTGCGTATTCACTCGTAAACGCCTTACACCCTCGCCCGGCTGGTGGTAGAATCTAGGTTGCGACGTCGCCCGCACGCGGGCGCTACTCGCATCCTCAGACCCCGCCCGGAGGACGCTCTCAGAACATGCCACTCGAGAACATCGTGGTTCGCGGTGCGCGCGAGCACAACCTCAAAAACGTCGACGTTACTATCCCTCGCAATAAGCTGGTAGTCATTACTGGTGTGTCTGGCTCGGGCAAGAGTTCGCTGGCGTTCGACACCATCTACGCGGAGGGCCAGCGCCGATATGTCGAGTCTCTGTCAGCATATGCCCGCCAGTTCTTGGGCCGGATGGACAAGCCGGATGTGGAGTACATCGAGGGTCTGTCTCCCGCTATCTCCATCGATCAGAAGGGAGTCTCCCACAACCCGCGTTCCACCGTCGGAACTGTTACTGAGATCTACGACTACCTGAGGCTCCTGTTCGCGAGGGTAGGGCGTCCCCACTGCTACAAGTGCGGACGCCCAGTTGAGCGGCAGACAGTTCAGCAGATCGTTGACTCAGTCCTAGGTCTGCCAGAAAGGATCAGGCTGCAGATTCTCGCGCCGATGGTCAGGCGACGCAAGGGCGAGCACAAAGAGGTCTTTGAGAACGCGCGCCAGGCTGGATTCGTCAGAGTGCGAGTGAACGGCGAAGTCCACGATCTCAGCGAGCAGTTCGATCTTGACAAGCAGAAATGGCACACGATCGAGATCGTGGTCGACCGTCTGGTGTCCGGGAACAGCGCAGACGTCGGCCGCGTCACCGACTCTGTCGAGACTGCTCTGCGAATGGCTGGGGGTATCGTACTCGTCGATGTGGCCGGTGAAAATGAGATGCTGTTCTCCGAACACTTCGCGTGTGTCCACTGTAGCATCAGCCTGGGCGAATTGGAGCCGCGCACCTTCAGCTTTAACAACCCCCACGGAGCCTGTTCCACATGTACTGGCTTGGGTTACAAGCTGGAAATCGATCCCGATCTGGCTATTCCAGACAATTCGAAGAGCATAGCGCAGGGCGCGATCGAACCGTGGTCGCGGACGGGCACCGTGGCGTCGTGGAATATGAGCCAACTCGAGTCTCTCGGCAGAGAGTTCGACTTCACCGTCGACGACCCTGTCGAGACGCTCACGAAGCGACAGCTAAACGCGCTGCTTCGCGGTACGGGCCGAAAGCGGATTCGCATCACCCACCGCACTCAGCGTGGACGTACTTACCGCTGGGACACGCGCTTTGAGGGCGTTTTGAACAACCTTGAGCGTCGGTATTTGGAGACCGAGTCCGACCACGTCCGTCAGGAGATCGAAAGATACATGTCGGCTCGGCCGTGCGCCGACTGCGGTGGGCAAAAGCTCAGGCCCGAGGCGCGGGCAGTCACCATAGCAGGATCGAACATCACCAGCATGACTGATCGGTCCATATCTCAGGCGCTGGAATGGATCAATGTCATCTCTGGGAATGCCTCCTCTATCAACGGTACCGGCCCGGAAGACCTTTTGACCGACCGAGAAAAAGCCATTGCGGAGCAGATCCTGAAGGAGATCGAAGCCAGGCTGAGATTCCTCTTGAACATAGGTCTGGACTACCTCACGCTCTCCCGAACTGCTTCGACATTGAGCGGCGGTGAGGCCCAGCGAATCCGACTTGCCACGCAGATCGGGTCTGGACTGATGGGCGTCCTGTACGTGTGCGACGAGCCTTCCATAGGACTTCATCCCGCGGACGACCACCGCCTTATCCGCACGCTCCAGAACCTGCGCGACATAGGAAACACGGTGCTGATCGTCGAGCATGATGAGGCGATAATGCGTGCCGCCGATCACATCGTCGATCTCGGGCCTGGCGCTGGAGAGCACGGCGGACATATCGTAGCTGAAGGCACCGTACAGTCGATCATCGACACCCCGGAGTCGCTCACCGGCCAATATCTGGGTGGCACGAAGCAGATTCCAGTGCCCGTCGAGCGAAGGCAGGGCAGCGGCAAGTCCATAACTATCAGGGGAGCTCGACAGAACAACCTCAGGAGCATCGACGTTGAGATCCCCCTGGGCCAGTTGGTCTGCATAACAGGCGTCTCCGGTTCCGGTAAGAGCACCCTCATCTACGAGATTCTGTACAAGAAGCTCGCGCAGACGCTCTACCGCGCCCGTGAGCGCCCTGGCGACTGCGACTCGATAGACGGCATTCAAAACATAGACAAGGTGGTGAATATCGACCAGTCGCCGATTGGTCGCACCCCACGCTCGAACCCGGCGACCTACACCGGCACGTTCACTCCCATCCGTGAGCTGTTCGCGACTGTCCCCGAAGCTCGCACGCGAGGTTATAAACCGGGCCGTTTCTCCTTCAATGTCAAGGGGGGCAGATGCGAGGCGTGCACGGGTGATGGCTACATCAACATTGAGATGCAGTTCCTCCCCGACGTAACCGTCCCGTGCGAGGTGTGCTCCGGCGCGCGCTACAATCGCGAGGCGCTTGAGATCGAGTGGAAAGGCGCGAATATAGCCCGAATCCTGAACATGACTGTTACCGAGGCCCTGGAGCACTTTGAGAACATACCGCGCGTCAAGCGAAAGCTACAGACCATGTACGACGTTGGTCTCGGCTACATCCGACTTGGACAACCGGCCACCCAACTCAGCGGCGGCGAGGCCCAGCGCGTGAAGCTGTCTACCGAACTCTCTAAGCGCGCCACCGGACAGACGCTCTACATCCTCGACGAGCCGACCACCGGCCTGTCATTCGAGGACTGTTCGCACCTGATGCGCGTTCTCCATCGTCTCGTGGACGCCGGCAACAGTGTGGTGCTGATCGAACACCACCTCGACCTCATCAAGAGCGCCGACTGGCTGATAGACCTCGGTCCCGGAGCCGGCGACAAGGGCGGCGACGTCGTCGCCCAGGGCACACCCGAAGACCTGGCCGCGATGGACCATTCACAGACAGGATACTACCTGCGAAAAGTGCTGCCGAGCCTTGCACTGGAGACGGCACAGGCAGCCGACTGAGCTGGATCACCATTGACTCGATACAGCGTGACACGTTTTGCTTGCAAAATGCAGTTATCGATGTCAAAATGCTGTCATGCCAGTACAGATAACAATAAGGAACGTACCAGAGGAAGTCCGCGACGTGTTGGCCGCCCGGGCCGCGCGTAAACGCCAGTCCATGCAGCAATACTTGCGTGTCGAACTGGAGAGAATCGCCTCGAAACTGAACACCGATGAGTGGCTTGAGGAAGTTCGTCACTTCAAGAAGACCACGGGCATACAGATCTCAGCTTCAAAGATACTTGAAGCTCGTGACGCTGACAGAAAGTGACAGTGGTCGTTGATGCATCCGCACTGGTTGCCGCGCTGACGAATTCAGGTCCGGAGGGCACGTGGGCCGAAGTCGAGCTGACCAGTCAGGCGTTGGCGGCGCCTGAAGTCCTAATGGCCGAGGCGAGCAACACTCTTCGGAGCCTTGAACGTACTGGCGAGCTCTCTACCCCGGAAGCAACTACGGTTCACGGAATAATGACGAGCACCAATGTAGAACTCTACACTTTCGCACCTTTCTCCGATCGTGTGTGGGAGTTGAGGCACAACCTGACGTGCTACGATGCTTGGTACGTTGCGCTCGCAGAGATGCTCGACTGTCCGCTAATCACATTGGACCGACGACTCAGTCGCGCTGCTGGCCCGACATGTGAGTTCGTTACGCCCACTTATCCAGTCTGAGAGAGCCAAGCCCACATGACAAACGTAAGCCCGCATGTAGACGAATTCCTCAGCCAGACCCTGGTCGGCGTCATCAGTACCGTTGACGCTCAGGGCAGACCTCGCTCCGCTCCGATTTGGTACCAGTGGGAGGACGGCGCGGCCTACTTCTTCACCGGACGCCGCACACTCAAGTGGCGCAACCTTCTGCGAGACCCTCACGCTTCGCTATGCGCAGACTGGCGAGAGCCACCGTACAGGTCGGTGATAGTCGATGGCACGGTGGAAGAGGTCACTAGACCCCTGTACGACCTCGTGCTTTCAATGGCCACCCGATACTACGGTGAGGAAGAGGGACGCGCGTTCGCCGAGGGCTATCGAGGAGACCACCAGGATGTCGTCATCTTTCGCCTCGTAGCGACCCACGTGGCCGACTATACAGACGGCGGTTAGCGGCCGAGTTTTGGGAAGCAGGTCTCAGGGCAGCGGGTCAATCTTGTCCGGGATCTCGTGACGCCTGATCCTATTCCAGGCTTCTCGCAGCTCAGCCCGATGTAGCGAAGCCCATTGTCGCACCAGCCGCCGTGCGCGCGGTGAAATCGCACCGTTGGCTATTTCGAGGTCTTCAATGGTCATCGCAACGTCATGCCCGCCGTACTTCGCGTGAAAATGAGGCGGTGCGTGATCCTGCGAATACATATGAATCGTGATTCCGTAGAATCGCGAGAGTTCAGGCACTTCTTGATGAAAGCGACTTTAGCGCAGGCATAAGCTCTTCGACCGGCTTGCCCGTTACTTTGATGTAGAGCGAGTCAGGACAGAGTTCTGCATCATCCGACCACGCGATAGAGTCGAACTCGGATATATGTACGCTCTCGAAGAACGACATGTCGTTCCAGACTTCAAAGATTCCCGTGCGCGGGATGTCCGAAAGATCTACCTCACCCTCGACCCCGTCTTCGTATTGCAGCCAAATCTTGTAGCCTCCGCGCGGCTGTACTGCTATGGGACGTGAAATCATCGGCCTCTCCGGTTCATATCTGACTGTCGCCCGGCGATTTTGGATGGCAGGGCGAGGGAGATGTTCGCACGCTTATTGTACTACGTTACCTCCGCAACACCGGCAGTTGCAGCGCCGACGGGTGGTCCGCGTCGTGCAGAACAGTCTGTGTTGACGGAGTCATTTCAGCCGACTGATCGTGAGGCGAGCCCGTATGCCTCGCATACGCCGGGAAGTTGCTGGAAGACACTTCCAGCCTGATCCGATGGCCCTTGCGGAACAGCATCGCCGTGGGACCGACCTCCACCCGGAATTGGCAGACCTCTCCTGGCTTCACCGGTGAAGGCGTCTCCAGCGAGTCTCTATAGCTGGCCCTGAGAATTCCGTCGCACACGTTAAGCGTCCGTCCGTCAGGATGCACATCGACCAGTTTGCCTGTCCAGTCGGTATCCTCAGCAGTGGTCGCCGCCCAAAGGTCGAGCGTGACGTAGCCTGTCACTTCAGTGTCCCGTTCCAGCGGCTCCGACGTGTATACGAGCACGTCGCCCCGTGACTCTACCCCACGCTGGTCTTGGACTCCGACCTGAAAGAGCGTAGGGACGCCGCCAAGATGAGCGCCGCCATTCGTCGGCACCGGATTCGCAGGGTTGTACAGAAAGTGGTCAGGCGATTCCGACACCGCTGGCGGATCGGCGGACAGTTCCCCGTCTCCGTTCAGAGTATTCGCTCTGCCCCCGCTTCGCAGGAACAGCGTCATGGTCTCGGCGTCTGGCGGGGGCCAGGCCTCCTCGGCCCGCCACTCGTTGGCGCCCATTACGAATAGGTAAGCGCTGGGGTCGGTGTCGACTCCGTTGTCCTCGTTCCTCAACCAGCGGTCATACCAGGCAAGCTGCATCCCGTGCCAATCAATTGCGGCGCCCGACGCCGACGGTCCGAAGTAGCCATTTCCCGCCGATGGTTCTGGGAGTGCCTGGTGCAGCCACGGTCCCACCACAAGGTGCTGCTGGGACCGTGCCAACTCGCTCCCACCCTGTTCCTGCATGTCCTCATAATTGCGCAGCGTGGCGCGGATGAAGCCGTCGTACCAACCCCCCTGGTTGAGAGCGGGCACTGTTATGCGATCATACTTCTCGCGCGGAGCGAACGACTTCCAGTAGTCGTCATATGTCGGGTGTTCGAGCCAGTCGTAGTAGTAGTCGCAGACCTCTCTGAGAGCCGGCATGTCGCCCAGCGGCAGGTGATTGGCAATCGCGAACGGGTCCCGGCGCCACTCGCGCAGCAGCGCTCGCGCCTCTGGGTGTCGCGCGGACCGAGGCGCAAAGTCGTCCAGCACGAAACCGGACGCCCAGCCGCTTATCCAGAACAGTTGGAAGACGCCTCCGAGATACGTCCAGCTATCGTAGTAAGAGTCCGCCGTCACGCCCGGAACGATTGCCTTCAGAGCCGGATGCGCTTCAGTGGCGGCCAGCCACTGCGTCGCCCCGTGGTATGAGATTCCAAACATCCCCACGTTGCCGTCGGACCACGGCTGGGAGGCGATCCAATCTATGGTGTCGTAGCCGTCTCGCGCCTCGTTGACGTATGGATACCATTCCCCATCAGAAGCGTGACGTCCCCGTACGTCCTGTATCACTACCGCGTACCCTCGATCCAGCGCTCTCATCGGATCGAGGTACATGCTTCGATACCGTGGCGAGTGTTTGCCGTAGGGAATCCGCTGTAGGAGGGTAGGGTGCCGCCCGCCGCCCGCCGGCCTGTACACGTCGGCACGAAGAACCACGCCGTCCCTCATGGGCACCGCGACATTCGTCTCAGAAGATACAGATGTCGAGCGTCGGAATTCATCTTTGGCAGGTTTGGGCAGCATGGCAACCTCATATCTGTATTGTCTTGGAACTAGTGAGCTTGCTGGACGATAGCATTGCGATAGGAGCAGGTCAATTCCGAGACCTGCCATCACGGTGTGCTACAATCCGATCGCTCGTGAACACTCATTGCGGAGGACACCGTGGCCCGATCAACTCCCACGATCCGTGAGGCTAGTCCCAACGACGCTACCAGGATCGTAGATTTCCAACAGGCGATGGCTCTCGAGACCGAAGGCAAGACTCTTGACCAATCTCGTATCACCGCCGGAGTCGATGCCGTACTCAACTCGCCGGACAAGGGCTTCTACATTGTGGCCGAGATAGACGGCACAGTCGTCGGTAGCCTCCTGATTACCTACGAGTGGAGCGACTGGCGGAACGCGACGTTCTTGTGGATTCAGAGCGTCTTCGTCGATGCGGGGCACAGGCGGAAGGGTGTCTACACCGCCATGCACGATCATGTGCTCACCATGGCAGAGTCCGACGGCGGAATCTGCGGCGTCAGGCTCTACGTGGAACGCACCAACGTCGGGGCGCAGCAGACGTACAAGAGCCTCGGCATGGATCACTCGCACTATGACCTGTACGAGATAGACTTTGTAGGTTAGCCCGGAGGTCGAAACTTGCTCCCCGAAAACGTCATCGAGTTCGTTTCAAACAATCATCAAGCCGTCCTGACGACGTTCCGCAGGGACGGGGCGGCCCAGATGAGCATAGTTACCGTGGGACCTTACGGTGATGGCGCCGGTTTCACGACTACCGAAGACCGCGCCAAGCTGCACAACCTGGCGCGCAACCCTCGCTGCTCGCTGCTGGTATCCAAGGCCGACTGGTGGGGATACGTCGTGCTGGAGGGCCATGCAAGGGTTCTGCGACGCGGCGAGTCTGACGAGACCGAACTCCGCGACGCTCTTCGCGGCATCTACCGCTCTGCCTCCGGCCAGGAGCATCCGAACTGGGACGAGTACGACCAGGCGATGATCGACGACCGTCGCGCTGCAGTCATCGTCGTGCCCGAGCGCATCTACGGGACAGCCCTGTGACTGACCGACCAAACTTCCTCGTGATAATGTCCGACGAGCACGGCCCTATGTGGTCGTCCGCCTACGGCCACCCCTTCGTCCAAACGCCCAACATGGAGCGAATCGCGGAGTCTGGAGCGACGTTCGACGCCGCTTACTGCAACTCGCCGCTCTGCGTTCCGTCGAGACTGTCCTTCATGACCGGCCGCTACGTGTCCAGGTGCGAGGGATGGGACAACGCGAAGCCGCTGCCGTCGGACGTTCCCACTTGGCCCTACCTGCTTAGGTCTGTGGGGTACGACACCGCTCTATCTGGCAAGATGCACCTGATTGGACAGGACCAGCTTCACGGCTTCAGGCAGCAGCTCGCTTACGACCCACACGGCGGCGGCCATCGACCCGACGCGAATCGGCTCCGCCAGGCGTTCAACTTCAGCGGTTACACTGAGGACGAAATACATACCGCCCGCTCCGCCACATGTTCCGCAATACACTCGAGTCTCCCACGCTCCGGCACACCATTTCCAACTCTCATTTCTTAATTCCATGACCTGGGTCCTCTTATCCCTGGGCAGCACGATCATCTTCGCCTTCATATCGGCGCTGGACAAGATCCTCATAGCCCGGTTCACCCCCAACCCCCGGACCTTCATCGTGATGGTCGGCCTGACTCAGTTTATACTGGCAGTCGCCATACTCCCCTGGGTGGAGTGGACCGGATATTCGCAGGCAGACGTGGCGCTTGCGGTTGTTTCCGGACTGACTTCCGGCGGATACCTCGTGCTCATGTTCTGGGTGATGGGCACTCAGGACGTCTCGCGAGTCGTTCCTGTCACATCTACTTACCCAATTTTCGTCGCAATCCTCGCTCAGTTCCTACTTGGGGAGCAGATTGGGCTGCTCGCTTGGGTCGGGGTGGTCGTTACGGTTGCAGGAGCCGCTCTGATGTCCCTCGGCCCGACTGCTAGGCCCGGCGACAGGGGGCGAGGCCAATTGCTCCCGTTTACCCTTCTGATATTCGCTAGTCTCGGATTCGGTCTGAGTCAAGTCTTCAGCAAGATGGTCGCGGACGACATGGATGTCTGGACGCTCTTCTTCTGGCGAGCGATCGGAAACGGTGCCGCCTGCGTGGCCTTCACGTTCAAGCCAGGTGGAATGGGCGACCTCATAAGCACCCTGCGAAGACCCGCATCGGTCGGACTGATACTGTTCACCGAGGGAGCGCTGGTATTCGTCGCTCTATCATTTCTACTGGAGGCCATCTATTCAGGCCCTGTCTCGCTCGTATCTACGGTCATGGCAACGAGGCCTCTCTTCGTATTCGCGCTGGGAATCGTCCTCAGCGTTGGAGTCTCCAACGTCCTCAACGAGCCCCTCGATCGGAAGATTCTTGTCATCAAAACGCTATCAATTGTAATGACCGTCGGCGGCGTAACCGCCGTGACACTGGCCCACTGAACCTCTGCTGCCCCGTCCCGAGTCTTGACATCCTTTCCTTGCTGACGTATAAGTGCGCTCATAGAAAGCACCAACTTGAACTCGCCGCTCTGTGCTGATTTCCATGAGCCTTATCAATGCGTAAAGTTCTGTAGCAAAGAAGCTTCAATGCTTGGCCCGCCGTATACCAACCCTGGAAGTCATTTCTGGAGAAAATTAATGACACGATTACTCCGAACTCTCCCAATTGTGACGATTCTGATCGTTGCGCTAGTGTTCGTCGTGGCTTGCGGTGACGACTCGGAAGAGGCTCCCGCGCCCGCCCCGGCGGTGCCTACGACAGCCCCTGCCCCTGCGCCGGCCCCAACGACTGCACCGGCCACAGCACCGGCGCCCGCGCCGGCAGCGGCCCCAACAACGGCGCCCGCACCCGCGGCTCCAACTGCGGTTCCGGTCCCGATAGCCGCCGGCACGGCCGACGCGCCGGATCCCAAGAACCCTGTGGGGACAATCCGATTCGCTCTGTCAAACCTGATTTGCAGCCCCGGCGCGGGCACTGTGTTCTGCGAACAATACCGAGCGGTCGCTTGGGGTGCTGGCGAGGATCTGTTCACCTGGCGTTGGCGAGAAGACGGCACAGTGGAGTACGCGGCCGGACAGCTAGCTACCGGGTGGGAACTTGGCTCGGACGGCCTTTCGGTGGCCGTGGACATCCGGCAGGGTGTCGAGTTCCACAAGGGCTGGGGCACCATGACCTCTGAGGACGTAGCGTGGAGCTACAACCAGGTCAACCCGCTTATCACTACCCACAGCATCGCCCCCAGCGCTTCTTACTTTTCAACGCTCTTCGGAGAGAACCCCGCCGTCGCGTCGGGCAACCAGGTGAATTACACCTTCGCCGCTGTTGACTCGCACTGGCACACCTACATGATGAACGGAAACGGATTCGTCGGTATGGTTGTCCACCCTCAGAGGGCCCAGGAAGAGAACGGCGAAGACTGGATGCGCGAGAATTTCGTAGGCACTGGCCCTTTCCAGGTAGATGAGTGGATCAGGGACGATCGCGCCGTGTTCACCAAGACCGGACAACATTGGGGATTCGACCCCGCGGTCGAAAAAGTGATCATCCAGGCCATACCGGAAGACGCAACCCGTGTAGCTGCCCTTAAGACTGGTGAGTTGGACACAGCCGAGTTGGCGATCAAGAGCGTGCCGGAAGTCCTCGACGCTGGATTTGCCACCATCGGTTCTGGAAACGCCAGCCAGCAGGGCGTCATATTCTCAGGAAACCTCTGGGAGACGCACAACGCCCTGACCGGCGTGGACCTCAACACACCTGCCAACGGCGTGTACGCCCGGGACATTCAGTGGATCGGCAACCCATTCAGGCCAAACGACGGCGATGACCCCGATGACCTCGCCTGCCCTGAGGGGGCTGACCCTACTCAGATGGATCAGAGCTGCGGCGACATGGAGCAGGCTCGACTTGTCCGGTGGGCGGTCGCGATGGCTATCGACAAAGACACCATCAACAAACACCTGCTTAACGGTCTCGGCTGGCCTGTCCACGTCGGATACGTTGACGAAAAGAGCGAGTTCTGGCAAGAAAAGTGGGAGTACCCCTACGACCCGGCAATGGCCGAAGAGTACCTGGATAAAGCCGGGTATCCCAGGAACAGCAGCGGCGTCAGGATGGAGATGCCTCTGTTCATATCATCCGGTCACACTGGTGGTCTGGGTGAGGAGATCGGCGACGCTATCGGCGGCATGATGACCGACATCGGCATCAAGACAGAAGTCCTCAAGTTCCCCTACGCCGTTTACCGCCCTGGCTTGGTCAACCGTAGCGCTACCGTGCCGCGCCTGACCTCCGGAGACGACGGACAGACAATCTACCCATTCGACTGGCCCAAGGGCATCGAGGAGTCGAGCCTGTCAAGGGGCGGCTACTGCATGTGCTACGAGACCGATTGGATCAGCCAGATCTACCTAGACGTCGCCGAGGAGAACGATCTTCAGAGGCGCATCGACCTCAACAGCACATACTTCGATCTGATGCACTTCTGGGCGCTCAAGCCCGGAGTCGTCGCAGTCCCCAACCTGACGATCTACAACCCCAAGTCCATCGGGGATTGGGTCATGGAGCCCAGCCCGTTCGGGACCACGGCTTTCTGGAACATCGTCCCTGCCTCAAGGTAGGGTCGGCCCACAACCGTTGCAAGTCCCCCTCTCCCTTGAGGTAGAGGGGTGGGGTGAGGGTGATACAGCTAATATCACCCTCACCTCGGTATCCCCTAGCCAAGAAATAGGGGATAAACCCCTCGCCCAGAGAACCAATAACCAGAGGCCGAAACCCGAATGAGGCATTTCCTGATCAGACGAGCCTACTTTGCGATTCTGTCGCTGCTCGCCGCGACGATCATCGTGTTCGGGCTGTCCAGAGTCAAGGGAGACCCGCTCTTGGTCTACACCCAGGAGGGCGGTGGCTACGGCCTGAGCGAGCAGCAGAAGGAAGAGATCTCCCGATATCTGGGTCTCGACAAGCCCCTAGTAATCCAATACCTGGTATGGCTGGGCAACTCTCTCAAGGGCGACTTCGGTCAGACGCTGCTGGATCGTGCCCCCGTGTCCGGCCTGATTAAGGGAAAGTTGGGCGCGACTGTCCAGTTGGCCGTTGCCGCTTGGATCTTCGCCGTGATAACCGGTGTCCCACTCGGAGTTCTTTCAGCCACCAGACGAGGAGGCTTTCTCGACTATTTAGGTAGGGGGTTCGCCCTGTTCGGCCAGGCGCTGCCTCAGTTCTGGATCGCGATCATGGCGGTCGTCATATTTGCGGTGCAGCTCGACTGGTTGCCTGCTGCCGGACGCGCGCTTCCCGGCGAGGATATAGGGAAGCAGATCAGGCATTTCATATTGCCCACGGTCACTCTGGGCTGGCTCGGCTCCGCCACCTACCTGCGGCTTGTGCGCTCCTCCATGCTCGAAGTGATGGACTCGGAATTCGTTAAGCTCGCTAGGGCCAAAGGCATTAAGGCCCGCACCGTCGTCTGGAAACACGCCTTCAGAAACGCTCTTATCTCGCCGATCACGTACTCCAGCCTCTTTCTTGCGAGCTTCATTACAGGTGCGACAGTCGTGGAACTGGTATTCGCCTGGCCCGGTATCGGCAGGTTGGCCTTGACTGCCGTAAACAACAATGACTTTGCTCTTCTGACGGGGATCGTGTTGTTCTTTGCGGTGGCCTACACCTTCTTCAACTTTGTTGCTGATGTGCTCTACGGTCTGGTAGATCCGAGAATCAGGTATGACTAGGTAGGATCGGAATGGCCGAACAATCGGGAGTTACACTCCTTACTGAATCCAGTTTCGAGGCGCGCAATCCACTCGGAAAGATGTGGTACGCATTCAGACGTTGGCCAATCCTGCCGCTGATCGTGTTGGCGCTGCTTGTGATTACTGGACTGTTTGCGCCACAGATCGCACCCCAGGATCCCTACAAACAGCACTTGCCTCTAAGAAACGCGCCGCCGTTCTGGTACACCGAATACTGGGCCGAGCAGGATGACTTTGAGGCGACCACTCGTCTCGTGGGCGCTGACCATGTTGGCCGCGACGTGCTGAGCCGCATAATCTACGGAGCTCGAATTTCACTCCTCGTGGTCGCGGTGTCTCTGACTACGGGTGTGATTATAGGAACGTCCCTCGGACTGGTAGCAGGCTACGTGGGTGGCCTCGTAGATGAGCTGATTATGCGCCTTGTCGATGTTTGGCTCGCGCTTCCATTCGTGCTGATGGCGCTCGTTGCGGTAATTATCTTTGGTGCCAGCCTCTGGCTGGTAATAGCGCTGCTGGCCATGTTCACGTGGCCCTCCTTTGTGCGCTTCGTCAGGGGCGAGGTACTGTCGCTCAAGGAGCGCGACTACGTGTCTCTCGCGAAGGTAGCTGGAGCGTCCACCGCACGAGTTGTCCTGCGACACATCCTCCCCGGAGTTCTAAACACGGTCATAGTGATAACGACGCTTAGGGTAGGTCAGCTGATCCTGACCGAGGCCACGCTGAGCTTTATAGGAGCTGGAATCCCGGCGCCCACTCCAGCTTGGGGCCTTATAGTGTCCGAGGGAAGGTCCTACGTCACCACCGCCTGGTGGAGTACCTTCTTCCCAGGCCTCGCAATCTTCCTTGTGGTGATGTCGCTCAACTTCCTCGGCGACTGGATGCGCGACCGTTTCGACCCACGTTTGCGCCAGCTATAGCGACCAGTCTCAACGTATCGTTCTGGCGACCTTGGGGAAGTTGGCCAACGGTAGTGGAGGGAGATCTCGCTCCTCTTCACTTACTTCTTCCTATAGCCGCGGGTCGCGCACCGTCCTCACCATCCACAGCAGTAGGTTGAGGGCGTTACCACCCAGAATTGCGCCAACCACTATTCCCGTAAGAGCAGGAATTCCCGGCTTGCCCACGAGCTTGAACACGTCCCTGCTGTTGTGAAGCCCCGCCCACGCTGCCAGCAGTGTGACTGCCAATGTAAGAAACAGGATGATTAGTAGGGTCGATCTGCCCAGGTCTCTGTTCAGCCACCCCAGAAAACTTCCGGCAGTCGCACCGAATCCAATAGTCAGCACACTCACAAGCGCGAAGTTAATATCGGCAACGCTCCAGAACGATTGCACGATAGGGAGCATCACAATGTACAGCAGAAGTCCCAGTACGCCAGCTGCAAACAGCCCAAGTAACGCGTGAGCGATTAGTACAAGGAACTTCTCTAAGATCTCCTGAGAATCGACCCGCATTCGGGACACTCCACCACAACGCACATCACTACGAAACCTGCGGCCGAAGATGCGCCCAGGGGCGCGCCTGCTCGAAGGCGGCGGAGGCTGCCAGCACCGTCTCTTCATCTCCGGGTTTGCCTATGATGTGCAGCCCAATTGGCATTCCGTCTGAGTCGAAGCCGCAGGGTACGCTCGCTGCTGTGAACCCGATGGTGTTGATCGGGTGTGTGTAAGGCAGGAACCCCCATGCCGGAATCGGGTACGGCTCCTGCCCTCCGACCGTCTCCGGATAACGCTCGGTAGAGAACGCCGTCGTGGCCATCGTCGGAGACAGCAGTAGGTCGAACTTGTCGAACTGGTCCATGAACTGCTGAATCATCCGGTCCCTCTCGCCGAGGGCCCGGATGTAGTCCGCCGCCGTCACCTTCGCTCCCAGTTCGATAGCCCAACGTCCGTACCAGCTGAGCGGATCGTCGGGATCATCTAGCAGGTGCCCGTTGGTCGCGTATGCGTTCCCTGCGAAGAAGACAATCCAAGTATCAAAAGGGTTGTCTAGGCTCAGGTCAGAGTCCTCCACACTGCATCCCAGCTCCCTGAACAGTGCGGCGCCCGCCTCGGATACCGCAGTGACCTCAGGGTCTGCTGGAGCATATCCGAAGTCAGGGGACCACCCGATGCGCAGACCTTCGACGCCCCGGTCTAGCGCGGACACAAAGTCGGGGACAGGCTGCCTCAGAGAGCTTGGGTCCCGCGAGTCGTAGCCCGCCATCACTTGCAGCAGCATCGCCGTATCCGCGACCGTGCGCGTCATAGGCCCCTGTTGGCTGGTGATGTTGGCTGCCCGAGGTGCATCGACGCCCGAGTAGCTCGAGATCCGGCCCTGCGTGGACTTGATTCCGTAAATGCCATTGAAGCTGGCCGGAATTCGGATCGATCCTCCGCCGTCACCGCCAGTGGCTAGAGCGCAGAGCCCGGCGGCCGTGGCCGCTCCCGCTCCCCCGCTCGAACCTCCTGAAGTTCGTTCCGGGTTCCAGGGATTACGGCAGGGATCGCCCAGGCGGTTCTCGTTAGCCCCGAGCAGCCCGAACTCAGGCGTGTTGGTCTTGCCCAGCATCACAGCCCCCGCGTTCAGGATGCTTTCCACACACGCAGCATCCGCCTCCGGGACCCTGTCGGCGAACGCAAGCGACCCACCCGTCGAGCGGACACCCTTGGTCATCTGCAGGTCTTTCAGCGAGATTGGCAGACCGTGAAGTGGTCCCAGACTCTCACCCCTGGCAGTAGCTTCGTCGGCGCGGCGCGCCTGTGCCAGCGCGATCTCTGGGGTGAGCGTCAGGTAGGAGTTGAGCTGTCCGTCAAGCCTCTCGATCCTGGACAGGTACAGCTCTGTCAGTTCGACAGACGTGATCTGCCTGCTTGCGATGAGATCGCGTAGGTCCGTGGCTGGTGCGAATGCGAGTTCCTGGTCTAAGCTGGTCATCTCTAACTCCTAACTTCTATAGCCCTTCTCAATTGATGGCTGACATGGGTACGCAAAAGTGTGCCGGCAAGCTTGAATGTCAACCGACAGACCCCCTCTCCCTCAGGGAGAGGGCTGGGGTGAGGGTGAATGCACTTTGTCCTCCTACCAGTAAAGCTTCGTCTGGACCTCCACCATGCGATCGTCCCGTATCTCCGTTTGGACGTGTTTACTAGGACGAATGCAATCCAATGACGTTGTCGTCCGGGTCCATGAACACCGCGATGTGGCCCATGTCGTTCGGAATGGGCATCGGCGGGACGACTGTCTTGCCTCCCAGGCTCTCGGCCTTGTCGAGGGACGCCTGAAGATCGTCTACGCTCACGTACAGCATGACGTAGTTCGGAGGCATCTCTCCGCTGGTCTGCATTATTCCTCCCGCTATACCGCCCTGCTCGGGCTCTACGTGGAAGAAGTCGGTACCCGCCGCAGACTGGCCGAACGGTTCGACATTCCAACCGAACAGGTTCCTGTAAAACTCCCGCAGCTCGGGCGCGTGTCTCCCACCGAGCTCAAAATATGCAACCGGATTTGGCATAAAGTTCTCCTGGTGACGCGGATGCTTAATGTTGACTATCTGTCTGTGTGGCCAAGTTTATCGACGCCCGTAGCTGTCAAAGTCACGTTGTTGAAAATCACAAGGGCCACTCCGGCCACTCCCTCATTATGACACCCACACCAGTGGGCGGCAATGAATCGCAATGCGTTGTGGTATCATCCGAGCCGGAATACGAATCCTTGGAAAGGACTCAACATCATGAAGATCACGAACATCGAGACCTTTATCGTGGACGCCGGCTGGAGACCTTGGATGTTCGTCAAAGTCGAGACCGACGAGGGCATCACCGGCTGGGGAGAGTGCAGCGACGGCCGATCTCCCCACGGTATCGAGGGCACCATCCGCGATATGAAGCCGCTTCTCATCGGCAAGGATCCCAGGGCCTTTGAGATGCGTTTTCAGGACATGTACCGCATCACACGCCAGAGTCCGGGAGGCATAGCGGCGAAGGCAATCGCTGGTCTCGACTGCGCCTTCATAGATATCAAGGCGAAGGCGCTGGGCATCTCCGTCGTCGAGTTGTTCGGAGGTCCAACCAGGGAACAGGTGCGAGTCTACTGGTCCCACTGTGGCAGCTCGCGGATAAGACACCACGACATACTTGGAACTCCTCCTATCGACTCGTGGGAGGCTGTGACCAACCTGGGTCACGAGGTGAAAGAGCGCGGATTCACCGCCCTGAAGACGAACATTCTTATGCCCGGACAGGACGCCACGTTCGGCGGAGGCTTCAGTGGCGGCATCGGCTCGACCGACCAGTATGCCCCCAAGTGGCTGGTGCCCCACGTCGAGAAGCTGATTGGCACGTTCCGAGACGCCGTCGGCGACGACATCGACATCAACCTCGACCTGAACTTCCACTTCAAGACGGAGGGCGCACTGCGCATCGCCAAGGTACTGGAGCAGTTCGACATGCTCTGGCTCGAGATAGACATGTACGAGCCCAAGAGCCTGCGCCAGATTAAAGACTCGACCACCACCCGTATCTGCACGGGCGAGAACTTGTTCTACATGCGCGACTTCATTCCGTACTTCGAGAATCACTCTGCGGACATGTTCATGATCGATGTTCCGTGGAACGGCTTCAGCCAGTCCAAGAAGGTCGGCGACCTCGCTGAGGTGTATCAGCACAACGTTGCGCCTCACAACTACTACAGCCACCTGTCCAGCTTCGTCAGCGCAAGCCTGTGTGCAACCCTCCCGAACGTCCGCATCATGGAGATCGACATTGACGACGTCCCGTGGAAGGATGAACTGACAACCACAGTGCCCGAGATAATCGAGGGTTACATGACCGTCCCGACAGGCCCTGGCTGGGGCACTGACATCAACGAGGAAGTAGCGCTCGCACATCCATGGGACGAGAACACCCTCGCGGGAGTGCAGACGGGCGGCTACAAAGTACCTCGATAGCCTTGAGTCCGAATCGCAGTCGCTAACACTCAACTGGAGACGCCAATTGCCGGACTACGAATACATCAAATACGAAGCCGAGGGCACTACTAGGGTAATCACGCTCAACCGCCCGGAGACCCTCAATGCCATAACCGAGCCGATGGAGGCGGACCTGCACGAAGCTCTGGACATTGCCGAGGCCGATCCAGAGGCGCGCGTGATCATTATTCACGGAGAGGGTAGGGCCTTCAGCTCAGGCTACGACATCGCCTCGTTCCAGGAGACAGACCCTGAATCCATGATTCCGAAGGGGTCGAGTGCCGCTGACCACGTCTCACGCTGGTTCTATCATGACCGAAACATGCTGAAGAACCAGACCCACATCCTGGAATTGTCCAAGCCCGTAATAGCCTGCGTCCACGGCTGGTGCATGGGCGGCGGTACTTGGCTGTCTTTGACGTGCGATATGACGTTCTGTTCCGAAGACGCCGTCTTCGCCCAGCCGGAGGTGCGCCAGATATCCAACACCAGCTTCCTCTGGGTGCTGTTGGCCGGCTACAAGAATGCGCTGAGATACTCGCTGACCGGAGACCACATCGATGCTCAGGAGGCGTTCAGAATCGGTCTGGTCAACGAGGTGTTCAAGGACAAGGACGCGATGATGGCCGAAGCGTTCCGACTTGCCGAGCGAATCGCGATGGTCAGCCCCGAAACAGTCGCCGCCAATAAATACGTCGCCACACTCGGGCTTGAGATGATGGGACTTCGCAACGCCATCACCAGCAACTGGCTGCTGTCTTCGATCGCCCATTCGTCCCAGCGTCCAGACTATAACCGCCGTGAGATGCTCGACGCCGCCGAAGAGAGCGGAATGCGCGGCTTCCTCAAAGTCAGGGACGATCCTTTCAGACCCGAGCCCTTCGGCCCACGCTCCGAACCTGGTAACCCGACCTGATCCGGTGTCCAGCGCGGATACGCGGAGTGGCGGGAGACGAGGAATGAGAGTCGTTCAACCGCGAGGGACTAAGGGAAGTCAGAAGTGGATTCAACGGGCGGTTAATCAACACTCTGAGTACCTGAACAGGGTTGTACGAGATACCTGTCGCCTTCCATCAAACGAGGCTATAGAGTGGGTGTCTCCGCTCGAAGACGACGAGTGGGCTGAGTACAGGGATGCCGAGTTCCTAGAGTTGCTTGGAGTTCAGCTATCCAACGGCCCTCTCTCTACGTTCTGGCCTCAATCAGGCCCACAGTGGGATGCTCTCGGGCGCACTGACAGCGGCGATATCTTACTCGTAGAGGCTAAGGCACACGTTTCAGAAGTCGTATCTCGACCCTGTGGAGCAACGTCGCCCAGATCATTAGCCAGAATCAAGGCCAGTCTTGCCGAAGTGCAATGTTTCCTAAACGTGGACAACCCGCGCACCGACTGGATGGTTACGCTTTACCAGTACGCCAACCGCCTTGCCCATCTCTACCTGCTGCGTGAGCTTAACAATGTACAGGCGCATCTGCTGTTCGTCCATTTTGTTGGGGACGATGAAGTAGATGGGCCACGAACGATCCAAGAGTGGCAGACGGCCCTGTTGCTAGCAAAGCGTGTGCTCGGCCTGCCTTCTAGACATCGACTGAGCGACTATGTCTCAGATATCTTTATCGAAGTTCGTGACATGGTCTAATAGGTTTGGCGCTCTCTGTAACTGTGGGTGCTGCCCCAGCTAAGCAGGTATCGCCCTTGGGTAACTCTGGTAAAGGACGGAATCTAGAGGACGTAGTGGGAGTTTCGCACAGAGAGCATCTGTTGATGTGACATAAGTCGTCACTATCCTAGATTTGGGGCATCTTCCGCAGGGCGTGGTACAATTGATTGACCTATAGAGTAGATGCGAGATGGCTTCCATGGTCAAAAAATACACTGCCGTGATTCAAAAGACTGACGATTGGTGGATCGGCTGGGTAGAGGAGGTTAATGGGGCGATTGCTCAAGAGAGAACCCGAGTAGAACTTCTCATAAGCCTACGGTACGCAGTCGAGGACCTGCTTGAAATGGACGGATCTACTCCTAGAGAGATCAAGTTCGAGGTTCGAGAAGTAAAGGAAACGGTGGTGTGAGGCGGCGGTGTTTGATCGCCCACCTGACTGCACACGACTGTCAATTCCTCCGCGAGGGCCGCAGGCATTCAATCTGGATCAATCCGGCCAACAACCGTCGGACCGCTGTTCCAAGACACACTGAAATAAACGAAATAACTGCCAGAAAGTTATGCCAAGCTCTAGGCATAGCCACACCGTGACATTCTACCCGCCAGCCGCGAACTCCCGCACCGCCTCAGCAACCAGCTTAGGCTGGTCCATTTACATGTTATGACCACTGTCCGGGACTGTGAGCATATCAAAGGCCGACGTCCGCTCCGCAATCGCGGCCACGTCCCGAAAGCTTTGCGCTCGCGAGTCGCTCACTACAAACAGTATTGGTTTCTCTAGCGTTCTGAGTGTCGGTCTCAGGTCGAGATAGTCCCCCTCACGTTCCTTCCAGTCCATACTGGTTGTCGCCCACTTCATGTCCAGTCGTCCATCTGGAAGTTCGTATGACTCGTGTGCCACCACGTCCCTGATGACGTCGTCCCGCCACTTGCCAGTCATCGGGTGCTGCTTGAGGTAGTCGTACATCTCTTCCCGGCTGCCCCAAGTGCGCCTTGGCCTGTTGGCACGCTCCGACACCATCAGTTGGAAGCCTTTTGTCACGACAACCATGGGCTCTAGCAGCACGAGCCTGCTGAAAATGTCCGGTCTGCGCTCCGCGAGTTGGGCCGCGACCACACCTCCGGTCGAATGCGCGACAGTCACAGCGTCCCGCATCTGAAAAGCGTCTGCGAATGCCTCAAGGTCGTCAATTCGCTGCCCGAATGTATAGCCCGACTCGGGCCAGTAGCTGTTTCCGTGTCCACGCGAGTCAAGCGCAATCACATGAAACTGCCCACACAGATACCGTGCTACGGCATCCCAGGACCTGCTCGTACGCATATCCCCGTGCAGCAAAAACACCGTAGGGTAGTCTACATACCCGCGTGGCCGGCCCCAGTCGACGAGGTGGTGCTTGACGCCGTTGACTGTGACGAAGACAATCCCGAGTTCTGTCAACTATTCAACCCTGGGGCCATCCGCGACATCTGACCTCCCGCGCCGCACGAGGAGATACAGCTTTGACATCCACCTTGACCAGGTGGCCTTGCGATATGCTCAATTCGAGTATTGACTGAACCGGCCAGGTAACAGTCTAAATAACACCTTCTCTAACATCACACCAGCCCCAACTCTTCCAGTATCGCTGGAATCTCCGCCTTCTCTTCATCAGTCAACGGCCGGAAGGGGCGGGTAGTGGTGTCATGATCGATGACGCCCATGTGCTTGAGTGCGGACTTCATGCCACCAAAGCTGGCAGCGTTGGCGCCTCCACCCTTTGCGACCGCTCCGACCTTCTGCGCCGTTATCAACTTGGCGTTGCACTCGCGCACGGTCTCGGTATCTCCGGCCTCACCAGCTTCCCAGCCCCGTGCGCAGACATTGGGGACTAGGTTCGCGATGCCGGGAATGACGCCGTGAACACCGACCGAGCCTGCGCTCGCAACTCGGAAAACCGTGCCCAGGAACCTTAGAAGAGAGATTTCACCCTGGTCGCATAGTACGTTAAGTTGTGCAAGCAACTCTCCGGCGCCGGAACTGTCCTTCACACCGACTACGGTCCCTTCGGCTGCGAGCGTAGCAATAGTACCTGGTTCTACCACTGTCTTGACTGTCTGCGGTATGTTATAGACCCACAGTGGCAGTCCAATTTGATCTTGCGCGTATCTATAGTGGTCCGCCAACTCATCCTGCGAGTCCGGGTAGTAATACGGAGGCGTCAGCGCGATCCCGTCCATTCCAAGCTCGCGCACCTCGCTGGCAAGCTCCACGGACAGCTTGGTAGATGTACTGGATATGTTGCAGATCACAGGAACCCGACCACCGACCTCGTCAACCGTCGCCTCCATTGCGCGGATCCGCTCCGAGTCAGGCAGGTTTGCAAACTCTCCGGTCGTGCCGGATGCCCATAGCCCATGTACTCCGTTGTCGATCAGATGGTTGACCAATCTGCGCAGCGAACCGATGTCCACCGTCTCATCCGGGTTCAGCGGCGTCACCATCGGTACAATCACGCCCTTGATCTCTCTGTCTACCATCGTTTTCTCCTTGTCTCACATCAGAGTCGTGGAAAGAGCTGTCGTTAGATACGCAAGGCCATGTATGGAATATCGTCTTCGCCCGCCTTTTCGAGCTCTTGCGTGACTGGGTTCACCTTCAGTCCAAGGAGTTCCAACACCTCGACACCAATCAGCGGAATCGGAGACTCAGATATGAGCGCAGGAGTGGCTTCTCCGTTGAGCCGTATTGCCCCGCTATAAGTGTCTTGCTCAATCACACCCGTGGCAGTCAAAATCTTGCGCCTTCCACCATGAATGACTGGTAGCCCCAGCGATTCAATGTCCTCACGCGGCAGACCAACGTATGTCGAGCCTGTATCGACCCGAAAGTCGAACCATCGCGTCCCATTTGGACCGATGGCAAGTGCGTGTACTGTCGTTCCCACTGCGATTTCTCCAAGATTGGATGATGTCATTCTATAGAGAGTGCTCCTAAATCTCGTACACCTCGAAGCCGATCGCGTAATCGCACCCGAACTCGACCCCTGTCGCATTAGCGTTCATAGTCAGAAACATCTCAGGGTCCACGTCGGTTCCCAGACCCTTGAGATACGCATCGTGCTTTTCGAGCGACTCGACGCCCTTGTACACATGATCGCCCACATCCACCGCATGAGTTGGATTGGGGGAACCGCTGACCAGCAGCATCCTCACACCGTTCCACGGCTCCAGTCCTTCCTCGAGAAGTTCAGGGAAGATCCACCGGTTGCCTGCGTCTCGGGATGCGTCTAGCGCCGCCAGCCCGACTGCCCGGTGGTCAGCCTGATTGGCCAGACCCTGACCGAAGCGCATTTCCATGTTGCCAGTAATGACCACGTCGGGCCTGTGTCTGCGGATTGCGTGCGCAATGTCCCGGCGCAGTGGCAGCCCGTACTCGACAACGCCATCCGTGTAATCTAGGAACTCGACCGTGTCGACTCCTACAACCGTCGCACCCTCGATCTCCTCGCGAGTGCGGACCTCCCGGGCCTGCTTCGGGTCCATGCCGTCTATTCCGGCCTCGCCCCGGGTAGCAAGAAGGTAAACCACCTTCTTGCCCTCGGATGTCCACTTCGAGACTGCGGCTGCGGCGCCGTACTCGATGTCGTCAGGATGAGCTACGACGACGAGCCCGGTCTGCCAGTTTTCATCGAGCGGCTGGAATGCGTTGGACGTCATGCTCCGCCGCCGAGTGCGGGAAGGAAGTGGACCTCGCTGTTTTCCGCCACCTTCTCGAGCATCCCCAATGGGGTGATCTCGCCGTCGACGGCGACCGAGATGTTCCCCTTGATTCGTCCGTCATCAACGAGGCGCTCTTTGAAACCCGGATACTGCGCTTCCAAGTTGTTGACGATCTGGCGTACTGTTGCCCCTTCGATCTCAACCTTGCTCTTGCCGCCACTGAGCTTCTGCATCAGCGAAGGGATGTATACTGTAGCCATCCTGCTGTCCCTCCTATGGCCGTTGGAGACCCACGAAAAGTGAGTCTGGCAAAAGGGCGGGTCTCAGTTAAGAAACCCGCCCTCATGCGCTTTGCTTGTGCTTATTTCGGCTGGCCTACTTCAGTATGCCTAGCCTCCCGTTGCCCAAAGCTGCAGCGATCGCTACCGGGTTCATTGGCGTCTCGAACAGACGGGTGCCGATGGCTGCGCGCAGCGCGTTGGCGACCGCAGGGGTGGGAGGAATGATGTTCGCCTCGCCCACACCACGTACGCCAAACGGATGGCCGGGATTTGCGACCTCCACGATAACCGTATCGATCATCGGCAGGTCGAGGCTGGTGGGCATGCGATAGTCCAGCAGCGTCGAGTTGTCCATGCCGCCGTCATCGTTCATGTAATACTCTTCGTTGAGTGCCCAGCCGATACCCTGTACCGAGCCGCCCTGCATCTGTCCCTCGACGTAAGACGGGTGTATGGCCTTACCAACGTCTTGGAAAGCGGTGAAACGGACCACTTCGGTCTTGCCGGTCTCCGGGTCGACCTCCAAGTCGACGATGTTGCCGGCAAATGAACCGCCAACTCCGGTTGGGTTGACGGACGCCGTGCCGGTGATTCCGCCGCCGGTCCTGCCAAGTTGTCCCGCCAGTTCCTTGAACGTCATGCTCAGCTCAGGGTCTGACTTTGAACTGATTGCCCCGTCGGTCATCTCAACCGAGTCCGCGTCGACCTCCCAGATCGTGGCAGCTCGGTCGATCATCTGTTGCTTGACAGACTGTGCCGCCTCGTAGGCCGCCCAGCCAGTGGCGAACGTCGTCCGGCTCCCGCCTGTTACCGCGGTGTAACCGATCGAGTCTGTGTCCACGACCGTAGGTCGAATATCCTCAGCGGCGATTCCCAGAACCTCAGCCGCCTGCATAGCGATCGAAGCACGGGTTCCACCGATGTCCGTGGAGCCCTCCGTAAGGTTGACCGTTCCGTCGGCGTTGACCGCCAGATTTACTGCGGAGTCGAACCCGATGTTGAACCAGAATCCCACTGCGACTCCGCGACCCTGGTTTTCACCCAAAGGCGCGTTGTAGTGTGGGTGGTCTCTCATCGCTTCCAGCGTCTCGACTAGCCCGACCCTGTTGAACGTCGGACCATCGACACGGCGCGTGCCTTCCTTGGCAGCGTTCTTCAACCGCAGTTCGATCGGGTCCATGCCCAGCTTCTCGGCCAGTTCGTCCACCGCCTGCTCGACTGCGAACGCGGCATTGGGAGCGCCGGGCGCGCGGTATGCGGCTGTCTTTGGCTTGTTCACAACCACGTCGTAGCCGTCTACTGTGCCGTTTTCGATGTCATAAGCTGCGAGTGCGCACATGGCGCCGGCCCCGACCGGTGAGCCTGGGTAGGCTCCGGCTTCGCAGGCCAGGTCAACCTCGGCAGCCGTAATCGTGCCGTCGCTCTTGGCGCCTATCTTCACGCGGCTCCAGGATCCGCATGTCGGACCGCTGGCCTCGAACACGTCGGCCCTGCTCATCAGAATCTTGACCGCCTGACCGGTCTTCTTGGACAGCAGCGCGGCAACCGGCTCGAGATACACCGGTATCTTGCCACCGAAGCCGCCGCCAATCTCCATGGGAATGACCCTGATCTGGGACACCGGCATTTCGAGAAGTTGCGCCATCGCGTCGCGCACCGTGAACGCGCCCTGTGTGCTGCACCAGATGTGCAGTCTGCCGTCATTGTTCCACAGCGCGGTCGCGTTATGGGGCTCGATGTAGCCTTGGTGAACCGTCTTGTTGCGGTACTCCCGCTCCACGATCACTTCGGCCTCTTCAAATCCCTTTGCGGTATCGCCCTTCTTGTGCTGGAAGTGCTGGGCGATGTTGCTCACTTTATCGGTCTGTTCGCCGAGCTCCTCAGTCTTGAGGTCGTCGTGCAGGATCGGCGCACCCTCGGCCATCGCGTCTTCGACGGTGATGACAGGGGGCAGCACTTCGTACTGCACGTCGATGAGCTGTACTGCCTCATCGGCGACGTGAGGGTTGGCTGCGGCTACGCCTGCTATGGCGTGGCCGCGGTACAGGGCCTTGTCTGAAGCGAGCACGTTGTCACGCAGCCACTTCAGGCTGGTCGCGCCCTCTCCGAAATCGACGACTGCGTCTTCTTCACTGCCGAAGTCCGCGTTGGTCACCACGGCTAAAACGCCCGGAAGCGCCTCTGCCGCCGAGGTGTCTATGCTTTTGATCCGGGCATGGGCGTGTGGGCTGCGCAGTATACTCCCGTGCAGCAGACCGGCGGTGTCGAAGTCTGCGCCGTAGAGAGCGCGTCCCGTTACTTTGTCGGCGCCGTCGTGCCTTAGCGGCCGAGTGCCCACCACGTTATAAGTCTGGGTGGCCAGGACCATGTTTGGCTCGTAGTCTAAAGTTTGGGTCATGGGTTACGCCTCCTGCATTCTCACAGCCGCGTCCTGGACCGCGCGGATGATCTTGTCATAGCCGGTGCAGCGGCAGAGATTGTTAGCAAGCCAGAAGCGGATCTCGTGCTCGGACGGGTCAGAGTTATGTTCGAGCAGCGACTTGGCGGCAACGATGAAGCCTGGAGTGCAGATCCCGCACTGCAGTGCGGCGTTCTCCAGAAACGCCTGCTGCACCGGGTGCAGTGTGCTGCCCTGGGCGACTCCCTCGATTGTTGTGATCTCCTTGCCGTCAGCCTCGACGCCGAGGACGAGACAGGAGGTCACTATGCGCCCGTCGAATTCGACAGTGCACGCGCCGCAGTTACCGTCGTTGCAGCCTTCCTTGGTACCGGTCAGGCCGACGACGTCTCGCAGCACTTCGAGCAGGCTCTGGCGAGGCTCGCACAGGAAATCCATGTGCTCACCGTTGATTATGGACTGTACATAGGTCTTGGCGGGCAATCTAGTTCTCCTTAGCTATTGGCTCGCTCGATGGCGGTCAGCAGCGCTCGGCGGGTAAGCACCTCGCACAGATGCTTGCGGTACTCGATGGTGCCGCGCATGTCGGTGATCGGTACGGCTGCGTCTCTGGCAATTCCGGACGCAATCCGGACTGTCTCTTCGGTCGCTGGCTTGCCGGCGATCGCTTCGCCGGCCTCGGCGACGAACAATGGTGTCGGCGCAACCGATGCTAGCGTCACCCTGGCAGACTGAATGTTGCCGTTGTCCAGTTCCACTGATACACCGGCCCCGGCCACCGCGATGTCCATCTCGTTTCTTGGTATGAAGCGAATGTAGTTCGCGCCGGAGTTGGCCGCTGGTGTAGGGAAGTGCATGGCAACCAGCACCTCGCCCTGCTCCAGCACAGTCCGGCGGACACCAATGCAGAAGTCTTCAAGGGCGACTTCGCGGCTGCCGTTCGGGCCTGCAATTCGGGCAACGCCACTGTAGGCGATCATCGCCGGTACCGCGTCGGCGCTGGGAGCCGCATTGCACAGGTTGCCGCCCAGTGAGGCGCGTCCCTGTATCTGCGTGCCACCGATGATGTTCGCGGCGTCAACGATGCCTGGATATACGCTCCGCACCGTCGAGTTACCATAGATCCTATAGCACGGTACCGCCGCGCCTATAGTCAACCCGTTGTCCGGGTCGTAGGTGAGCTCATTGAGCTCGGGTATGTTCTTGACGTCCACCACCAGGTCCAGGTCAAACGCCCGGCCCCTGAGTTGAACTAGGATGTCTGTGCCTCCCGCCAATGGTCGGGCATGGTCCCCTGCCTCATTCAACAGGTCAACCGCTTCCCTTACAGAGGTGGGAGCCTCATAGTCGATCCACTTCAATCGTTACCTCCTTGTTTCGCAACACTTCCCTGAGTGGAAGTATGGGTCGGCTGTGTAACATGGCTACGACGATGGGCTGGAAAGCCGTGTCCTGCTTGTGGACATACGGTGACGGCAGCATCGCCGCGTACCTGATCAGACTCGAAAACCCACCTCTCGGACAGCTTCCGAAACCGGCATTAGTATATCAGAGGAACGAATGGGCAACAACGGCTGGCCCTGTTCCGGGATCATCTGATCGGTTTCGTCCCGCACACTCCATCCTGAGCGAGCCGAGCGATGTCTGAATCGGTCATCCCTAGTAGTTGTCCGAACACTTTCTCATTGTGTTCACCAAGACGCGGTGCTGGCCATCTGACCGACCCTGGCGTGGCTGACATCTTCCACGAAACTCCCGGCAGGAAGTACACACCGGCAGACGGATGGTCCACCAGTTCCAGCAGTCCGCGCTCCT
Organism: Dehalococcoidia bacterium; assembly: GCA_034428835.1. Taxonomy (GTDB): domain Bacteria; phylum Chloroflexota; class Dehalococcoidia; order Lucifugimonadales; family UBA1123; genus VXRN01. Next base: position 104,034 of record DAOUHG010000028.1, read on the forward strand.
GGTAGTGAGGATCGTTGAATATGTCCTCGCCGGCCATAACAGGGGAGGCGGCTATGCCTTCCCTTTGAAGCGTCTCTGTGAGTTCCCATCCGTCTTGAGCGGCTGTCCACGTTCCGACAATCTCGTCCAGCGTGTCCTGGTTTCGAAGACGGGCCAGAAGGTCCGCGAATCGTTCGTCGTCAGCCAGGTCAGTTCTGTCCATGACCTCACACAGGCGCACCCACTCATCATCCGTGCTAACTGCGATGGTAATCCACTTGTCGTCCCCTCGACACGGATAAGCGCCGTGCGGGGCCATGACAGGATGGCGATTGCCGCGATTCCTTGGCTGCTGTCCGTCCATCTGGTAGCCGATGATGTGCTCGCCGACTACCGAGACCGAAGAATCGAGCTGGGATGCGTCGATGAACGCCCCCTTCCCTGTCCGACGACGACGGTACAGTCCCGACAGCACCGCGCCCGCGGCATGTGCTCCGCTAATTGGGTCTCCGAAGTTCACCCCCGACTTCACGGGGCCGTCCTCGCTTAGGTACCCGTTCATGGACGAGATGCCGCCCATCTGTTCCTGCCCGATTCCATACTGTATGAAGTCTCGCCAGGGGCCAGTATTCCCGAATGCGGGCATCGAGAGCACGACGATGTCGGGCCTGATACTCCGCAGCGTCTCGTAGTCGAATCCCCGGCGCGCCATCAGCCCGGCCCTGAAGTTCTCGACAACAACGTCGCTGACCGACACCAGCTCTTCGAGAACGGCCTTGCCTGCGGGGTGCCGAATCTCGCACGTGATCCCGTACTTGGACATGTGCAGCGTATTGAACCACCCCGACCTATTCCAGGGGTCTTCTCCCAGCTCGCCGTCAGGCAGATTCCCGGAGCCGACTATCATCCGGTGGGGGTCCCAGTTGCGCGCCGACTCTACCTTGATGACCTCAGCCCCCATGTCAGCCAGCAGCTTGGTGCAGTGGGGTCCCGCCCAGATGCGGGAAAAGTCAAGAATTCGGACGCCGTCGAGCGCCTTGGGCGTTTGGGTACTCATTGGAGATGCTCCGAACATAGTACCGGAGAGAACCACAAAAGCCCCAACCTGGGGTGGGGACGGGTGGCTCTCACTCCTCGCTTCTCTCCACTCACTCCTCGAAAATTGCACCGCGCAATTTTCTCAGTAGGTGGACGCACCCGTTTGGACCAGTTGCCCCGTTACCAGGAAGATCACCCTCTCCGCGATGTTGGTGGTACGGTCGGCAATTCGCTCCAGATCGTGCGCCACCCATAGCAGATACGTCGCTCTCCTGATTGCGCCGGGATCCGAGAGCATATAGGTCAGGAGCTCCCGGTACACCTGCTCGTATAACGCGTCAACCTCGTCGTCGTCGTCGCAAATCTGCTGGCTGGCGTCGGTGTCGCGGTCGACGAAGGCGTCGAGGCTGCGGCGGAGCATATCCATTGCCCGGTCTGCCATTCTGGGAATGTCTATCAGTGGCTTGAGCGGAGGCTCGTCGCCCATCAGCAGACTGATCTTTGCAATACCTTCGGCATAGTCGCCGATCCGCTCCAGTTCGACCGAGACGTGCAGCACGGTCACCAGAATGCGTAGGTCCCCCGCAAGAGGCTGCTGCGTGGCGATAAGGTCAATGCACTTCTCTTCGAGTGCGAAGCGCATCCGGTCGACAATATCGTCTTCTCGGACGACTTCAGCAGCAAGCTCCCGGTCGCGGTTCTTGAGCGCGTCGAGGGACTTGGCGATGGCCTTTTCGACCATGCCGCCAAGTGCCAGCAACTCATCCTGAAGGGCTCTTAGGTCTCTGTCGAATTCAGCTCTCGGCGCTCGTAGCATGGTTACCTCCTAAGCCGCCCTACCTGCAGTCAATCCGGCGATGGCCGGAATCCAGAGTTGGATCTATTGGCCTGAGTTCAGTACTTCGATAATTCATCCAGAACTTACCTGTAGGCACGTTCCTCTATTGCCTCGCTGTGGATGGTGTGAACTGGATGCCCACTAGCTGAACCGGCCTGTAATATACGCCTCCGTGCGCTCGTGCTTGGGAGTCGTGAAGATCTGGTTGGTGTCTCCATGTTCGACGAGGTAGCCGGCCCTGTCCTCTCCAATCATCAGGAACGCTGTCTCGTGGGACACGCGCGCCGCCTGCTGCATGTTGTGAGTCACTATGATGATCGTGTAGTGCTCGCTCAACTCCCGCACCAGCTCTTCGATTGCTAGCGTTGCTATCGGGTCGAGCGCCGACGCCGGCTCGTCCATGAGGATAACCTCAGGCTCTACCGCCAGCGCGCGGGCGATGCACAGTCGCTGCTGCTGTCCGCCCGATAGTTCGAGTGCACTGCTTCTGAGTCGGTCCTTGACCTCTTCCCAGAGTGCCGCCTGTCTTAGGGAACGCTCAATGGCCTCGTCCATGTCACCTTGGAAGCCGTTTACCTTCAGGCCGAAAGCGACGTTGTCGTAGATCGACTTGGGGAACGGATTGGGACGCTGGAACACCATCCCAATTCGCGAGCGGATCTCGGTCGCGTCCACGTCGTTGTCGTACAGGTCAGAGCCTTCGAACAGGATCTGGCCGTTGATCTTGGCCGCGGGTATCAGATCATTCATCCGGTTGAAGCAGCGCAGCAGGGAGCTCTTGCCGCAGCCGGACGGCCCGATCAGCGCGGTAATCGAGTATCGCCTGATCTCCATGCTAATCTCTTTCAACGCCCGAAACTCATCGTAGTACAGGTTGAGATCGTCGACTTTGAAGATTGGAGCAGTCTGCGTCACTCTAGTCCTCTGACCTGGTCTGGTACTTGTTTCGCACCAGCACTGCGACGGCGTTCATCGACAGCAGAATTATCAGCAACACTAAGATGCCGGCCGCGGCGAGAGATCTGAACTCTTCCTGCGGCCGGCCAACCCAGGTGAATATCTGAAGTGGCAGCACCGTGAACCGGTCGAGGGGGCCGGGCACGAACGTCACGTACACCAGCCCGCTGATTACCAAGATCGGAGCAGCCTCTCCCACTGCCCTGGACAGCGCCAGGATAGTCCCCGTCAGGATGCCGGGTAGGGCGGACGGCAGGACCGCACCCTTGATGACCTGCCACTGGTCGGCGCCCAGCGCGAACGCGCCCAAGCGGTACTCGTTGGGGACCGCCCTGATCGCCTCTCTGGAGGCCAGTATCACGATGGGAAGCACCAGCAGCGTCAGCGTCAGCGCGCCCGCCAGCACGATCTTTCCAAGCGACATCAGCTGGACGAACACTCCCAGTCCCAACAGGCCGTACACGACCGATGGCACACCGGCGAGGTTAGATATGTTGACTTCGATGATCTGGGTGAGCCGGTTCTTGGGAGCGTACTCCTCGAGATATATAGCTGCGCCCACTCCGATTGGCACCGTGAACACCGCAGTGAACACGATCGTTATGAGCGTACCCATTACGGCGGCCTTCACTCCGGCCAGTTCGGGCTTCCTGGACATGTAGTTGGTCAGGAAGTCGAAATCGAGCCACGGCAACCCTTCTATGGCGGTCTGCACCAGCAGCACGGCCAGACCGACAACACCGACCATGACTGCGCCCAGAAAGACGAAGTAGAAGATTCCTCCGACAGTCTTGCGTCGGGCCAGTCTCGGATTGAACTTATCGGACAATTGAGCCATTAGTAAGCCTGCCTCCACCGGCGGACCACCCAGTGGCCGAGTAGATTCAGCAAAAGCGTCATCAGGAATAGGAGCAGGCCAACCGCGAAGATGGTCTTGTATTCGACCGAGTCGTGAGATGCCTCGCCCTGCGCGAGCTGTGCTATGTACGCCGTCATCGTCTGGATGCTCTCAAGTGGATTCGCCGTAATGCGTGGGGTAGCTCCGGCTGCAATGGTCACCAGCATCGTCTCTCCGATGGCCCGCGAAATCGCGAGTATGAACGACGCCACTATTCCAGACAGTGCTGCCGGAACGACGACCTTGATGCTCGTCTCCAGCTTCGTCGCCCCCAGCGCGTACGATGCCTGACGAAGCGATCTCGGCACGCTGATCATCGCGTCCTCGCTGAGTGAGGACACCATCGGGATTATCATGATTCCCATGACGACGCCGGCGCTCAGTGCGTTGAACACGATCATGTCCGGAAACAGCCTCTGGAGTTGAGGCGTGACGAACGTCAGCGCAAAGTAGCCGTACACCACGGTCGGTATTCCCGCAAGTATCTCGATGAGAGGCTTGAGGATCCTTCGCGCCTTGTCCGGCGCATACTCCGCGAGGTAGATGGCGGTGGCGAGCCCAATCGGAAGAGCAACCATAGCCGCAAGTACAGTTACCAGCAGTGTTCCGGCAACCAGCGGAAGAACTCCAAAGGCCGTCGGTTTAAGGATCGGCGTCCATCGTGTGCCGCTCAGGAACTCCCAAATCGAGACTTCCCTGAAGAACCCCACCGACTGTCCCAGAAGGAGAAAGATGATACCCAGCGTCGTAAAGATCGAGATGAGCGCGCAGCCTAAGAATATCCAGCGGACGAGGGTCCCTTCGATACTGCTTCCGTGGCCTCGACGGAATCTGCCTGTATCTACTTCGTTCCGAGAACTCGCGGGCATGTTACGGGCGCCTGGTGCTGTAGATTCCACCTGTGCCTCCATCCGAATTCCTCAGATGTGACAACGGGCGGTGAGGGCTACCTGGAAAGGCAATCGCCTCGCCACCCGCTATCTTACATTAACAGGGAGGAACGGGGGATCGGTTCCTCCCCTGGGATTCTTCAGACTTCTGCTACTTCAATACAGCCATGTTGTTCTGGTACGACTGCAATGCCAGCGGAACGTACCCTGCGTCGGCCGTGAGCGTTCGCCCGTGCAGCATGTAGAACTCGACGAATCCCTCGACCTCAGGCCTCTGCAGGCTCTCGCTGCTCACGTATATGAACAGCGGCCTTGACAGAGGTGTGTATTGGCCGCTCGCGATGGTGTCGAGCGACGGGGTCACGCAACCGTTCCCGCTGTCGACCGCTACCAGCTTTAGCTTATCGGTATTGGCCGCGTAGTAAGCGAACCCGAAGTAGCCAAGCGAGTTCCTGTCACCGCTGATGCCCTGCACCAGAACGTTGTCGTCCTCAGACGCAGTGTAGTCCGCGCGCGACAGCTTCGCCTCACCGTTTACCTCTTCAGTGAAGTGGTCGAACGTGCCTGAGTCGGTTCCCGGACCGTACAGGTTGATCTTCCTGTCGGGCCACGACGGATCTAGGTCGTTCCACGAATCGACCGTGCTCCCGGGCTTCCACAGCATGTTCAGCTGTTCGATGGTCATGCAGTTCACAAAGTCGTTCTGAGGGTTGACCATGACGGACAAGCCGTCTACGCCCACTAGGAACTCGTAGTATTCGATACCGTTTTCCTTGGCGGCGGACGCCTCTTTGTCCTTGATGGCTCTCGATGCGTCGGAGATGTCGGTCTCGCCGACCGTGAATCGCTTGAATCCGCCACCGCTGCCGGAGATTCCGACGTTCACGAGCACGCCGGGCTGTTCCTTCCTGAACTCCTCAGCGACAGCCTCTGTGATCGGTGCGACGGTGCTGGAGCCGTCGATCTCAATCGTCCCGCTCAGCGCGGCCTTGGGTCCGGCCTCCATCATGACCTGCCGCCCGCTCAGGATGGTCAGGTTCTTCTGGTAGCTCGCCTGTGGCAGGGGTACGTAACCGATTTCCTCAGCGAGCTGTGCGCCGTTCTCCATGTAGAACTCTACAAACGAGCGTAGTTCAGCCCTCTGCTGCGCGCGCTCCTTGTTGACGTAGATGAATAGCGGCCTGGCAAGAGGTGCGTAAGTTCCACTGCCAATTGTCTCGATGGTCGGAGCGACACAGCCGCTGCCGTTGTCGATTTCAAGGAGCTTCAACTTGTCGGCGTTGACAGCGTAGTAGGCGAATCCGAAGTAGCCGAGCGAGTTCCTGTCTCCGCTGATGCCCTGGACGAGCACGTTGTCGTCCTCGGACGCCATGTAGTCGGCGCGGGACAGCTTGGACTCTCCGTTCACCTCTTCGGTGAAGTAGTCGAAGGTGCCGGAATCAGTGCCCGGACCGTACAGGTTGATCTTCCTGTCAGGCCACGATGAATCCAGGTCACTCCACTTGCTGACCGTACTCTCAGGCTTCCAGATCATGTTCAACTGTTCGACCGTCATGCAGTCCACGAAGTCGTTCTGTGGGTTGACCATGACCGAAAGACCGTCAAGTCCGACGAGGAACTTGTAGTACTCGATGCCGTTCTCGGCCGCTGTCGCGGCTTCCTTCTCCTTGATTGGCCTGGAGGCGTCGGAGATGTCGGTCTCGCCGACCGTGAACCGCTTGAATCCCCCGCCGCTGCCGGAGATTCCAACGTTGACCAGCACATCCGGCGCGACGCTCCTGAACTCCTCAGCGACAGCCTCGGTGATCGGAGCCACAGTACTGGAGCCGTCGATCTCAATCGTACCGGTCAACCGAGCACGCTGGGTTGGGGCCGACGGCGCCTCGGGGGTACTCTCCGAGCCGCATGCGGCCACTACCAAGGCTGCAATTACAAATGCCAGGACGAGCAGCCCTGGCAGTCCGAACATCTTGGCTCGCATCTCGCTTGACATGATGGTTGCTCATACCTCCGCGATCTTGAGTTCAATTTACTTCTGTGTTCGGTCGGCCAATGGCAGAATCGCCTCTCGGCTCCGACACTCGATGTATGACTCTAACGCGAGCGTATGAACGGACAGTTAAGGAGAGATTAAGGGGAGGTTAGGAGCCTGATAATGCATGACTAGCATCTCCAATTTCACGCAAACGCTTGCCACAGACCCCCCACTATGATGACGATGCCTGCGAGAGCTACAAACCACCCGAAATTGAATCGCTTCGCCAGCTTGAGCAACGCCCTGATCGAGACATATCCGACCGCTGACGCCGCGACCAGCGCAACTCCAGCTTCAGGAGAGGCGTGCGCACCGGTACGCACGCCTGCGTAGACGCCGGCGCCAATGCTGACCGGAATGCTGAGCAGGAAACTTAGCGTCAGTGCGTCGCCCCTGTCGATTCCGCGTCCGAGCAACACGGAGAGGGTGAGGCCGGACCTGCTCAATCCTGGAAGTGCGGCGAACCCTTGCGCAACGCCTGTCAACCCGGCGTCCAACCATGTAACGCCAAGTCGTCCGCGTCTTTCTGTTGAGCGACCGATGTACAGAATTGCCGCCGTTACCAGCATGAAAACCCCGACGACTGACATGGCCAGCCCCCCGGCTCGTTCCGAGAATCCCTCCAGGCCCACCAGCAGCAGAAATCCAATCGGAGCGCTCACGATAGTTGCAGCGACAAAGAATTTTGTGAGCGGCCCCGGCGATCGAGGAGACCTCACGATGTCCATGGTTAAGAGCGCGACTTCTGACCTGAACGCTGCGAGCGCAGATATGGCCGTGCCAAGGTGCAACCACAGCGAAAATCCGACCGCTTCCGACAAGTCTCCGCCCCATACCAGCGAGTAGACCGCCGTTACCAGGCCCTCGGAGCTGACCGGGAGCCACTCGGCTACTCCCTGGAGAGATCCCAGCAGGAGTGCTTCCGCGAAGTTCAAATTGCCCTTCTGAGCTTGAACGTGAACTCGCTGCCCTCGCCCTCGACGCTCGTGGCGCTGATGTCGCCGCCATGCGCCTGGATGAGGTGCTTCGAAATTGCGAGGCCGAGCCCCGTCCCATGGTCTCTGCGGGACCTCTCGACCTTGTAAAAGCGCTCGAACACATGCGGAAGGTGCTCACGTGGGATTCCCACTCCGGTGTCTGTGACCATCACGACAACCCAGTCGGGTTCAGTCTTCGTAGAGAGGGTGATCCTGCCCCCGGAAGCCGTGAATCTGAGTGCGTTTTCGACAAGGTTCGTCAGCACTTGTTCCAGTCTGCGCCGCTCGCCCATGACGTAAGGCAGACCCGGCAGTTGGCAGCTGACCAGTTCAATGTCGTTGGATGTCGCCGCAAAGTGGAACCGCTCGGTTATCTCCTCGATGACCTCCTCCAAATTGATCGGTGCCAGATGCACCGGCATGTGCCCGCTCTCCAGGCTGGAAAGCTCTAGTAGCTCTTCGACAAGCGCGGTCATTCTCGCCACGTCGCCGCGAATCCGATGGAGGAAATCAATAGCTGTTTTCCTGTCGTCTATTGCGCCTGACTCTAGGATCTCAACCATCGCGCTGGCCGATGCTAGTGGGCTGCGCAACTCGTGTGACACGTTGCTCACGAACTCTCGTCGGGTGGTTTCGATCTGCATCTGCAGCGTGACGTCTTGGAGCGTGAGTACAATGTCCTCCCTGTCGCGGCCGGAAACGGGTGTTGCTATTACGTCAAGGAACCGCCGCTGGTGCAGAAGGTCTATGTCGGCCCGCTGAATTTGCCGCGTGCTGGCAGCAGTGGATGCCACGCGCAGTATCTGTGGGTCTCTCACGACCTGCGCAAGGGGACGCCCCTTGGCGTTCTGCGCGTTGACACTCAGTAGCCACTCAGCGGACCTGCTGATTAGCGTGATCCGTGTCTCTGAATCGATGATAATCATGCCGTCCGCCATGGTGTCTATGGCGATCGTCATTTGATGTCGTTCTGCCTCTAGGCTGCTCACCCTCGAGTCGACCACGTCCGACATCCGGTTGAACTCTTCGACCAGTTGGTTACTTCTTTGCGGAGCAATTGACGTGACCCTCTGGTCGAGCACGCCATCCGCCATCCGCCTGGCGCCCTCGGCTACGTGTCTCATGATGCCGGCATCGCTGCGCGCGCTCACGAGAATGTACATGACCGTGGCGAGTCCGGCGCCGCTGCACAGAATCCCTAGAGCGGCTACCGTCCTATCGACAGCGACCTGCCAGCCCAGACCAAGAGACGCGATCAACATCACTGTCACGCTCAACGCCAGAAGCGGTACAGCAATGTAGGCAAGGACCGATCGCTTGAGTTGACCTCGCCACTTCATCGGTCATCCGTCGAATCGGTAGCCAACGCCACGAATCGTCACTATTCGTCGGGGCTGCGAAGGCTCTGGTTCGATCTTCTCTCGGAGCCAGCGTATGTGAACATCGACCGTGCGGGAGTCTCCGATGTAATCGTGCCCCCACAGCCGTTCCAGGATCTGGTCCCTTGTAAAGGCACGCCCTCTGTTTGCGGCGAGCAGCGATATTAGCGAAAACTCTCGCGGCTTCATCGCGAGATCCTCGTCATCGAGGGTGATTGAGTGGCTGGCCAGATCGATCATGAGGTTGCCTGACCTGATGATCTCATCGTCCCCTGGCGAACTCTCCAGTACTGGAGCAAAAGACCTCCGCAGCATGTTGCGGACTCTCGCAAGTAGCTCCCTCATACTGAACGGCTTGGTCACGTAGTCGTCCGCGCCCAACTCGAGGCCGACGACGCGGTCCACTTCCTCCCCGCGTGCGGTCAGCATAAGTATCGGGATGTTCGACTGTCGGCGTAGGATGCGGCACACCTCGAACCCGTCCAGGCTGGGTAGCATAACGTCGAGTATCACCAGATCCGGGCTCTTCGACTGCGCGATTCTCAGCCCGGACTCACCGTCGACAGCGGTCAGGGTGTCGTACCCTTCCTGCTCCAGGGTGTACTTCAACGCCGTCAGGAGGTTCGGTTCATCTTCGACTACGAGGACTGTGTTGGACATTCAAACTGGACCTCACATCTCAGTCGGACACGGTCGACTCCATTTCGAGACTACCACAATTCAACTACGACCTTCATAGGCTGGCAACTCCGTCATTCCCGCGAAAGTGGGAATCCACACATTGGAAGTCGAGTAGCATGAGGTGCCACTAAACTGGCAAAAGCCCAGCCGGCGAAAGCTATATCACCCTCATCCCCCGTAGCCGGACCAGGTCGCCCTTGGAATATCCCAGCAGACCACAGATGACCTCACGGTTGTGTGCTCCCAAAGTGGGAGCCGGCTCCAATCGCCAACTCATCTCGTCTGTTCTGAAAGGCCCCGTAGGATGACGGTACGAACTCCCGTCCAGGTGCTCGATTTCCTCAAAGAAACCCCTGGTGTCCAGGTGCTCCCACCCGAGGATGTCTTCAGGAGTGGCAACGTACGAAAACGCCAACCCGCGCTTCTGGGCGCGTTCGAAGATCTCGTGTTTGTCGTGCTCCATGAGCCACGGCAACATCAGCGAGTCCAGTTCGTCTGCGTTTGCTCCGCGTCCTGCTCGATCGTCGAACCTAGGGTCGCTGAGTTCCCGCACACCCATGAGTTCAGACATTTCCGGCCACTTGTGATCGGGTCCCGCGATCACGCCGACGTACCCGTTTCGGCACGGATAAGGCCCCCAGGCTGCGCGTCCGTAGCCCCGGTTTCCCGTGCGCTGGAAGTTAGCCCCCGCGTACGAATACATACTCAGCGCATTCTCTAGGATTGTCGCCAGGTACTCAGAAATGGCGACGTCTACGTGCTGACCTGCGCCCGTCGAATCTCGGTGCCAAAGAGCCGACAGCGTCCCCGCAAAGGCGTTCTGCCCAGCGCCGTATTGCGCCAGACGAGCCGCCATTTGCAGCGGCTCGCGCTCAGGGTCGCCGGTAATGTACATCAGCCCGCCCGCGGCATACAGGTTGATCTCCTTAGCCAGGCGGTCCCTGTACGGCCCGGTCTGCCCGAAGTTGGAAATCGACGCCATCACCAGCGAAGGCCTGTTTGCGCTGAGACTGACGTAATCTAGTCCGAGCGAGGGCATGACCCGAGGGTGGAAGTTCTCCACAACAACCTCTGCCCACTCCACGAGCTCTCGAAGGATCCTTTTTCCTGTCTCCGCCCTGATGTCGAGCGTAACACTTTTCTTGGACGAATTGAGATACAGGTGCAGCGCCCCGCCGTTCTGGTTCGGGACCCCACCAGGGAACGGTCCGACACGCCTTGCCGGATCGCCCCCGTCCGGCCTCTCTATTTTGATGACCTCGGCCCCCTGTGTGGCCATCAGCCGGGTTGCGTACGGACCCGCAACCCAGTGGCTCAGGTCTAACACTCTGAGCCCTTCTAAGAATCCGGACATTTCTGCGGACATCCTTGACTAGCCTGTAGACGAAATAACTGCCCTCTTGTGGATCGCTTTCCCGATCGGCTTGTCGCCCTCGTGAGCCTCGATCTCGTACGTAAGTCTGTTGCGGTCAACCTCTGTGAGCACCGACCGGACCGTGACTATCCCTCCGACACTGGTGGGGGCAACGTGCCTGAGTCCATCGACTGCGTATCCGACTGTCGTATAGCCGTCGGGAAGATGCTGATCGGTTGCCTTGATGCTGGCATTCTCCATCAGTCCGAGCAGATGCGGGGTTGAGAGCACGTCGGCTCCCTCTCTCCCCATCCGGTTGGTCGTCAGCTCCTTGGTGACTTCTACCTCTAGGATTGCCTCCTGCCCAGGTGAGATGTTCTCCATTGCCATGCTGATACTCTCCTCGGTAGTGATGCGTAGAGCGAAAATGAGCGCCCCAATTGTAGCAGAGCATCAGCGCAGCGCCGCTCCAGCGCCCCTGCTATCTTGAGGTAGCTGTGCCAGATAGACATGTGCCACCCAACAGACCCCCTCTCCCTCAGGGAGAGGGCTGGAGTGAGGGTGAAAGTGACTTCTCCACCAACTTGATTCCTGAACGAACGACTCTACAGCATGTAAACACTTGTTAGAACTGAGGAGGACACTAATGAAAATAACGCCTGTTGAGTGCCGGATACTCGACGGAGACTTTCCCTTCGTATGGGTGCACACTGACGAGGGACTCACAGGAATCGGCGAGTGCTTCCGCCGTCAGCCCTACGTAACCAGGACCCTCATTGACGATCTCCTGGCGCCTGCCATAGTCAAGGTTCCCGGCTTCACCGAGTTCATTCGCATCGATGCGCTGGCATCGGCGTTCAACGTTCCCATCACCGTCCATAATACCCAGCCCATCCTGAGTACCGTCGCGCACCTGCACTTCTGCGCGGTAAGCGCGATGGTCCCGTACTCACAGGAGTACAACATCGAGCCGATCTCAATACGAGACGAGTGGCCCATCTTGAAAGAACCCCTTGAAGTCGTCGACGGCCACATAGCCGTCCCTACCGGCCCCGGCCTGGGTGTGGAACTTGACGAAGACATGGTGCGCCGCCTGTCCGAGGGCTAGCCCACATGCCGAAAAGATACAGACCACGCGAAGTCATCAGAGTCTTGGAGAGCCTCGGCTGGCAGCAGGTCAGACGTCAGCGCGGCTCTCATGTTAACCTTAAAATGTCGGGAAATCCGAACGTTGTAACCGTCCCAACATCGGATAGGGAAGTAAATATAGGAACATTCAGAAACATCAAGCGACGAGCAGGAATCTCTAACGCGGAGTTCGACCGCATTGCAGACGAGGTACTGTAGTGACCAAGCGCAAGTTTACGATTTTTCTGTTCCCCGATGGAGATGGGTACCAGGTCATCATCCCGCACTACCCAGAAGCTACCACTTGGGGGAAGACTCCCGAGCATGCCTTTGAGATGGCCAAAGAGTGCCTTGAATTGATCTTGGAGGACTATGCGGAAACGCACCAGGAACAGATTCTGCCGGGAGAGCACGCTTCTCACGTAGTAGTAGGGGCTATAGAAGCCGAAGTCCCCGACATCCTGTTGCAGGACGTCCGAGCCGCCGATGCCGAAGTAAAGATCAACCCGAAAGCTAGGCGCGACGATAAGCTAGGCACACGGTTCTGCATGTGTGGATGCGGTACCGAGAACAAGCCGAGGTATATGTTCCAACGCGGCCATGATGCGAATCTTAGAGAATTACTCCGCAAAGTCGAAAGAGGCGAACTGGACGGCTCCGCGATTCCTTCCCAGACGGTCGAGGCCTGCTTTAAGGACACAGATCTCTGGTGCGCAGAGTTCATCGCCGAGGACATCGTCAGTCTCTCAAAAGTACGTCTGGACAACAAAGAGAAGACATCAGCCGGAACAGTGTAGGTGACCCTCTAGTTCGGAAAAGTTCGGTGAGAATCGCCAGCGGCTTGAAGTCAATATTCGAGATGCCCGACCACCTTCACCTCCGCTGGAAACACCCCACAGCCAACGTGGTCTCATACAGCCCCTCCATCGCCGACGGAGTCAAATACGTCGGGTCGCCTGACGGCCTCTAGGACGACGTGCGAACCTCGGTTTAGAAGCATCCCCTCCTACAAACCTTCGATCTCCACAGGCTCGAAATCGTCCGCGATGCCGAACCCCAGAATTCTTGAGTAGAAGTACAGCTCTGCTTCGAGCGCCCGCTTGATGTTCTCAGACTTTCGGAACCCGTGCTGCTCGCCCTCGAATGGAATATAGGCGACCGGCAGTCCCTTCTTCCGCAGAGCGTCCACCATCATCTCGGCCTGATTTGGCAGCACCACGCGGTCTTCCAGCCCTTGCAGCAGTATGATCGGACACGAAAGTTGGTCCGTGTGATGTATCGGAGACCGTTCCAGGTACAGATCGCGCCGCTCCGGGTATGGGCCAATCATCGAGTCGAGATAGCGCGACTCGAACTTGTGGGTCTCCGTGGCCAACGCTTCGAGGTCGCTCACACCATAGTAGCTCGCTCCGACCTGGAACACGTCCCTGAACGTCAGCGACGCCAGGGTTGTATAGCCGCCTGCGCTGCCGCCCCGCACCATCAGCCTGTCGACGTCTACCTCGTCCTCTCTGACGAGGTGTAGTGCCGCATTAATGCAGTCGTCTATATCTACGATTCCCCACTGTCCGTTCAACCTGCGCCGGTACTCGGTGCCATAGCCCGTGCTACCACCGTAGTTAACGTCCACGACTGCGATGCCCCGACTCGTCCAGAACTGGTACGAGAGGTTGAAAGACGTCGCAGCCGACCCCGTCGGCCCACCGTGGCTGATCACCAGCAGGGGAGGTCTCTCACTCGCTGGACCCACGAAGTCGACATTCTTCGCGGCGTAATAGTAAGCGTGAGCGGTCTTCCCACCGGTAGTCTCGAATTCGATAGCTCGCGGCTCCGAGATATAGCCACTTGCTACCGGAATGGGCCGAGATTCTCTCAACGGCTTCAACTCGCCGGTATCAGGGTTCAGCGCGACTAGCGAGTCGGGGAGGGCGGTTGATCCTGCCTCTAGTACGGCTTGGCCGGGCGCCGCCTTGATGTCTCCCCGCGACATCTCTGTGTACGGTGTCTCGATTGGTGTAAACTGCGTCGTCTGAGTATCGATCGTCGCCAGCTTCCAGAACCCGTTCTCAACGTATTTGCACACGATGCGGTCGGCCGACTCGAACGCATATGTGCGTGTTCCAAGTGCCCAGGCGGGAGCCCCGAACTCAGCTTGCATTGGTGCCAGGGCCTCGATGTGCCCACCACCCCAGCGGTACAGGTTCCACCATCCGGTCCTGTCCGAGACGAAGTAGAGAGTCCCGTCTGGCGACCACTCCGGCTGGAACACCGACTCGCCCTCCTCTCCGGCAACCTTTGTGGCCTCCGCCAGAGTTCCGTCGTCCTGAATTTCAGCAACCCAGAGTTCCGAGGTGTCCCAGGGCATGTTCGGGTGGTCCCAGGACAGCCATGCAATCCACGAACCGTCTGGACTGACTGACGGATACCCGTAGAAGTCGCTGCCGCCAACGAGGACCTCGCCCTCGCCTCCTCCGTCTATGTCTAGGGCGACGACAGTATTAACCGCCTCTCTCTCGGAGTCACGATGATTTTCTCTCACGCAGATCAGCCGATTCCGGCTACCGTCGATCTTCCCGTCACCGAACCGCAGGTCCACGTCCTCAGGCGTGATCGGCTCGGGCTGACCGCCTGGGTTCTGCCGATAGACACGCTGGTCTGCAAAGTTGGAGAAAAAAGCCACACCGTCCAGCACCCAGAAGCAAAGTCCCCCGTACTCGTGCACTCGCGTGCGAACGTTGTAGGGTTCCGGCGTCACGTCTTGGATTTCTCCGCCCTGAGTGCGTCGCACGATCACGTTTCGCGCACCCTCCTGCGGGCGCATCTCCACCCAGTAAACGTCGTCGCCGTCTATCTGAATGGACCCTAGCGACACCGAGTCCTGGACTATCAAGTCCGTGGTTATCGGAGACTCCCAGGATCCATAAGGTGCAGTTATAGGCATATGCAAGCTCCAGTTACCTTTTTTGAAAGTCGAAGAATCCTCGCTTGCGCGGTGTGTTGATGTCCATTCTACCAACGTCCGCACTGTATAATCGTACCTGATATACCAACGCAAGGACGCAGCAATGTCCGACTCGCTTGTAACCTGCAACATCACCGACAGTATCGCCCTTTTGACCCTCAGCGATCCCGCACGTCGCAACGTCTTGTCGTCAGTGATGATGGAAGAGCTTCGCCAATGCCTGGCCGACGCTGACAAAGCCGCCGACGTTAGGGTCGTGGTGATCGCCGCGCGAGGTCCGGTGTTCAGTTCGGGACACGACCTCAGGGAGTTGGCGGAACGAGACCGCGAGAATCAGACACTTGTTTTTGCCCTCTGCACCGACCTCATGGAGTCCATCCGACTGCTCCCCAAGCCGGTGATCGCCAGCGTGCAGGGCCTCGCAACCGCCGCCGGGTGCCAGCTCGTTGCGACGTGCGATCTTGCGGTAGCCTCCGAGGAAGCGGCGTTTGCCACTCCCGGTGTAGACATTGGACTATTCTGCACGACCCCGGCAGTCGCCCTCGGAAGGGCAGTCCACCCAAAGGTCGCGATGGAGATGCTGCTGACCGGATATCTGGTATCTGCTCAGGACGCGCTTAAATACGGGCTCGTAAACCGAGTGGTGCCTGGCGACAAACTCAAGGAAGCTACGCAGTCCCTCGCCCTCAAGGTCGCGTCCGCTCCTACCAGTACAATCTCGATAGGTAAGTCCGCCTTCTACCGCCAGATGGCCCTCGACAGGCCGCACGCATACCAGGTCGCCCAGAAAGTCATGGTCGACAACCTCCAACATCCCGACGCCACCGAGGGCATCAACGCCTTCCTCGAAAAGAGGCGACCCGAGTGGACCACATGACTCCCGACCTAAACGGCTGTTGACGATGACTACCCGGTTGACACGTCCATATCACTATGATAACGTGGCACTGTAATTATTGGCTCGTGACATAAGGGTCTTTTATGGATCCATAAACTGTTGCTTGAGCCAAAGAAAACTACAGGAGGTGTCGGATGGCTGGCGAAGGCAGAATGGACATCGAGATCATCTACTGCGTTCCTTGACAGTATCACGGAGTTGCGGCCTGGATGGTCAACGAGTTCGTGGCAGAAGGTGGTAAGGACGTAGCAATCGAGGTCAAGACTGGCGTAGGCGGAGTGCTTCAGGTGTTCGTCGACGGCGACAAGATCTACGACAAGGCAGAAGAGGGAGGGCAGACGCCTCACCTCAACCGCGTCAAGGAGCTGCGGGCAGTTGTCAGGAGCAGGCTGGACTCATTGGTTCCAGCTGACGACAACTAGAACAGCCCATCAATCATGAAACAGAGGCCCCGGTCTTGTACCGGGGCCTTCTGTTTTGGCGAGAATCTAGCAGTTTTCCGGCGCTGCTTACGTCGGGTCGATCTAGGTGACGCCATGCGCAGCAGACTCTCACCTAAGACCGGGCGTCAGATGCACCATCATCCGACCGCCATCCACATCTACGTCCAGCACGACCTCGCGAATGGCAGGAATCAGCAGATCGGGACCAGCGTCGTTCCTGATGACGTACACGTCATTCGCAGAAGTATCGAGTATCTCCGCAATAACGCCAAGCTCCTCGCCTTCGTCGCTGAATACATGCATGTCGATCAATTGGAAGTGGTAGTACGTGTCTTCAGGCAGCGAAGCTAGATTGTCCTCAGGAACGGTGAGCAACGCTCCCCGCATGGAGTCTGCCGCTGTCCTGTGGGTCACATTCGTCAGGCGGATTACAAACCCGCCGCGATTTGGTCGCGCGGACACAACAGTCTCACGCCTGCCCTTGATGTGAAGCTCGGACCCGGGAGAGAATCGTTCCGGGAAGTCGGTCTGGGGTTGGACCTTGAGGTCTCCATTGAGTCCCCAGCCTCCCGTGACGTGTCCGACAATCACATGCCCGTCTGGCGGCTCTGGGCGGCTCCGGGGCGCGGACTTAACGCTGCGCTGCGAACTTGACGCTCCGCGACGGGAGTGGGTGCCTGTCGGTCTATTCGGTCCGGATCCGGCAGGCAAGGACGTGACTCTTAGATTATCTCGAGCGTAGCTCGTGTGCCTTGTTTGACAGCCGCCACCCTGATTAGGTGCCTAATCGACTGCGCGACACGCCCCTGGCGGCCGATGACCTTGCCCTTGTCGTCTGGGGCAACTTCAAGCCTGACGACTATTCGCCCGTCCTCGTCCTCTTCTTCAGTAACCCTGACCTCGTCCGGCTCAGAGGCTATCGACTTCGCTATGAATTCGACTAGCTCTTTCATTCAGCCTCAACCTCAACCTCAGCCTCAGGCTCAGCTTTGACTCTTTCCAGCGTACCTAGAGTTCTTAGCAGCTGCCTGACGGCGTCTGACGGTTGAGCGCCCTGTCGGAGCCACTTCAGAGCCTTTTCTTCATCGATGACGACCGTCGGAGGATCCGTCCGCGGATTGTAGTGGCCCAAGTGGTCCACAAACGCACCGTCCCTGGCAGCCCTCGAATCCGCCACTACCACTCGGTAGCTGGGCTGGTGCCTGGCTCCCGTTCTCCTGAGTCTGATCTTGAGCATCTAGTCCACTCTCAACGATTGTTTGGTTTACTTGAGCGTATCCTTGGAAAGTCGTCCGTCAGTGTCACGAGGACGCCGTTCTGGTCATCCACCCGAAGGCGAGAACCCACATATCGGCTCACCGCTGCATTCGGTAGTGACGGGGTGGTCAACCCCTGTCCCGACGTACGACTACCTGTTCTTAGCCTGGCTGAGTTGACTCATCAACCGTGACTTTCGCCTGGAAGCGTTGTTGGGATGCAATGCGCCCTTTGCGGCTGCCTTGTCCAGGGCCATCACGGCTGATCGCACGGCCTGGCCCGCGCTGTCCACGTCACCTTCATCGATGAGTCTTCGCGCGTTTCTAATGGACGTTCTGGCCCGCGTGCGTAGGGGTTGGTTTTGCTCCCGCTTGCGCACAGATGCTCGATTTGACTTGGCTGAAGGCAATTGCGCTACTCCGCTTCACAAGTGTTCAAGTATTGTATCAGGTTTGACATGCACCATTCTAACTGATGTTCGATGTAGAGACTGTCCCAGATTGGTGGGCGCTACTATTTGGTCATACCGGCGAAGGCCGGTATCCATTGGGGAGGGGGATAGACCATTCACCCTTCATGCAGCGTTGTGCAAAGCTCTGGCCAGTTCGGAACAATCCCCCTCACATATTGCTCCGAGCAACAGTCATCACTCCTCTGACTGCCTCCAGCTTAAAGAACAGCCTGCTGAGCTGGTCGATACCGCTCACGTGCAATGTCAGGGTGATGATCGACACGCTGTCGTACTCCTCGGACACGCACGAAGCTATGTTGACATTTTCCCCCGACACTACGAATGTCACGTCGCGGAGCAGACCGACTCGGTCCATCGATCTCACCTGGATTCTCACAGGGTACTTGACCTCTGTCTTCCCCCATGAGACCGGCACCAGCCGCTGCGGCTCGTCCTCGTGCAGGATGTTGGGGCAACTTCGTCTGTGGACCGTTACGCCCCTGAAGCGCGTGATGTAACCGATGATCTCGTCACCGTTGATAGGGTTGCAGCAGCGAGCCATGGACGTCAGCAGGTCTCCCACGCCCAGCACCTCAATACCCGTACTCGGGCTGATGGGAAGCCCTAGCTCCTGCTGGCGTTGCACTTCCTCTTCCGCGGCGCCTTTTTCTCTTGAGCTCAGCTTGTTGACTACCTGGACCACGGAAACCGAACCGTCGCCGAGAGCGGCCAGGAAGTCGTCAACCCTGGCGATTCCCATCATCGATGCGACCTGGTCGTCCGGCGCTGTAGTCAGCCTGCGGATGTGACGGTTGTACAGGTCTCGCCCCCGCTGGATGTTGACTGACTGCTCCTGCCGCTTGAACCACTGACGCACCCTTGCCCGCGCGGACGTCGTCCCGATATACCCGAGGTCCTCGTTTAACCAGTCCAGGCTCGGACCGCGCACGGTCTTGGACGTCAGTATCTGGCACGTGTCGCCATTCCTTAACTGGTAAGTCAGAGGAACCAGCTTCTGGTTAACCTTGGCGCCAATACACCTGAATATAAGGTCTGAGTGGACTCTGAATGCAAAGTCCAGCGGGGTCGACCCGGACGGCAGCTCCTTGAGCTCGCCAAGGGGAGTGTAGACAAACACCTGGTTCTGGAATATGTCGGTCTTGAGCGACTCTACGAAGTCCTCCGCCGCGGCGACGTCGCGCTGCCACTCCATGATCTGTCTCAGCCACACCATCTTCTGCTCGAACGGATCGTTGTTGCCCACTCCCTCCTTGTACAGCCAGTGTGCGGCTACGCCGTACTCGGCCAGCTGGTGCATCTCGTGCGTCCGCACCTGTATCTCGACCGGATGTCCGTCCTCTGCGATGACCGTCGTATGAATCGACTGGTATAGGTTGTCCTTCGGGTTCGCAATGTAGTCGTCGAATTCACCTGGGACCGGGTGCCATCTCGTATGGATGATTCCCAACGCCGCGTAACAGTCCGCCACGGTGTCCACCAGCACTCGCAGGGCAAACAGGTCGTTTATGTCGTCCACTGTCTTGTTTTGCCGAGCGTACTTCGAGACCTTGTTGTGTATCGAATACAGGTTCTTCGGTCTACCGAACACGTCTGCCCTGATCGATGCTCTGCTAAGCTCTGCCAGAAGAATATCCTTTGCGCCTTCGATGTAGGTCTCACGCTCGTCGCGCTTGGAGTTGAGCCGCTGCGAGATATCCATGTACTCGGTTGGATTCAGCTGCTGGAACGCCATGTCCTCGAGCTGCCACTTGATCTCCCAGATCCCGAGACGATGGGCGAGTGGCGCATAAATGTCCAGGGTCTCCTGCGCCTTCTCTATCCTCTTGGCCTCGGGCAGGTGCCGGATCGTGCGCATGTTATGGAGCCTGTCGGCCAGCTTAATCAGCACGACCCTGATATCCTCCGCCATGGCCATCAGCATCTTGCGAATCGTCTCGGCCTGCGCGTGTGTCGTCTCCAGCGTATTGACGGCGCCCGAAGCCACAAGTTCGGCCTCGGTGAACTTTGTCACGCCATCGACGAGACGTGCCACGTCGTTCCCGAACTTGTTCTGGATATCCTCTATCAGCACATCGGGGCTGTCCTCGACCACGTCGTGCAGCAAACCCGCCGCAAGCGCGTCAGGGTCGAGTTTGAGGTCGGCTAGCACCATTGCCGTCTGGAAAGGGTGCTCCAGGAAAGGCTCCCCTGACTTGCGGAACTGGCCGTCGTGGGCTTCGGCAGCGTAGTGAAACGCCTCCTCCACAACTCCAAGCCGCTCTTCAGGGAGATACTCCCTAGCTTTGACTATCAGCGTTTCGAGCATGCCCCGACCTCCAAGGCAACAGCTCCCTCTCCCTCAGGGAGAGGGTTGGAGCCTGCCCCGTACTTGATACGGGGGTGAGGGTGATCTACGCGGCTGCGCACATGCGATGTCCAATGATGATTAGACCCTGTCCACAGCAACGGCCTGATTGAGTGATTATAGTACAATGTTTCACAATTGAAAGCAGGGAGTTTCGAGTTGCAGTTTCAGGCCCCACGAGGCACAACCGATGTGCTGCCCGAAAACGAAGCCTACTGGTCCTTCGTCCGAGCCACGGCAGAGGATGTCGCGAACCGTTTCGGGTACCGGCGCATAGACACCCCCGTATTCGAGGACGCCGGACTGTTCGAGCGGGGAGTAGGCTCCACCACCGATATCGTTGAGAAAGAGACCTACACCTTCGAGGACCGTGGCGGCGACCTGCTTACACTTCGAGCCGAGGGTACTGCCCCCGTCTGTCGCGCGTACCTCCAGCACGGAATGCAAAACATGACCCAGCCCGTCAGGTTATTCTACATCTGCCCCGTGTTTCGATACGAGCGCCCGCAGTCGGGCCGCTACCGTCAACACACACAGTTCGGAATCGAGGTAATCGGCGAAGTCGACGCTAGTGTCGATGCCGAGGTCATCGAGGTGGGATGGCGCTTCCTGGAGCAGATCGGCCTGTCAGACCTGACGCTGACCATCAACTCCATTGGGGATCCGGCGTGCAGGCCCGGCTACATCGACCGGCTCAGGGCATACTACTCCAGCCACAGAGACTCCCTCTGCGAGGACTGCGCGCGCCGGATTGACCGCAACGCTCTCAGGCTCCTTGACTGCAAGAACGACCAGTGCCAACCGCTCATCGGCGAGGCCCCGGCGAGCGCCGACCACCTCTGCGCCGACTGCGAAGTTCACTGGGGCGACCTCCGGCGCTACCTCGGAGAGACGGGAATAGACTACCAGACCGACCATCGGCTCGTGCGCGGCCTCGACTACTACACCCGCACGGTTTTCGAGATCGCTCCACCTGAGGAGGGCCGCATGGTCACCATAGTGGGCGGCGGTCGGTACGACGGCCTGATTGAACAGCTCGGTGGCAGGCCCACTCCCGGCATTGGCTACGGTATGGGACTCGAACGAGTCATTCAGAACGTCAAGAACCAGCACGTACAACTCGACGCAGATATTCGCACACGGGTTATGGTCGTCCACATTGGCGACACGGCCAAGTCCGCGGGCGTACGCATCGCATCCGAGTTGCGATCGGCCGGAATCGCTGCCACACTCGCGCCACCCCGCGGTCTGCGCGCACAACTCCGCTACGCATCGAACACGGGCGCGACCCACGCCATTATCATAGGAGACGATGAGCTCGCCAATGGCGTCGCCACTCTCAGAGATCTCACCCAGAGCACACAGTCGGACGTCCCTCTGATCGCAATCGTGGATGCGCTACCTGGCTGATCGCAGCGTGACCACAGTTTTGTCGGAAATCGCCCGCTAGCGCGGCCCCATGTCCTTCATCGGTGCGACTATCACCAGCACCGCCGAAATCGCCGTCAGGATACCGGCGTAGTAGAACACAGAGCCGTACCCTCCGAAGTTCTCGATCACAAAGTAGCCGAGGAACGGCGACACCGCGCCCAGCAACCCATTGAGCCCGAATATCAGGCCCACAGCGGTCGCCTCGGTGCCCCTTCCGACCACGTCCAGCACCGCCGCCTGCACTATCTGGTGCAGCGCGAAGCTGAACAGACCCGTACCGGCCAGCACCGGAATCAACCATATCCCGTCACCCGCTGCCACGGTTACCATCGAAATCGCCGCCGCGAGGATGAAGCCCGGCACCATCACCGCCTTCCGCGAGAATCGATCGGACAGGTACCCCAGTATCGGGGCCGACACGACCCCCATCCCGGTTATCAGCGCGAAGTGGAACCCGTAGTCCATGTCCACCTTTCCGAGTGTGTCGGTCAGGTAGAACGGCGACCACGCGAACACCGCGTCGAGCCCGACCCCGCGTAGCATAGCTGCGGCTACCAGCAGTACCACCGCCGGGTGCCGCATGACACTGACCGAGTCCCTGATCTGCGTCGATAGGTCACGGGTCTCGACCGAGCCGATCCTGCCAACGTGCCGTAGGAAGATCCAGACCAGCACTCCCATGACAAGTGCGGGAATGACGTAGATGTACATCACCCCACGCCAGCCCCTCAGCACGACTGGAACGATCCACGTCGGTATAACGGTCGCCCCTCCGTAGCTGACCCCTCGCCACTTCGTCAGCATTGACAGCAGTCCCGTGGCGAGGATTGGCCCCACCATGTTGCCCAAGTTGGAGCCGAGTCCATGTATCGAGATCGCAAATCCGCGCCGGTCTGCGAAGATCTGCGACAATGACGCTGCCGACGGCAGGTGCCACAGCGCACCCGGAATCGACACCAGAGGCACCACGAGCATCAGCACGATGTACCCAGGAGACGCACCGAGCAGAGCAAAGAAGATCGCTGCAGCCACCATGCAGCCCGTAAGCATGATGCCCCAGTACTGCTTGAGCATGTCCACGACCAATCCGCCGCCGATGTTCACCACCCCAAACCCGACGAACCGCAGCGCCAGCAGCACCGAGATCTGGAACGTGCTCAACCCAAAGTGCGACGAGATCGAGGGCATCATCACAGGCACGCCCTGATCGTACAGGTGCGCAACCCCATGCCCCGCAGACATGACCCCAAGAATCGTGGCCCTGTTCTGCGCCTGCTCAGGCCGCATGTTATCTGAATCCAAGACTCACACTCCCCCCGGCTCAAACGCCGCCGCGATTGTACGAGCGCATGGGGTCATAGTCCAGCCCGTGCCGCAGAAGTTTGTCAATCCTTGAGCATTCTGACATGATATCGACCAACTAATGCTGGAGGGAGGTGAACATAATTGAGCAACAAGTCAATGGTTACACTGACTGGTAGGGCCCCTAACGCCAATCGCCTTCCACTGTCTGAGTTCGGATTCTTTATGGGCAACTTAGCAACATTGGCTCAGGGCTCTGTGCGTATGGCATTCCAGCGACGTAGCTTCAGCCTAGGGCCAAGGCCAAAGTGGCTTCAACCGGCCGCTGATGTTCGATATGTGGGCCACGAGGCAGTCAAGGGGGAAACTCATCTGATTCTGGAATCCCCGACTCTTGGTGAGTCTCTAAAAGAGGTCTATACGGAGGCTGGATTCTTGTCTGATCATCCTAATCCAGAAGATACAGCGTTAGACCTAATTGCAGATGTGATTGCAGCCGTCCAGAGTGTCGATCGTGACAGCGAAATGTTGGATGAGCCGATGTTGAGGAGCATTGGCCGGTTCGGGCAATGTCTAAATGGAGAGATCTCAACTGCCAATTTTACATCGAGTCGTCGTGAAGGTACACAGGTGGTACTGGATGTTGAGTCCACTCAAATGGCCCTGTCGATGGTTGAAGGTTTCCGGGCGCGCCGCGCAGTAAGAGTAGTAGGTCAGTTGGATATGGTACGAATGAGTACTAGGTAGTGTTGACATTTCGACTACTTTACAATGGCTGTATGTCAAGTGTCACCATACCTCCAGAACAATGGCCGAAGATCATCGAATTCCTGCGGGAATGTCCTGACGCATACGTCGGTGATGAGG
>DAOUHG010000029.1:0-5376 GCA_034428835.1 Dehalococcoidia bacterium
CCCCGTATCGGAGTACGGGGCAGGCTCTGAGGGAGCTGATAGGGGTAGGTAAATCGAGCCTGTGTACCCTTCGGCCACCTCCCCACCCCTGGATTCCCGCTTTCGCGGGAATGACGATTTGCGAGATACTTACCCTTATCAGCCCCCGTATCGGGGTACGGGGCAGGCTCTGAGGGAGTGGGGGCCTTGGGAGCGCCGCGACACTTTCCCTCAAAAGATAGGGGTTGGTAAGAGTGTTGAATCTCCCGGGTGAATCAAAAGACGCTGTCGTCGGGGGCGTGCGCATCCGGTACATAGAGGCCGGACAGGGCACGCCCCTGGTTTTGGTCCACGGTCTGACCTCGTCCAAGGTGGCGTGGCGAGAGAACATCTTGCCGCTTGCCGAGCACCATCGCGTGTACGCGGTCGATCTGCCCGGGCACGGGGACTCAGACAAGTCCGGCGTCAACTACGACTCCAAGTTCATAGTGAAGCTGATGAGGGAGTTCATACTGGGCCTGGGTCACCAGCAGGTGGCGCTGGCGGGTATCTCTCTCGGTGGAGGAGTCAGCCTGCTCACCGCGCTCGAACACCCGGAGATGGTCTCGAAGCTGGTGCTGTGCGGAAGCGGCGCGCTCGGGCGCGAGATCGCGATGGTCATAAGGCTTGCCGCTCTGCCCGTGGTTGGAGAGTTCCTGATCGGCGGGCCGTTCGACAACACGCGCGTCATGGCCCGCAAGTGCTTCTTCGACAAGCGCCTTGCGAGCGATGAACTGGTCAAAGAGCTCCGGCGCACCAACAGCCTGCCAGGAGCATACGAGGCGACCATGACGATCATCCGCAAGTACATCAGCATATGGGGTGTGCGACGTCGATACGTGGTTACCGAACGACTGAGTAGCCTCAGTACTCCCACCATGCTCTTCTGGGGGACGGACGACGAGATCATTCCGGTCAAACATGCGCATCGCGCCGCCCAGATGATTCCCAACGCGGAGATGCACGTGTTCGAGGACTGCGGTCACTGGCCTCAGATGGAGCGAACGGAGGAGTTCAACCGGCTGATGCTGGAGTTCCTGTCACGGTGACCAGCACCAGTTTAAGGATGGTTTTGCCATATTTGGGCCAGCCCCACCCCTGGATTCCCGCTTTCGGAGAACTTTGCATAACTTCGTCATTCCGGCGAATGCCGGAATCCAGGGGGGCCGGTAGCTTGCAATCAAGCCATTTTCACCCTCACCCCAACCCTCTCCCTCAGGGAGAGGGGGTCATGCAAAGGTCTCCTTGCGCGAGAATGACGGTTGGGCGGCGCTGATTCAAACCGTTTTCATTGCAAGTCGTCCATAATCATCCTGGCGACCTGCCTGCCCATTCGCACGCTGTAGTTGGTGCCCCTGTCTTCCGGGTAGATCTGGGTTGTGTTGGCCAGATAGACGCCCTCGAACGGCGTCCGGTGGCCCGGCATATGCTGGGAGTAGTCGACTCCGATCACGGGCTGGGCGCCATCTACCCTGTGATGGTAGCTTCGCTCGATCCAGTCCAGCTCGAACTCGGGGTTCACCTTCTTCAGGTGGGGCAGGTACTCGTCGAGCAGCTCCTGGCGCTCCATTCGGTACAGCGGGTGATCGGGTGTCAGGTAGTTGGACAGATAGACGATGTGCTTTCCGCCGTAATGCTCGGGGCCGATCAGGTTGGTGTGCTCTATGACGCCGACGAACGGGATGGACCTGTCCGCGACGTTCAGCCAATAGACGTGCGACAGCGGCCTGTCCAGCACCAGGACTATCAGGACGGCGGACATGTAGCGGGCACGGTCGAGCCTCGCCTGGTATTCGTCCGGCATCGGAGGGACCAGCCTGGTGAAGATGGGGGACGGGGTGGTCGCGAGGACGGCGTCGTAAGGGCGGGTTTCAAACCCGCCCCTACTTGAGGCATTGTCACCCATCTGCACCTCAAGGCCACTGAATTTGCCATCGTCAACCAGGATCCTGTTAACGGATGTCGAGACGTGGACCTCACCGCCGAGGGCGCGGATTTTGTCGGCAAGCGTGTCGAAAACCAGCCCGAAGCTGCCCATGGGGTATCCGAGCTTCTCGCGCACCATGCTCTTGCCCCTGGACGCGACTCTCGTGTTGATCTTTCCCCACACCCACGCCATCGTTACCTGTCGGTAGTAGTTGTCGCCGAACTTACCCCTGAGCATGGGTCCCCAGAAGGCGTCATAGACGCGTTGACCGCCGTGTCGGCGGAGCCACTCGTCGGCGGTGACCCTTTCATACTTTCGCCAGTCCTTCTGTCGCTGGAGGTACAGTGTGGTCAGGCCCAAGCGAACGCGGTCGGGCAGGCTCAGGGGTTTGAATTTGAGCAGGTCGAGGGGGGTGACGAAGTCGTAGATGCGGCCGTCGTGCAGGGTGCCGACGGTGGAGTCTATCCAGCGGATCGTGTGGCCGAGTCCGATCTCGCCGACCAGATCAGTGATGTCCGTGTCGGACGTGAACCAGTGATGGTAGCCGCGTTCCAGACGTTCGCCGCCGACATCGAACGTGGACGCGTGACCGCCGATGAACGGAGCGCGCTCGTAGACCACCGCCTGGTGGCCGGCCTTCAGAAGGTCGTAGGCGGCCGGGAGCCCGGCGGCTCCGGCGCCGATTACGGCTACGCGCATCTTGGTCCCATCATCGCCCCTCGCTCTCCACCCTGACAGGGGTAGGCATTCACCCTCACCCCCGTATCAAGTACGGGGCAGGCTCCAGCCCTCTCCCTCAAGGGAGAGGGGGTCTGTTGCTTAACATCCACAGCTGACTGCACAGTCACTTACTCCTGTCAGCCCGTTTCGTTGGGCGATCGTCCTGTCGCTGGCCCTCGCGTGAGAGTCGTCGTAGGGACACGTGCGCCGTCCACAGGAACACCTGGCCGAGCACTATCATCGGCAACAGTATCACCGCATGGACGACCACTGCGAATCCGGCCGCGGTGGGTCTATCCACCGACGACAGCGGGCTGAGCACCAGCGTCTCGCGAGCAATGATCTCGAACAGGCCGAGTCCGCCCGGCGCGGCAGGCACTGAGCTGCCGATGTTCGTGATCGAGGTCACCAAGATCATTGTAGCTGCCATTGGGCCAGGGCCGGTGTGAGAGTCGTGGATGCCGAACGGGAAGCCCATTATCCAGAATACGGCGGCCTCGGTCAGCCAGATTGGGATAGACAGCACGAACAGCACAGCCAGCTTGCGGGGATCACGTAGAGGCGTCAACCCCTGCAACAACATACCTGTGAGCGAGTCTGCCATCAGCCTCAGCCGCTCAGGCAGAGGACGCGCTGCAAACAGAGCGAGCGATCGGGCCCGTCCCGGAAACAGCGCCAGCAGCACCAGCGCGCCGAAGGCCGTCACGAACGGGAGGCTGAAGCCCAGTACCAGTACCGATTCAGGGACTCCAACACGCTCTCCGAACGACTCCACGAGTCCGGTCACAGGTACGAACAGGGCGACGACCGCCACGAAGAACAGTAGCGTCAGGGCGTCGAACACGCGCTCGACAAGGACCGTTACGAGCGCGGCAGCCTTGTTGATGCCCTCGCGCTCTCCCACGTAGTAGCTGCGGACGAGCTCTCCGAGACGCATCGGAAGCAGGTTGTTTGCCATGTACCCAATGGTGACCACAGGGAAGAGCCTCGCTGTCGTTACGGGCTTGAGATGCCTCAGCATGACGGTCCAGCGCAGCGAGCGGAAATATACCGACACCAAGTACATGCCGACCGCCGGGACCGTGAACCAGTAGTTGGCTCCGCTCAACGCCTCGAACATGCGCCCGACATCTACAGTGAATACGAACAGCGCCAGCAGGGCGATGCTGATGCCTATGCCGATACGGTACTTCATCCCAGTCTCAGTTTACCGTTGTCGGCGGGGGGATGTCAGGCGTGTGCATCAACCGAGAGACTTTCTAAAGTCCTCCGGTCTTGAGAGGTTCTGACATTCCGGGACGGTTTGGGCACATGGCCCCATCTGCCTGGTGTCCACTTTACGCAAAGGTGCGTTCAACCTTGCCCAAGAGCCGCTACGTCAAGGCGGTCGGCGGAGGACGCCAGACCGTCACGCTGAGGAAGATTCTCTAAACCGATGAACAGCTCTTTAAGCTAGCTGGTCTCGTTGCGATGTCGAGCCGCGAAGGCCGCAGCCTGGTGACGATTGTCGAGTCCCAGCTTTCGCAAAATGCTGCTCACGTGGTTCTTGACGGTACTCTCACTAATGTAGAGACTCTCCGCGATCTGTCTATTGGTTCGCATTTCGACGAGCAAAGCCAATATTTCCCGTTCCCTGTTCGACAGTGACGATTCCCGCTGGGAATCTCCGCTGCCAGGTGGGTCGGCCGTCTGACGAGACTGCCCTCTGGTGGCCAGCGCCTTCAAGCTGTCCACTACGCGCCCCGCAAGCGCGGGGTCAAGAAGCATCTCCCCGTTAGCGGCAGCCCGCACCGCATGGAGCAGCTCGCTGGGACCACCATTTTTGAGTAGGAAGCCGCGAGCGCCTGCGATTATGGAAGCCGTCGCAGCCTGCTCATCGTCAAACGATGTCAGCATCACTACGTCCACACCCGGCACTCTATCCCGAATCAGACGACACGCCTCCACTCCGTCCATGCCGGGCATACGTGCGTCCATCAGGACCACATTCGGCATTGTTCTTTCGGCATCCCTGACGGCTGACTCACCATCGCCGTAGTCCCCGACCACCTCGATGTCCTCTTCGAGCTCGAACGTCGATCTCAGACCTATCCGAATCGGGTCATAGTCATCAACGATCATCAGTTTGATGCGCTCCATCTAGTGCTCCCTTCTGAGTGAGGGTCCGCCTCACGAACCGTGACGGATGGTACATCATTGCCCGTATCTGCGCTTATCGGTCATGGGAGTGCGGTTGCTGCACAGAACATTTGTCATAGGTCTTCCGGCCTATATCCGGGGGCAGAAAATAGGTCTTGCGGGTGATATGCCGATTTCCTTACAGAGGATAGGGTTCAGCCATCGGATAGGCATTGAACACTAACGGTTCAGTGCCATGAACATCCTAGTCACCGATGGAGGTGTGACATGATCTGAAGGATTTTCAGACAGTTCGGAGTGCCTTACCAGGGGACACAAGACGCCCAGAACAGGGCAAAAGTTGACTGAGTCGGACACCTAGTCTTATGGGACGCCGCGAGCTTGTGGCCTCGCCAGCGTCCCGGAAAGGAAATCACATGAAGTACCGCATTATCGGCGTACTTGCTAGGTAGTGTTGACATTTCGACTACTTTACAATGGCTGTATGTCAAGTGTCACCATACCTCCAGAACAATGGCCGAAGATCATCGAATTCCTGCGGGAATGTCCTGACGCATACGTCGGTGATGAGG
>DAOUHG010000030.1:0-3250 GCA_034428835.1 Dehalococcoidia bacterium
ATCCAGTCGAGGCACCTGCTGATTGCCGAGAGGTGCTGTCTTACGGAGGGGCGTGAGAGGGGGAGCTGCTCGACGTACGCCGCGACGTGGATGGGCCTGATGGCGTCGAGCCGGTGGAGCCCCCGCTGCTCGCACCAACCCATGAACCGCGAGACGGCGCGGTAGTAGGCCTCGCGGGTGTTGGGGTTTCGGATGGTGACGGCGAAGAAGTCGACGAAGCGCCAGGCGGTGCGGTCGTCGGCCGAGGCGATCATGGGCGGGAGCCGGTCTGCGAATGCGGCGAGCGGGCCTGCCGGGGTGGTCTGGACGAGCTGCTGGGTCATGGATTGTCCTGATTTTGGGAAGATTCCCGAAAGACTATCATAACTACGTTTATGAAAGGGTTTATTTAAGAGGTATCGTCGTCAGTGTTTTGCAGCGGGGCGATAACTCAGGGCCTTAGCTGAGCGGTGTAAGACCTCGGCTGACCGTGCGAGGTGTATGTTCCGTAAAGCACAGGAACTTCGTACTATCCTAGCTGCCCTCAGAACATACCTGCAGTTGGATATTCGTTCTGGTCTTTAAACTGCCCTCGGAGAGTTTTACACTTGTCACGTGGCGTCAGACTTTTGTAATGCCGATGCCCTGGCACCTGGACCCTACAGACTAGCCGAAACAGAATCGAAGATAAGCGGAAGGGGCATCTGATGCAAGACAAGTTTGTTGGCGACATAGGTGATTACGTCAAATACGCGCTGCTAAGGGCTATCAGGGGCGAAAGACGACTTGGGGTGGCTTGGTATCGACATCTAGATACTCTCGGCAACGCGGGAAAACATACTGAGTATCTGGATGATCCTGAGAAGTGGCGCCACCTTGATCCGTGCTTGTTCGATGCTCTAAAGGGGCTGGTGGATAGTTGCACTCGCTCAGTCCAAGCGGTAATGGATACAGAGATTCTTGGACCCCTGGACGAGACTGACTACTCGTCCTCACTATTGGAGTTCGAAGCAAACACATCTTCAATTGAGCGTGCCGCATGGCGAAAATGTTGGTTCGCATCCGTAACCTCAGAGCTAGCCAAGTCTGATCTCGTCTTTGCCGACCCGGATAATGGACTCATTCGTGATGAGAGGTTCAGTCCGGGGAACACTAAACAATTGCACGGGATCCCTCTGTGTGAGGCTAAAGCTCTGACCGCCGCAGGCCGCGCCGGCGTAGTCTACCATCACAACACACCTGAGAAAGGAGGACATCTGCTTCAGATCCAGAATTGGATGGGTTTGCTCCCGGGCTGCACACATGCTTTCTACTTCAGGCGTAGGAGCCCCAGAACATTCTTCGTGATCAACCCTGATGAAGCGATGTGTGCCCGCCTGATTGAGTTCGGAGAGCGGTGGCGTGAACACGGTTGCCTACTAGATTGTCAAGGACATCGGTGCCGGCTACATGGTCCCGGCGACTGGTGCATAATGAATGAGTAGCCAAAGCCGCGCACACACTTTCGCTGTTGATCGCGACCTCGAATGTGTCTCGAACTGAACCGCAGCGGTAGTAGGATCGAAGCGTACTTCAGTGTGGGGGTTCCAAAGAAGCACTCCCGGCGTTCTGGGTGCCTCTATTCGTGATCTTCTCCGTGCATGGGGAATGCGGAGCTTATGGCCCTACGATCCAGTTCTGCGCCACCGGTTTTCCAACTGAGTTGGATAGAGGCACTTTGACGAGCCTTCCAGGGGGTCGTTCAGGCGACCGTTCAGTTGACGGAGTCCTGATTAGACCCCGTGTTTCAGCAACGTTCTTCCAGAGCCCTCCCGAACTTGTCTAATGCCCAAAGGGCCGGGCCTATTCTTGGAAACTCAATCTCGAGCAGGCATCCAGACCACTCTATTCTAATCTGCCATGTGGCCCGCTGAGGCACGAAGCGGTACTCCCCCAGTACCGCATCTGTATTGCCATTTACCCCCTGTCTCCATTCCAGTGCGTTGGGACCCTGGATATCTTGCGGAACCTCAAGAAAACCGAAACTGTCATATGTAACGTCGCTGCGGTTGGCTGACCGAATGGCATTAACCTCAGCGGCAATGTAGCCCTCCATTCTGGCGCCGTCAGCGGGATTGTTGGCGTAGATCTTCCCGATCCCTCCATGTGGAATTCTTACAGTCGAACTCCAGGTACCATCACGACAATCCATAATCTTCCTCCTCTGGGATCCCCACCTGCAGCCGCGGCTTCCAGCCATCAAGAAACAAGGTGAATCCTCCTCGATGTGAAGCTGCCGCAAACCCTGCCCGTACGGACAGCGAAGCCGG
The DNA here is from genome assembly GCA_034428835.1 of Dehalococcoidia bacterium. Lineage (GTDB taxonomy): Bacteria > Chloroflexota > Dehalococcoidia > Lucifugimonadales > UBA1123 > VXRN01. The sequence continues at coordinate 2,289 of DAOUHG010000030.1, forward strand.
TGACTGCTGCGCCAAGCAGAGTCAGCGCCACGGGTACAGGAGCGGTCGTGACCGTCAGGTAGACACCAGCCACGAACGCGAACACGCCGGCACAGGCGATGAGAAGGCCGACCAGCCTGGGCATCTCATCGGCGTTCCTTTTGATGATCGCCAGCCCAAAGGCCACGGCAGGTGCCCCCAGCACGACCATGAGGATGTAGTTCGTGGCGATGGCGAGCATCCCGACCATGAGTAGCACCGCTCCGATGCCCATCAAAACTACGGGCACACTGAGAACCTCGATGACCAGCATGACCGCAATCGCTAGCGTCCACAGGACCCTGCCGATGGTAGACAGCGTTGCAGGAGTCGACGTGTCCTGGGTGCTGCTTCTCTGCCGAGTTTCGTGACCCTCTGACTGCCGAGCCGAGCCTTCGTATGCGTAAGCCCGCGCACGCCGACTGTCATGGTTTCGTGACCCCTGGGACCCCGAATGGGAGGCGTATTCGCGAGAGTTCCGAGTTGTGTGAAGCCTCTCCCGGTCGTACCTGCTGCGGCTGACCGGGTCGCCCAGCACTTCGTACGCCAAGTTGATCGATGCCGCCTTGCTGTCGGCATCGTCGCGGCCGGGATTGAGGTCCGGGTGATGCCGTTTCATCTGGGCCCTGTACGCAGCCTTGATGGAGGCATGGTCAGCGTCAGGCGATATCCCCAGGACACTTTAGTGCTCCTGCCCCTTCATGCAGCGGCAGGCTGTTCAGGAGTCCATCCCCACACTATGTGGAGAGTGAGAAGCGTGTGGATCAGCGTCAACCACCAGCCGATATGAGGAAGAGACGTGGCCCCAAAGATCGAAAATGCTGCCACCGGTTCGGTCGCCGCGATCATCGCCAGGAGGCCGGGCAGAATGATCCCACTGCTCCAGAAGACCAGCGTTCTGTCTCTGTAAACGAGACCCGTTGACTGGAGCACCAGTCCTGTCA
>DAOUHG010000031.1:0-9327 GCA_034428835.1 Dehalococcoidia bacterium
GACGGCATCCCTGCGGGGGTTCTGTCCGCCATCGAGGATGGGGCACAGGTGGTGCCCGACTGCTCCTGGCTGCGCCGGCAGCAGATGCTGATCGGGCACACCCTTCTGGCCCTGCAGTGCGGACTGTGGGCCGCGGTCACGCCGCTGGACCTCGAGGCTGCGCTGAGGCGGGTGGTGGAGGCCGGAGGAGACACCGACACGAACGCGGCCGTGGCCGGAGCCGTTCTGGGCGCCAGGTACAGCGCGGCTGCTATCCCGGAACGCTGGATGGAGTGTGTGCCCGAGCGTGATCGCATCGAGGGGCTGGGCGACGCTCTGATCGGCCTGTCCGACTGACCTCCCCGCCGGCATCTGCGCTGTGTCGAAGATTCTGTGTCGTGATGCGTATACGCCATGCTGCGATCTCAATGGGCGTGCGTGGGCCCCGGACCTCGTGTCGCTGGCCATCGCGTGGGTCCTGATCGCGAGTGTCTTCGCCCCGGGGCTGCTGTTCGTGGACGACAGGGTGCCGCTGGGTCCGGATATCAGACCCCCCGGGGCCGTTCGCATTCTTCTGAGACGGCGCCGCTACCATGACAGGATGCCTCGTACGATCCTCACCTCATCAGCGAGGTCGTCCTCGTCAATGCCACCTTCGAAGATCACGAACTCCTCGTCGAGCGTGAAGCTCCTCGTGATGAGATTCTCCTGCCTATCCTCGTACAGCTCCTCGAGGTCATCCAACTGGGACTCGGCAGTCCGCCCACTGCGGAACAGGAAAACCTGGGTCATTTGAAACTCATACTGGTCCCGTGCCGAAATCGAGGCGCCGAGGGCCTGACAACCGGTCAGTTCATCGGGACACCCGCTAAACCCCAACACCACCCAACCCTGTCCGGCCCTGTCCATGGCCCGCAGAGTATCCCCCAGGTCGTCATCACGAGCGCTGGAATCTCTTGCCAGGTTCCTGAGAATATCCTGGACCGTGTCATCACTTCCCACCAGCACAAGACCGGCCTCTTCCATCAGCGCCACGGAGGAGGCGTCCCTGAGACCTCCTCCGCTCCATACCTCGTAGCCCCTGTAGTCATCGTCATCGTAGTCGTAGTCGTTGAGGTTCTCCCTGATGTATTCGAAGTCGAACGCACCCTTCAGGATCTTGTAGCCGTCGTTACTGCTCGCCCCGACCGTAAGGGATTCGGTCTCGTTCATGAGGATGCCCATGGCCCCGACGCTATTGTCCCAGTACTCCTCGAGCTTGTCCTCGACCACATCGCCGGCCTGGCCGGCGTTGATTGCCTCCATGTCATACACGACGACCGCGAGCGTGTCATCGAGCAGCATGTCGAGCGTGTCGACCGTGGCTATCGATCCGCTGCATCCGACCATGGGAGCAGCTGCCAATAGGAGCGGTAGCGTCATGGCCACGCATGTCAGTACAAGTCCTGTGTTCAGTTGTCTCAACTATCTGCCTCCTCTGTCGAACGGTGGGGCGAACTCCCCTCACCTGCTGAAGTTGATGTCTGATTCCATATGTGGGTGGTCTTGGTGGTTGTCAGATGTCCAGTGGGCCGGATGGACTTCACCGGCGGCACGCGCCGCGGCGGCCGAGATCTTCATTCGACCTGCCACGAGTTTCTGAGCGTATGAGGCGCCGGCGCCGTCGCGAATAACACCGGTCCGCGCCACCGCCGAGTCTGGCGATCAGCAGAATGGCAGAACAACATCATGGAGGTCACTGATCTCCACGGCTCGAAGCCCGGCGGGAATGCACCCTGTCAACACGTTTCCTGAAATCGCCAGCCGCCTGAGGCCCGAGAGACTGTTCAGCTCGGGTGGGATGCTCCCAGTGAGCCGATTCCCGGATTGCTCCGGCTGCCCAGGTCTTCATCGGCATCCGATACTCCTCCCTGCATGTCACGGCGCTCGACAGGGCATGACCTCTTCACTTTCAATGCCGGGGTGTCGGTCATCCTGCCCCTGCCTGCCCCCGTCTGCTGGCTCCGATCGCCCGCTGGGCCTCGCGTGCGAACTCCCATCCGTACGCCACCTTGTCGAGCCGCATGGTGCGGCCGTCGGTCCGGCGGATCCTCACCGACGATCCCGAGTGCGTTACCTCCCTGATCTCGCTCAGGGGGAACTCCGTGCGACCGCCTCTTCCCCAGCCGACGACGACTATCCGCCTGTTTGTGAGGACGCACTGGGCTCCCTTGTACTTCTCACGCTGCAAATAGAAGATCAGCAGTAGAATCAGGCCGGGGATGATGAACAGCAGGAGGCCGAAGATAACCGCACATCCCATCGCCAGGGTGTTGCCCTGCAGGTCGGGCTCCACGGCGTAGAGCACCTGCTCGTCCGGCTCGAGTGGAATCATTCCGCGCACAAACATTTACTCACCCCTCAGAGGGACCGTCGCCGTCTGGTATCCGAGCGTGCGCGACGGACCGAAGCTGGTATGCCAGGTCGAATTCGGCAGCAGTGGACGGGCTGCCACGTGGGACATCGGCCACGCATCGGCAGGACTCGATCACGTCGACATGTCGAACCCCGGCGCGGGGCCGTACCTGTTGTCGTAGTCGCTTCGGCCGGCATACATGAACATCAGGGCAATCCAGCCGAAGATCGAGAGCAGGTATAGCAGGAGCCACGATCCGGACCGGCCGGTGTCGTGGAGCCTCCTGACGGCGAGCGCCAGGCGGGGGATTCCCGACACCAGTGAGTAGAGAATAAGGACCATCAGGATCCCCATCGACCAGTCGTTTCTCCAGGCGATGAACAGCAGACCGTAGTTGATCACGGCGTTGAGGACCTGGAAGAGCCAGTACTCCGTCCGGGTGGCCCGGCCGCCGAAGTCGGCGTAGCTCTGGAATGCCCTGATGTAGTAGGTGAAAAGCGCCATTGGATTTGCCTCCTGGGAATGTGAGCCCGATTACCTCGGGACCGGGGATACGGACGCACCGTCATCGACAAGTCGCCCCCTTTCCGGGGCGTCTCGTTCCAACTGCTCGATTGCATCGCCGGTTCTCCTCAAATTGGCCAGTATGTTCAGTTGCGCCACCATGGGGCCTCCCGTCCCCGGCCCGTATCCCTGTCAAGCGTTTGCCCCTACCTCGGGGCCGAGGCGACCACCGCGTACAGGTAGGCATTGGTCGAACCCGCGTAGACGAGGCCGTTCGCAACCACCGGTGACAGCCATGTGAGGTGACGCTCAGCCGAATGGTGCCAGAGCAGATCCCCCGTGCCGGCATCCATGGCATACAGGCGGCTGCCGGACGAGCTCATGTACACGACTCCATCCGAGACCACCGGTGACGAGACCCATGTATCCTCCTCGAACTCTGTTTCCCACAGCCGCTGGCCCGTGGCGGCGTCCAGGGCGTGGAGTGCGTTGGACGAGCCCACGTACACGACTCCATCCGCTACCGCCGGCGACGGGTCCGGACGGTCCTCGATCATGGTCTCCCAGACCGGCACGCCGGTGCGCGCATCCAGTGCGTACAGGTGGTCGTCTGAGCTCACGTACAGGAGCCCGTCCGCGACCGCCGGCGACCGGTGCGGCGGTAACCACGCATCGAACTTCCAGACCCGGTCGCCGCTGTCCGCGTCGAGTGCGTATATGTAGCCATCGTGGGATGCGGCGTAAACGGCCCCCTCTTCGCCCGCAGACACAGAGGCGACCGTCTCAGGCATCGTGGCCATCCAGAGCTGTTCCCCGGTACCCGTGTCCAGGGCATGGACGCTACCGTAGGAGCCCACGTAGAGAGCCCCGTCGACGACACCGGACAGTGATTCCACCCCGTCGTCGAGGGGTGTTTTCCAGATCAGGTCGCCGGTGTCGATATCCACTGCGTGGACATGGCCGTCTCTGGAGCCCACGTACACGGTGTTGCCGTCGGCCACCGGCCCCGCGCTCACGTAGCCAACCGGGGGACCCTGACCTCGTCGCACCGAGGTCCGGCGTCCGGTCGTGTAGTTCCAGACCACCGTCCCCGTCATGGCGTCCAGGGCGTACAGGTGGCCCCAATCTGTTCTGGCAGCGGCCTGACTTGGCGTGAAGTTGTTCGCCGCAGCGAACACAAGCCCGTTCGCCGCCACGGGCGGCAGGGTGGTATCGGTGCCGGTGCGGAACAGCCAGGCCCGTTCGCCTGCCCAGTGATCGTTCTCCCTGTCAGATCGCCTGAATCGCACGTACGCGGGCTCTGAGACGAAGGCTTCTGCAGCCTCAGTTCCGTCCGAGACGGTCAGTTGCACGATCGCGCCGTCCGGTCGGTCCTCAGGTATGGGAGAGTATGGGACATGGTCCCAGTCCTCCGAACCGAGTCCGGACCTGGGAATGTCCAGTTCCATCTGACGTGTCTGTCCGGGTGCAAGGGTGTCCGTCACGATCACCGGGACCGGTATCCAGGGGTCGGTGGACCCGAAAGTTACCGGCATCGGTACAGGCGGACGTGCCACCTGCCCATCGTTCAGGCCAGACCGCCTTCGGGGGAGCGGCGCCATCTGGGGCCTGCCCGGGGACGTCTTCCCGTCAAAGACACCGCCCCCGGACGAGACTCTCGTACCCATCAGCTCGATCCGGGGCTTGAAGTCGACGGCCTCGGAGTCGTTGGCAGCGCTGAATACGAGAGCCAGGTCGCCACTGTCAGGGTCGTGTCGCAGGCCTTCGAACGCAATGGTCATGCCGCCGGCGTCGTAGAGCTGCGAGCCGGGCGTGACGGCAAACTCGGGGTAGTGCGCCGTGTAGTCGTATGTGGGGGCAGCTCCGGTCATACCTCTGAGATCGATCGGAATCCGGTGCTCCCCGAACGATAGCGTTGCGCCGGTCACTCCCCCCGGGAGAGGGAACGACACGTTGCCCTCCCATCCCATGCCGCGGGGCCACGACTCCACTCCATCCGGAGAGAGCGAGAGCATGGCCTGGTACTGGAGCTCGTCGCCCCACCGGACCCTGATGCACTCGTCCCGGGGGTCGGAAACGAAGCAGGCCGTTCCCGGTGTGGCTGTGCGCCGGATGCCCGGCGCCAGGCCGCCAGGCTCATGGAGCGACAGCAGTGAGAACTCGACGGTGGCCACTGATAGGGTCGGACCGGTCTTGTCCGGCTCACGCGAGACTCCGGTAACCGCGATACCGTAGCTCCCGTCCATGAAGTAGCCTGCGGTGTTCGCGGAATCGCTGGATCCCGGAGGGGGAGTGGGCGCCGGCAAGGGCTCGTCCAAGGCTCCCACCGCCTCGGCAGTGGCCTGCAGGTCGATCGGGACCGTGGTCTCACCGGCCACCAGGCTGGCGGAGGCTGCATTCTCGGCGACCTCGAATGTCAGGGATATCAGGACCGCCGACCCAGATGGAACGTCCAGCGTGGTCGGTCGCGTCGGTTGGTCGAACTCGGCGTTGAACTGCTGATTGCTGCCCCACACCACGTGGACGCAGTCGTTGGGAGGCCCGCTGTTCTCGAAGCATACGGAGTCGCCGTCTACAAGGTATGAGATTCGGGACGCCGACACCTCTTCAGGGCCGAATCGCGTAACGGCGAGATCGAGGGTGATGTCGACCCATCCCTGCCGGTCTGGACTTGGACGCCTGTCGTTCTGCACCAGGGCGAATCCATGCTCGAGGCCATGGTGGTATCCCGCCGGTTTCGGAATCGGGGTGGGTGCGGGCGGCAGCGGCGTGGCCGCCAGCCCCACTGTTGGCGCGGAAGGGGATTGGGCGGCCCTCGGGGTCGGCTGGGCAGCTGCTGAGGGTGTTGAGGGAGCCGCAGGTGCCGGGACGGGCGTCCGGGTCGCGGGCGCCGTGGTTGGAGAAGCCTGCGGTTCGACGCCCCTGGCGGGCTCCTGGGTCGGGACCGGGGTGGATACCGACTCCACCGTCGGCGGGTCCGTTGTGACGGGTGAATCGCCGCAACTCAACGTCGTGAGCGTCGCGACAAGAGACAGAATGAGGATGAAGGTGAGAAGGTGATGAGCAGACAAGCGAGAAGCCCCCAACCGGCACGGGATTTGGCTACTCACCACAGTCGCCGCGGCCCAGATGTGGTCCGGAAGGGGGCACGAGGGCGCCAAGCCTCGTGCACAACCACATCAGGGCGACACCGATGGGCGGATACGACTGTGGTGAGTCGATAATGACTATAAAGTGACCGTCGTCTCGTGTCCACCTGTAACTGGCGAGTCGCCAGTTACAGGTGGACGGCTGGAGTGCCGAGCCACACAGGTAGCCAAAGGCGGCTGTGTCCCGAAGGGGACGCGAGCCTGTCGGAGCCGTGGGGATGGCGCGGCGACTGTGGTGAGCAATATTGAATACAAGTTATAACAGGAACGGGATGTGTAGTCAACGCGGTGGCCGAGGATCGGTTCCGGGAATGGTTGATCACCCTTACAAGCTAATATGGGTTATAATGGCTGATATGGATGGACTGAGAGACACGGACTAGCCCAGGTGGATGATCTGATACAGCGCGCAAAAGGACCGGCAGTGCTGAATGAGCCGGACGGGCAGGCCCGGCTTTTTCCGGCTTCAGAGAGCACGCACCGGAACTATGAGGCGCAGTGGAAGCGCTTCACGGAGTGGGCGGAGTTCAGGCGCGTTTCTGTCCGGATGCCCGTGAAGCCGGAGATAGTGTCCGGCTACCTGTGGGACAGGTATAGGGGCAATCTTCCCCCGGCGTGGAATCGGCCCGCCACAACCCCGATGAAGCCCAGTACCCTGCGGGTCGTTGTGGCCGCGATTGCATACATGCATGAGTGGCGGGATCTTCCCAATCCCTGCGAAAGCCGGAAGGTGACACAGGCGGTTGACCGCATAGTCCGCGATTACCAGGGGCAGCAGGATCACGCGACCCCCCTTGATGCTCCTGCCTTCGACAGGATCAGAAGAACTGCCGCGGAGCCTCGGATAGGCCGCAGCGGCAAGTTTGAGAAGGGGAGTACGGCGCTGAGGCGTGGGCGATTCGATATAGCGCTCATTGGCGTGATGCGCGATGCAATGCTGCTTGTCGACGAGGCCGCGGACCTGAAGTGGGAGGACATAGAGCGCCGCCAGGACGGTTCGGGCGTGATCACATTCCGCCGACCACATTCAGGGCGGGATGATGAGCGTGCCACTCTGACACTGGAGATCATGGAGGACCTGTCAGAGATACGCAGATACACCCGTGAATCCGGGTCTGTCTTTGGCATGTCCCCTCACCAGATAAGCTCCCGGATAGAGAGGGCGGCACGGCAGGCCGGTCTGGTGGGCCGATTCAACGGCCGCAGTCCGAGGATGGGAAAGGCGAAGGACCTCGCTGAAGCCGGGCAATGACAGAGCAGTTTCATCGAGGCAAGTTGGGTCTGGTTCGCGCTATCGCTGTTATGTAAACTGCAGGACGGACGTTGTTTACGTAACTATCGGAGCGCGAACGTAGCCCGCTTTCAGATGGTTAAGGATGACTCGGTGTCCTGCTTTTCTCCGGCCCTGTCCTATTACGACACTACTCAAGACGGGAGAGATAGCCTAGCACGCCGCACATAAGAGCATTGAGCGACGTCAGCTAGTTCTGCCGGGGCTTTCAATTGGACTGATCAAACTGTCGCTAGTCAGCCACTCGAAGTCGCCAACTCCCGTCGACCTGCTCGGGAATGACGCGCCTGCACTTTGTGGCGTCCGCCGGTAGGCTATTATCATGAGGGAGCGGGTGTCGAGGCTGGTAGTCCGCTGTCAGCAAGTCACGTGCGGGAGGGTCGAGAGCGTACAATTTCCCGCCAGCGCCTTCCACTTCACTGTCCAGCATGTGGAGCATATTCTGTATTCGCGCTCGGCAGACATCCCTTGGACTCTTGATACCTCCCCAAGCGAGGACCACCTTATCCGCGAGGCGAACCCCCTGGCTGATGTGCTGGTCATTTTCACATCCGATGGGGTCGGCAGCGCTGAGGGCCTGTTCTGGGTCAGTACCACCTACTGCGAACAGGTTGCACGTCCACAACGTGCTGTATCTCCATCTTGCCGCGAGCTCGAGGCACTTCTCCCTCGTTCGATGGTTTCTCTCCGCTTGCCCCTTCTCAGTGCCGGGGTTGAGCATGAGGAACAGGCAGGTTTTGTTTCCATTATGTCCTGTCGGCGTCTGCAAGAAGTACCGATAATCCCCTCTCTCGCAGAGATAGGCACCATCTTCCCCTTTGAATAGAGGATTGCCGCAGCCCGAGCATGTCACATTCGGTATCTCAGCCCCCTGGTCGTAGGTTGGCGCGCGCCAGTCTTGTGGATCTCGACAACCGTGGCATATCCGCCACAGCTTACTCGACCGCAGCTATTGTTCTCGTCGTTGTGGCTCCGGTTGCCGGTAAGAGTCGGCATGAAGGGAATGTAGTCCAATGCGTCTGGGGAGTCGACGCCAACCCGGTGCAATCGGACAGCAGTCGTCGACAATGTGTAACGGCTAGGCGGCGGGATAAAGAATCTAGTAGTTTCGGAAGAGGTTTGGAAGGTCGGCGCAACTGCGATGATCTATGTTGGTCATCTGGGATCGGGTCTGACTCGTCATGCGACTGGTCCAGATACCCTGATTCTGATCTGTCGACCCGTTTCCAAGATGGCCGGGGCAAGGGCGGCGCGGCGGTCAACAGAGTGCTGTCAGATGCTGGGGATGGTGGCGATTCCAGAGGGCAGAGTGTGAACCCTATCGATCTGATGGAACACTGCTACGCATCATGGTCTGTTAGCTGGCCGGAAGCTCAAGGACAGAACTGTACTTGTGGTAGCAGGCCCGACACGCAGGCTTGGACATGGTTGTCTTGTGTTCGTCGCCGCATAGATGGCAGTAACTTTCCTTGTATTCCTTGTTCTTGTATTGATTCCAGCTTCTGAAGCAACAGCTGCAGTACGGCCGAGTCGGATTGGCCGCTATCGAGTCTTTGCATCTGATGCAGAACCCGCTCTGGGGAGTTTCCACGCAAGGTTGGCGCTCTTCTTTGCCCTCTTTCGGTCCTGAGCTTTCGCTGTCGACCTCTTCTGATTCAATTGTTGCCACAGTCACGCGAATCTCGTCACTCACCCGTACAATCCGCTGAGCCTCTTTCCAGACTTCACCGTAGAGGTTCGGCTCCTCTTCGCGAGATACGAGAATACCCATCTCGTTGTTGTTGACCTGTGAGAACTCATACAGATTCATCGATGTCAGCAACGCCTCGTTCTCGTTCAGATAGCATTTTGCGTGGAGAATCTTGCAGTAGCTGGTCCTAATGGAAGCCATCGATTCGAGCCAGTTGTTCTCTTCAGGCTGCAGTTGATTCTTGCCGTAGATCACCCGGACGTCCATCTTCAGGCGGTCCTTGTCCTCGAGCAGCTCTTTGATACGCTCGTTAACCCTG
>DAOUHG010000032.1:0-42206 GCA_034428835.1 Dehalococcoidia bacterium
GATGATTACACCGTATTCTCCCTCACCCGGGTCGATGGATTCCCGCTTTCGCGGGAATGACGGACGAGGGTCTACGCATGAGAATGTGTCATGGTAGGTTTGTGGCGTAGTCAAAGCGAATTGGTATTAGGTACAGCGCGTCTCAACCCCTCTAGGATACTGAGGACATTCGTTTCGTCACTGGGCATACGGCACTTCCACTTATTGGCGAATGTAACTAGCCGGTTGACCTCGTCAAAATCCAGCATTTCTGGATATGCCCACTTCTCTTCGACTCTATCTTCGAGATACTGTCGATAAGCTTCATCGTAACTGTATTCGTACTGGTGGTACTTCTGACAGCCTAGCCGGATCGCTAGATACAACATTTGGGTCACCTTTTCCCAGCTTCGAACCCCGGAAAGTCATGCAGGGAGTTAGTTAGTCACACTTGCCAACACTTTTGCCTTGGCGATAGAACACTCCCCGCCGCCCGCCGGACCAGTCGGTAGTTTCGGGAATGTCAGACGTGTGAATCTGATCGTCGGGCAGCTTGGCAGGCGCGTCTAGCTCGGCCTTCTGTTCATCTGTCAGTGCGGTACGTGCCTTCTTCATAAGCACTCCGTCCTACCTATCCTGGACGGAGCCGTCGAAGCCGATGGGGGTGTTGAGCACCTTGGGGTTCTCGGGCTGGGACAGGGCAGCCTCGTTTAGCTCGATGCCGAGACCTGGGCCTTCGGGCACAGTCAGGTAGCCTTCGACAAGCTCCAGCGGGTTGAGGAGGAGGTCGCTCTTTGGCGGCTCCGACTCGCCGGTGTACTCTTGTAGAGCGAAGTTCGGTATGCAGGCGTCGAGTTGTACGCAGGCAGCTGTGCTGACCGGAGACAGCGGGTTGTGCGGGATCACCTTGACGTGGTGCGCTTCGGCCATCGCGGCGACCTTCTTGCAGCCCGACAGTCCGCCGCAGAGACACAGGTCGGGGCGGACGTACGCCGCGGCTTTCGCCTCCAGGAGCTGCTGGTACTCGAAGATCGTGGTGAAGCGCTCGCCGGTTGCGATCGGTATGTTGCACAGCTCGGCGACGTCGCCCATGATCGCCGGACTGTCCGGCAGCATCGGGTCCTCATAGAAGAATGGGCTGAACTGTTCCAGACGTCGTCCGAGCCCGATGCTCTCGGCGGGGCTCATCTGGCGGTGGATCTCGACACAGATATCCACGTCCGGACCGACGGTCTCACGTACCGCTCCGACGCGATTGACCGCCTCATCAACCCATCCGCTGTAGGACTTGTGCAGGTAGTAGTCCTTGGGGAACGGCGAGAACCGGACGGCGGTGAACCCCCCGTTGGCGGCCTTGAGAGCATCCTGGGCAAGTCCCTCGGCGGTGTCGTTGTCCGCTGGAGCGCCGACGTGCATGTAGCAGCGCACCCGGTCGCGGGTCTTGCCACCCATGAGGTCGTAGATCGGCACGTCGAGACGCTTGCCCTTGATGTCCCATAGAGCGATGTCTATGGCGGACAGCGCGCCCTGAACGACGGACCCCATGAAGTGGGAGCTGCGATACAGCCACTGGTAGTGGTGCTCGATCTGATGCGGGTCCTTGCCGAGCAGATACGGCTCCATCGTCTCGATCATTGTCTTGGTCGGGCGCTGCCATCCGTGGACGCCGCCCTCGCCGATGCCGACAGTACCGTCCTCGCAGTGAATCTTGATGAGCAGCCAGCGGTCCCAGAGGAACGTTTCGACCTTCTCTATCTTCGTTGGCTTGGGCATCGTATGGCCTCTCCTGTTGACTGGTTACTCCAGGAAGTCTTGTATGGACTCGTCGTACTGTTCGAGGCGGGTGACCTGCGCCACAAGGTCGGCAGACGCTATCCCCTCCAAATCGGATGGCGCGACGCCGTCACGCAGCGCCTTGAGCGTGTCGTAGGCAGCTTTGATCGTTGCCATGAAGGGCCAGTGACCCTGCAGCGCGACGCGGACTCCCTGCGAGCCGAGGTACGCCTTGTCGGTAAGATCGCCGGCAACGCCGCCGAGCAGGATCGGTATGTTCAGCTCAGCGTTCAGGGCTTCGAGATCTTCAGGCGTGCTGATGCCGGTCATGAAGACGGCATCTACGCCGACGGCCTCGTATGCCTTCGCTCGACGTATACCTTCGTCGAGTCCATCGATGGCGATAGCGCTGGACCTACCGGCCACCACGAGCGACGGGTCCTGCCTGCCAGACAGAGCGGCCTTCATCTTGCCTATGCCTTCTTCGATGGGTATCAGGCTCTGTCCCGATTGACCGAACGCCCTGGGCAGCAGCGTATCTTCGATAGTCAGCGCGGCGACCCCGGCGGTCTCCAGCTCCTCCACGGTGCGTCGCACGCTGAGGGCGTTGCCGTATCCGTGGTCGGCATCGACCATGAGCGGCAGCGTTCCAGCGCGGCAGATGCGGTGAATCTGCTGGGCGAACTCGGTCAAGGTTAGCACGATGTAGTCCGGCGCGCCCAGCACCGTGGCCGACGCGATCGATCCGGCGAACATCATGACCTCGAATCCGAGGTCTTCGGCAATCCGGGCGGATATCGGATCGTAAACCGACGCAGGATGGACGCACTGGTCACCCTCCAGGATGGCCCGGTACGCTTCTCTTCGGCCAGTAAGGTTCACGGCAATACTCCCACCCCGTATCAGAGTACGGGGCATGCTTCAACTGGTGCTTCGGACACAGCGTAGGTTAGCACGGATGCGGCGTCATGGGGACGAGTTCGGGCTGATGGGTGGGTGATGCGACGGTTCGTACTTCACTTCGAGGTGTGGCGTCTCCACTCGGACATGACCCCGGTGGCGCGACTCGCTCAACGCGTCGAGCATACCGGTCACGAGCAGGGTGCGCTCGATCGGGTACTGGGGTCGTCCGGTCAGGAACATCTGCTGGACGTTCAGGCCGAGATAGCTGAATGGCTGCTGGCTGTCTGCCACCCGGTTCAGGCCTGTGGCCTCGACCTCGCTGTCCACCCTCGCAGCGTAGCCGAACCCTCCGAGATGTCCGGGCAGCATTAGCGTCGCGGCCCGGAGTCCGTCTCTGTACTCGATTAGAAAGACCTTCGGGCTGGGGCAGGCCGATTCCATGGGGTCGGGACTCCTGGACTCGACGCACGACTCTGCGGCGTCAGCGAGCTCTCTCGACCACAGGCCGTCCTCTGCGGCCTGCCAGACCGCGTCGCCTTCAAGGCACTGGACGGCAGCGACCCCAGTCTCGAATCCCGCCCTGCGCTCGACGAAGCACTGGAGAAGCTCCAGAGTGTGAAAGCCGTAAGACTCTAGGCCGCCCGGATAGGAGTGGTGATAGCCGATGGATAACGCTTCATCTATCGGAGTGCCGAGGTCATGCTCCAGCATGGGAGTGCGTGCCGACACCGGCAGGGACGATCCCGCCATCATCGGTGCGTCCAGTTCCCGTGCTTGGCGATACATCCAGTGGGCGCCGTCCCAGTTGTACGAAAGGTGCTTGTCGGTGAACACTGGGACCGATCTGCCGGACGATGAAAAGACCGTGCAGACCTGCCCGAAGAAGTGTCGACGAGGATAGTGACGCCGCTCCCTGCCGTCGATCGGGTAGTCGCCGTGCTCGGCGACGATCAGGACGCCGTCCACTGCAAGCTCACCGTCCTGCCAGCCGGGAGCGGTGGGCCAGTGGCCGGTGCTCGGCGGCGTCAGCGTGAGGGCAGACCGTACACTGGGGTAGATAGTGATTCCATGCCGCCGCGCCAGATCGAGTCCGACGTCGTCAGGGTGTACCTGGTCCATGTAGAGCGATACCAGGTCCACCTGCGGTTCCAGCAGGCCGTCCACCGTAGGGAACCCCGTTGCGAACTTGGACGCGATCAGGTCTGCGTGAGAACCCGGGAACCAGGTCGTGACAATGGCGGCGATCTTCTTGCGGTCGGACATGGCAGCCAGGTCTCAGTCACTCAAACGGCCCAGCGAGTTTGGTCTTCGCTGGGCCGTGATTGGATCTAAGTTTCGGTTTTGGATGAGGTCGGCGCGGTTAGTCGGCGACTGCCTCGGCCTTGGCAGGCTTGTCCTCGAACGGCTTGCCAGTGGCGGGATTGACGTCGAACGAACTGCTGAGCTCCAGTTCGTCAGCTATCTCACGGACAGCGGGAAGGACGTACTCGCCCATCAGCCGGAGACTGCGCATCTGGTCCTCGTGGGTCATCGCGCCGTCGCCGTCCCAGAAGAACACGCTTCCTGGCCGGAGCGTTTCGAGAACGTGCTTGATCTTGGGGATGACAGTGTCCGGCGTGCCTGATACGACTGTGTAGTTCTCGACCTGCTCCTCGTAGGAGGTGCTGAGCACGCCACCCCGGTTGGCGGTGGCGGTGTCGCGGGTCGGAAGGACGCGTCTTCGGGAGGTCAGTCCCGGCAGGCCGAGCAGCGCGGGGTTCGCGGTGCCCTCGTTGCCGGCGAGGAACGGGTTGCTCGGACCCTGTACGAACTTCCTGCCGACCTCGTCGGCAAGCTCCTCGGTCTCGTCAACGTGGACCTTCCACAGGTAGCCTATGTTCTGCGGGCCGGACTCGTAGCCGAGCTCGGCGGCGGTGTCGTGGTAGATCTGGAACGCTTCCTTCGTCGGTTCGAGCTTGGTGGCGAGCATGATGTACGGGATGCGGTTGGTCGCGGCCCATACGAGCGAGTCGCGGCTGACGACGCCGGGGAGCCAGATCGGGGGATGCGGGTCCTGGTAGGGCTTAACCCACGGGTTGACGTAGCGATAGTTGAAGTGCTTGCCCTCCCACCGGAACGGACCGGGAGTGGTCCATGCTTTGACGATGAAGTCGTGCGCCTCCTGGAAGCGCTCCCAGTTGTACGGCGGCGGCGAGTTGTGAGCGACGCTCTCGCGTCCGGTGCCGCGCACCCAGCCGGAGACCAACCTGCCGCGCGAGATCATGTCGATCATGGCAAGCTGTTCGACCAGCCACAGCGGATCGTCCCAGATCGGCAGTATGTTGCCGAGCAGCACAATCTTGGCGCGGTTGGTTGTTTTGGCCAAGATGGACGCCTCGACGTTCATCGCGCCGCCCATGCAGAAGGGCGTGCTGTGATGCTCGTTGAGCATGATGCCGTCGAAGCCGACTTCCTCGGCATAGACGCGCTCGTCAAGGTAGCGGTTATAGAGGTCGGACCCTACCTGTGGGTCGTAGATCTCGTTGCTGAGAGTGAGGTCCTTGATCGGCAGCCCGGTCGCGCCGAAGTACCCGGACTTGGGATCCTGATACGGCCTCTCTGTGAAATGACCTATGAACATCAGCGCCTCCTTAGACATGACGCATACTGCTGGGATGCGGCCCAGTCTATCAGGCAAGCGGTGAGTGGGCAATCGGGGGGAATTGCGCATGAGAGAAGTACAAAACTCAATCGGCAGTACTTTCGTCACTCCCGCGAAAGCGGGAGTCTACAATGGCAAATTGTGGTTGTCTGCCTGTGGATTCCCGCGTGCGCGGGAATGACGGTGGAATTCAACGTTTTGAACTTCTCTCGGCCCCAGTCCGTATCGTTGGACTGCTGACCGATCAGGCTATGCAGAAGGTCAGTAGAAGTAGTCACTGGGGTCGAAGTCGATCTCTGGAGGATCGCCGTGGACCTCGCACTCGGGGTCCGGGCAGTTGGTGTATGACTGGGCGTAGTCCGGGTTCCTGGCTGCTTCGTATGGATCGAAGTTGTCGTCATAGCATGCTTCGTAGAACTGGAGACGTTCCTCGTCGATGTAGAGAGGATCGTCGGTATCAGTATGGACTGGAGCGACATCGCTGGCTTCAGGCTCCGTCTGCTGCTCGGGTGCATCCAGGACCGCTGTGCTCACAGCGGAAGTCGTGGTAACTCCCTGGAGCCTAGTGGATGGAACTCGCTGGTGTGTCTTGTGAGTCGACTGGCTGCGCCCAGTAGAACCTGGAGGCTTGGGTAATGGTCTGCTCTGATACCTGCCGAATGCGCGGTTGAGAAGCTCTCTTGCCGCCGACACGCGATGTCCGACGTTAATGCCCTCCACCTTGCCCTGCATGACCTCTATGAGGAACAGGCACATGGCTCGTCCATCGTCGGTCTTGAACCTGATGAGTTTGGTGAGTGCGGGGTCAATGATGACCCACACTCTGTCGTCCGGGTCCTTCTCGGAAGTGATAGGAGTGTTGTCGGCGATGAAGTCGTCGGCGTCATCGTGTCCGTAGATGATGAGCAGCCTGGCGGCTGTGAGCCTGTGCCCAACCTTGGAGCCGTCGATGCGACCGTTCATCACGTCGATGAGAACGCTGGCGATGTCGGCGCCGTCGTTGGTGTTGTTTCTTATGAATTGGGATAGGGACATGGAGTTGTATTGGATGCGTCGGTGGTTTTCCGATGTTGATGATAGAACAGACATTCTGTTATAGTTAAGGGGAAATGGATCGTGGAGACAAGTGCAAAACTCCGTCGGAAGTAGTCTCGTCACTCCCGCGAAAGCGGGAGTCCAGTACCCGTTTTCACGGGCACAAGCATGGTGAACGGTGGTTGCTGGCCTGTGGATTCCCGCTTTCGCGGGAATGACGGGTAGGAATTCGGAGTTTTGCACTTCTCTCGATCGTGTTCTCAAAATTGACACCGATCATCTGCGTTACTAGAGTATGGTTTCAGCATAAGCATCAAGTTAGCTTATGAAGAGTTGCATTCCGGTGACTAAACGGGTTGGGTGGAGAGAGCAACATGATGCCCGACAACTTCATCAAGCAGGAGCTGTCCCGAGCTTATGTGCGTGCTGTGGCATCCCGAGTCGGTCATGATCTGTCTATCACTGACGTAGATTACCGAGGAATCGACGGAACAATCGAGAATCCCTTACTGCGTAGTGTAAACAGAGTCGATTTCCAGCTCAAGTCCACTACAGACTATGAATTCAGAGGTACGGACGTTATCTATGACTTGCGCGTAGATGACTACAACCGGCTGATCAGGGATCTTGAGATTCCCAGGGTACTTATCCTGTTCACGATGCCAGATGACGAAGCCGAGTGGCTTGTCCAAAGTCCCGACGAACTCTGTCTGCGGCGGTGTGCTTACTGGGTGTCGTTGATGGGAGAAGACTTCTCGAACAACACGTCCACAGTTCGTGTCTCCCTGCCACAGGCGAATGTGTTTGACCAAGACGGTCTGCGAGACATGTTTACCCACCTTGGATTGATTAGATGACGGAGGTCTCCGATGAACGTGTATATCAGAGACTCTGCGGCATTGAGTCGCATAACTCCGCCGCTGTTGAGTCGGTACCTCGAGATTCATGGTTGGACGCGGGAGGAGACTTGGCGGAGTCGTATAACGGTATGGTCCACAGAGCACAACGAACAGCGCCACCGGATCCTAGCCCCGCTGATGGAGCTATCCGATACATATGCGGTGCGAATATCCGAGGCAGTCTCAACTCTTGCCGAGGTTGAGGGTCGTTCACAGTTTGATATCTACTACGAGGCGACTGCAGGCGGAGCCGATGTCATCAGACTCCAGACGCCGAACGGTAACGGGGTAGATAGACGCTCTCTAAGCGCTAGCGCGAAACTACTGCATGATGCTCGTGAGTTGGTGGCTTCGGCAGCTCGTGCTGCGGAGCGACCCGGCCAGCCAGTATACCGAGGGCGGCTTAGTGGGGAAGTCCTCCGGTATATGGATGCAATTTATCCGTTGCCTGGCTACGAGACCGGAGGTGACTTGACCTTGCACTCCCGGGTACCCCCAGATTACGGAGAACAGACGGATATGGGCGACCCATTCCACCAGCCGTTTTCCCGCAGCGCAGCGCTCGCCTTGGATCGTGGTCTCCGTGAAGTGGGCAACACAGTCCGGGAGGTGCTTGGGGGTGACGGCGGACTCTCGTCATTCGAGGAGGCCGCTCAGCGTGGTGTCAGCGCCAACATGTGCGATGCGGTCGCCGCGCTGGCAGACAATCAGCATGGCATTGAGATTAGCCTATCATGGGCGGCGGTACGACCATCCGGGGCATCAGATGAGCGCTTCGCGTTCGCAGAGAGTTCATCTGACGTTCTCACAGAGGGTGCCAGATGGCTGCGTCGAAACAGCCCGTTCCTCAATGCCCATGTGACTGGTGAAGTTGTCAGACTGGATCGGCAGTCTCAGGAAGAGTTCGACGGCCGTGCTGGAGTTCTGTATGAGCTCGATGGTCGGCCCGTCGTCCTCAATGTGCAATTCGACCCAGCGGATAGGGATAATGCTATAAAAGCCTTCCGGGACAACATCGACATAAATCTGGATGGTGACGTCTATCTCAGAGGCAACCGATACGCTCTTGAAAACCCCCGCAACTTTCAACTTGTCAGATAGGTCACCGTCCGCATCGACCAGAAAGAACTTTCCCTCTGGCTGGGATGAGGACCGTGTCCGTCGTCATCTACAGCACTACGAATCGCTGACCAAGGAAGAAGAGGTGGCGGAAGACGAGGCTGCTTTCGGGGATTCGATGCAGACGATGATGGTGATCCCCAACGAGCTTGTGCCTTCTGTCTGGGCGTTGCTGTCGGAGCACACCGGATAGTTTGAGATTACATGACAAAACTGCCTAATTGGCAATCTTGTCAGTCCTCCATGTCAGCGGATCGCCGTTCTCCGTCTTGAGACGAATCGGCTTGATTCAGGGGCGCAGTTGACGATATCATACGCTGTATCAAGTTGATACTAGGGTAATCACATCATGCTGGTACAGGAACACGCTCAGACTGCGCAGGCGTTTCTCGATGTATCGGACACGAGTTCATGGCTGGAGACAATCTCCAGGCGTCGGAGAAGCTGTGGGAGGCGGCAGTGCGCGCGGTGACGGAGGCGGCGCGACAGCGTGGCTTGTCCTGTTCAGACCACAGGGAGTTGCACATGGCGGCTCGCAGGCTGTCCGATGAGACGGGCGATGCGTCCATTGCCGACCGCTTCGCGATTGCTGAGAAGCTCCACGCAAATTTCTACCACGACTTCATGGAGGACCACGAGTTCGACTACGCTCGCAACTCGGTGCGGGCCTTCGTCAATCGGGTGCTGAAACTCGTCGACTGACGCTCAGTCGTTCAGGAAACCGGTTACTAGCCGCACGAACTCGTCTGGGCGCTCGATCTCGGGGCGGTGTCCGCAGTTGTCGATGACAGCCAACTCGGAGCCGGGGATCGACTCGTGATAGACCTGTGATGCGCTGAGCGGAACGATCAGGTTGTCTCTGCCCCAGACGATCTGGGTCGGCAGGTTCTTCAGGCGGCGCAGCAGGTGGGGCAGCGCTGCGTAGTGCATGTAGGGTCGCCACGTTAGACGACACGCCTGCTCCCTGGCGACCTCCCAGTACTCGGCCTGCTCGGGAGTCGGCTCCTCGGGGCAGACGGCCTGGAACTCGGGGGTGTTCTCTGGGTCCAAGAAGCTCTCTTCCAGGTACTCCTTCGCGACCACGAGGAACATGTCGAAGATCTCGCCGGACGGCGGCTTGATGCCCATAGGATTGACCAGCACGAGCTTGCTGAACCGGCTGGGATCCATAGTGGCCATCTCGGCGGCCAGCCAACCCCCGAACGAGAAGCCCAGCAGGTTGGTGCGCTCGATGCCCATGTCGTCGAGGGCGGTCAGATACCATCCGGCGAGGTCGCGCATGTTCATGATCCAGTCGATGAACGGTGAGTCGCCGAAGCCGGGATGGGATGGGACGGTCAGCTCGAACCCCTGGGAGAGCGACTCGTGGAAATTCATCCAGCCTGGGTGTCCCAACTCTTCGTGGAGTATCAGCAGGGGGGCGCCGGAGCCGCCTCGGACCACCTGCACGGTGGAGTCGGCTGCTTCGACTATCTGTTCAGTCCAAGTCTGTGTGGCTGTTGTCAATTTGTGTCTCTCTTTCTCGTGTTAACCGAACAGCTCTCTCTGAAGTTGTTCTGGTTCAATGTCCAAGTAGGTAGCAACTAGAGACAAGATCGTTCTCAAGGCGCCCACCTTCAGTTGATCGTGGCGCGGAACACTGACACGATGCTCAGTTCCCCTGATTGTAGTAGCGAGCCGCATGTGGCTGTCTCTCTGTCGGATGAGCTGATAGCCATAGTGCCTTCGCAGCAGACGGACCATCTCATCCCCAGATAAGTCCCGGGGCAACCTCATACAGATATAACTTCCTCCTTAATGAGGTTGAGCCTAATGGTCTGGGGGGCACAACCGTCATCAAAGTGACAGAGCACGGCATCCTGAACCATATATTTCAAATCGTCCCAGGAGTCCCCTTGTGTGACAATACTGAACCCTTTGGCGACGGCGTAGTAGCCATCCTCTTCAGCCTCGTACGCCTCGAAAATTATCTCGGTTGGTCTCACCGTACCACCTCTGATGTATGCGCTCTTTGGTTGCGGCGCATTGTATAACACCGTGCTAGCTGACTGCATGGATTGAATGTGCCGGACCAGGGCGGCTACTTCAGCATACCGAGGTACACCTGCTGGCCCTGCCGGTACAGGTCTTCGATCTCGCGGCGCTGGTTGTCGTTGTAGAACCTGCCCTTTAGTCGTATGCGATCCAGGTCGCGGTCGATGCCTTCGGAGAATAGCCTGGCGGCGTCGGCGCGTTCGGGGCTGGGAACGCCGGTCCGGACATAGATAGGGCTGGTGTGAGCGAACACCGGCTGGTGGAAGCTGTCCCTGTGCGCGCCGGAGAGCCTGGCGGCGATCCAGCCGTCCGACGAAGCGGGCAGATCGATCTCAAGACGCCCGTCCCTGGAGCCGTCTGGATAAGTCTCACCGGCAACGACTCGTCCGTTGAAGACCAGCTCCGCCTGTGCGATGGGGCGGTGCGACTTCCAGGTCGCGAGGACAGACAGGCTCTTCTCAGGCGCGGCGGAGACCTCGTCGCCGGGGCCGTAGCCATCGACCTCCAGCGACAGGGCCGGACCGTTGGTGATGAAGGTGTGCCCGTTCTTCAGGGCTTCGAGCCAGGACGGGTATTCGAACTCCGTTCCCGTGTAGGCGTATACGCGGTTCGCGCTGCATATAAACCAGTCCGAGCCCGTCGAGGCGGGCAGCCTGATGCCGGCGTTCAGCATCCGGTAGTAGATGTCGTACTCAACGTCCATCCAGTGCGGATCGAACAGGTTGAAGGCGTCGAGCTTCCCCAATGCGGCGGCAACGGGCGCCTCCATTCCCTGGCCGTTGTGACACCAGATCACGATGCCTCCCTGACGGTGTGCGTCGTCGCAGGCGTAGCTGAGGGGAGGGTAGTCAGGGTCGAACGAGTCGACCAGCAGACCTCGGCTCACAGGATCGACGACGTTGCGTATGTTCAGCATCATCACGTGGCCGTAGCCCGTGGGGCCCCAGGCTTCGAAGTTGTGCCGGTTCTCCTCGCCGCACTGGACGTAGTGGTGGGCCGACGAGAACTCAGTGAGCATACCGGTCGGATACTTGTTGGTGGCGTACTCCAGGTCCCAGCGCTTGAGGATGCTGACCGCCGTCATGCGCAGGTCCTCCACACGGGGGTCGAGCATGAGACGCTCGTCGGGTCGCGACTCCTTCTCGTCGTAGTGGATGTGAGTGTTTCCAGGGTGCCAGCCGCGGTCGCCGAGGTCGGTCCATCGTTTCAGCGTGACGTCGGCGGCGACCGTGCCGTGCGACGGCGCGTCGAGGTTGAGGGTCACGGGAACGTACTCTGTGCCGCGCTCCACCACGACCTGCACCAGGCCTCTGGGTACGTCGATGTCGAACGACCCGTCGGAGTAGAAGAACGGGTCGCCTGTGCCGACCTTCAGGATAGCGCCGTCCGGCTGGACGAACTGTCCGGTGGAGGCGACCACTCGCACCCTGGCGGCGACCGGTTCGCCGGTGTCAGCGTCGATTATCGAACCTGTTAGCTTGGCCAATTCACCCTCCTTGCCACATTAAGTAGACGATACGTGTGATGGACGCCCCGCCACCCCTGGATTCCCGCTTTCGCGGGAACGACGGAAGGTGGATGCAGTTGAAACCGCGGCACGTGCAATCTGCGGTTGGGGCGCATTATAGTACAGCGTACATACGACAACGACAGAACATAGTCGGAAGATGACGCACAGCATGGGCGACATAGGAATCATGGGCTTGAGGCCTCCGGGCGGAAGCTGGCGGGATACGCTGGACATGGCTGAACGAGCCGACGGGCTTGGATATAGCTGTATCACGATGGGCGAGGCGTGGGGCGAGGACGCGTTTACCTCGCTTGCGCAGATCGCGGCCGTCACGTCGCGCATCAGGATCGGCACCAGCATCGTGCCGATCTTCGCGCGGTCACCGTCGAACATAGCGATGACTGCGGGCAACATGGACCTGATGTCCGAGGGCAGGTTCTTCCTGGGGCTCGGCGCGAGCGGACAGCTCGTGATCGAGGACTTTCACGGAGAGAAGTTCCGCAAGCCTCTTACACGAATGCGCGAGTACATCGACATCATCCGCAAGGCGATAGCAGGCCAGCGGATCGATCACGAAGGGGAGTTCTTCAAGACGCAGCGGTTCAGGCTACGTTTCAGGACGTACCGCGAGCGCATCCCGATCTACATTGCGTCGCTGAGTCCTCCGAGCTTGAGACTGACTGGAGAGATTGCCGACGGCTGGCTGCCCATCTTTCTCGCGCCGTCGCGGATGGACGCGGCGATCGCTGAGCTGAAGACAGGGGCAGAGTCGGCAGGACGCTCACTCGACGACATCACGCTGTCGCCGCAGGTGTCGGCGTACGTCACGGACGATGCGGCGGCGGCGCGGGACATTGAACGTCCGCACATAGCCTTCTACATCGGCGGTATGGGTGTCTTCTATCACCAGTACATGCACCGGATCGGTTTCGGCGAGGAGGCCGACAGGGTCCGTGAAGCGTATCTGTCACGGGACCGGGAGGGCGCATCCCGACTGGTCACTGATGAGATGGTGGACGCGATGACGATCATCGGCAGTCCCGAAGAGTGCCGTGATCAGATACAGACGTTCTTCGACGCCGGGGTGGATGAGGTCCGGCTCGTGCTCAACGAGCCGGACATGGACTCCTACGTCCGGGTGGTTGAGGCGCTGGCTCCGGGGGCAGCTTAAAGCTGCACATATAAGTTCGGCCAACCTCGAGGGGCACTACAGGAGCCGCGCGCCGTCATTCCGGCGAAGGCCGGAATCCAGAGGGGCCGGGATAGGCTACCGCTCCAATTGATACAGCATTGGACTGGCCCGGGAGATTGGCTACTCTACCCACGGAGTCAGGTTGTCGTTCCTGACGAAGTTCATTCGGCTCATTCGGATAGCCGTGGGTCTGCCGCTGTCGTCCCGAACGAACACGAGTCTTGGCGGATCGGGCGCGCCTGTGTCCAGCACAAAGAACGCGGGATCTCTGGGATCAGGCTGCGCCAGGCGGACGCCCTCGCGCCAGGGTCCGCGTCTGGCGCGCAGGTATAGCTCCCCGTCTCTCGCGGTTATCTGGAGTCGTCCCGTGCTCCTGATTATGCGGTAGCTGGTGAGGAATCCCTCGGGAGGCTCGTACACGCCTGGTGCGGCCGCCCGGATGGCGGCGTCTGTCCGGCACCCGGAGAAGTCTGGGTCTGGAGCGTTCAGAACGGCCTGTATGATCCTGGAGAAGATCTCTTCAGACTTGTCGAAGTAGATGTTGATGTGTACAAGCACCGCCAGGTCTTCCGAGGGGAACAGATCGATATGGGTGTTCCAGCCGCCTGAGGCTCCGCCTCCGTGACCGATACTGCGTAGGCCGAACTGCTCGTCGCGCATGAAGGTCAGGCCGAGGCTGAGGAGGCGATCGTCCGGGCACCACTGGGGCGCAGTCATCCTATCGAAGGTCTCGGGGCTGACTATTCCCGCACCCTTGCGAAGCAGCGCAGCGGCGTACTTTGCCATGTCGTGGATGGTGGACTGCACCGCTCCAGCGGCGCGTGGTCCCACGTAAACGTAGTCGCCCCGGATGTTGTATCCGTCAACCGGCGTCTCTTCAGGAGGGCTGTTTCCGAGAACTTCCATCACGTCGAGTTCGTCATGGGAGCGCACGCGATGGTATCCGACGGTCAGGTCGGGGTGCATCAGGTCGTAGCAGTCGGTGTTGGCCATGGCCAGAGGGTCGAAGATGCGTTCCCGCAGGATCTCTTCGATTCGATTGTCTTCTATCCTGGAGATGATCTCACCGAGGAGCGCGAATGCGTGGTTGGCGTATGACCACTTGGCGCCAGCAGGCACATCGATATGAATGCCGTCGGCGTATGCCTCGGTTACGGGTATGGGCGCCACGCTGTTCGACCACAACGCTGCGCCTGTATCCAGGTACTGGTCCATCCTGGGAGCTTCACCTATGCCGTTGGTGTGGGTCATCAGATGCCTGATGAGCAAGGTCTCGGCCGGCCCGGTGAAGTTGATGTCAGGAAGTCTGTCGACCACGCGCTCGTTTAGACGCAGCTTGCCCTCTTCTACGAGGGCCATCGCGCAGAGGCCGACCATTGTCTTGGTGATCGAGCCGATTCGCTGCCTGTGTCGAGGATCCTGGGGGCGTGCGCTCTCTATTTCCGCGTATCCGAATCCCTCGGAATAGAGGAGACCCTCAGAAGACAGCACGCCGATCGACATGCCGGGCAGTCGGAACTCGTCGACGAGGCTGGCAGCCGTGGCACGAACGCGTTCGATGTCCGGCGCGATGAATGTCGTCACGGCTGTGTTCTCCTCTTCGCTAAGTGTCCCTGATACCTCTGTCGATTTGCATTCTCTTAGTTATCGCGCTGGATGACACCGCCGCGCACTGTTAGCAGAGCTGGTATTCCCGGCTGGACGCGATCAGCTTGAACAGATCGAGGACCAGCTCCTGGGTGTCGCCCTGTCTGATCCCAGCTGTCGCAAGCTCGACCAGTAGGCCTCGCGTACTCTGCTCGACGTTCATGGGGCCCATCACGTCGATGCAGGCGTCGACCAGCGCGTTGGGGTCGGGGCAAGTTTCAAACCTGCCCGTACAGGCGCTCGTCACGCGCTCCACCATGTCGCTGACGCCTGGGTTAGAGGCGTCGCTCATCCGCTGGGCCGTGAAGTTGACCCTGTCAACCAGGGAGCCGCTAGTGATCCACTCCTCGCCGGTGTGCCAGCCCTCGACCGAGGGCGGATCGAGGAGCTTCTGCCCCATGAAGCCAGTCTCTTCCATCACGGTGAAAATGCCGATGTTCGCGGCATCGGGCACCCGGAACTCGCCCGTCCTTCTGAGTGTCCCAACGACGACTTCGGTCGGGCTCTTCACGCGGGCGAATTGGGCCTCCTTGAAGAAGTCC
Source organism: Dehalococcoidia bacterium (assembly GCA_034428835.1). Taxonomy (GTDB): domain Bacteria; phylum Chloroflexota; class Dehalococcoidia; order Lucifugimonadales; family UBA1123; genus VXRN01. The sequence continues at coordinate 15,275 of DAOUHG010000032.1, forward strand.
GAATTGAACAGCACACGCAGCACCGGGCGGATGTCGTGGTCGTGCTCTACGTAGGCGGCCGCTAGCCGGTCGATGGCGTCCGGGTCACGCGGCGGAGTGTCGGACCACTGAGGCACGGGGACCTCGTCGGCGACGAAGAAGTTGTACAGGTGCCTAGCGACGAAGTGGGCCGTGGCGTCCTGGCGGCAGATGATCTCGACGACTTCCTCGCCTCCGAACGGACCGCTGTGGCCCAGGAACTGCTTTTCGCCGATGTCGTGGTCGTCGTCGCGGTACTCGTGGTGCCAGAAGATCCTACCGTAGGGCCAGATCGAGTCCTTCATGGCCATCATGGCCATGTACTCGCCGTTCTTCACGGACCAGCCGGTGAAGGCGCGAGCGCACTCCTTGATGTCGTCCTCGGTGTAGTTGCCCACACCCATCGAGAACAGCTCCAGTATCTCGCGTCCGTAGTTCTCGTTGATGGAGTCCTTGTGGTTGGTGTGGTTATCCAGCCAGATAATCATGGCCGGGTCCTTGGACAGCTCGATCAGGATGTCGTCGAAGCGTCCCAGGCCGTGTCTACGGAACATGTCGACCTGGTTGGTGAGGGAGCCGAGGTTGTTGAGCTTGTTCTCGCCGGTGGCGAATACGCCGTGCCAGAACAGGGCTACCTTCTCCTCGAGCGGACACCGGGTCGAGATGAGCCTGTATGCCCAGTAGGCGGCGTTGTGTCCCTGCATGGCGTGAAGATCGACGTGGCGACGGAAGATCAGGTCGTCGGGGATGCTGTTCGCCGACGTCGGGTTGAGGAACTGCTCCAGGAGCTCCTCGTAGCCGATCTTCTCGTAGGCGTCCAGTTCCTGGGGAGTAGCGCCGAAACCGGCGCGGCGGGCGAGGTGGGCTATCTGGTTTCTGTGCTCGGTGGTCATGTCTTCACCTTCTTACAAAGATTTGGGAATTCATATTAATCCTATACAGTGACTAGGTAAGAGTGAGACAGCGGCCTCAGTCTCACTCTGTTACTTGGTAGCAGGATCAATCTCGAAACGTCACGTTCTGAAAGACTTGCCCCAACGCTCCACGGCATAGATATGCTATCCAACTACGGTCGCCACCGACTTCTTCTGGAGCCATACGAAATACTTTGGCGCGACTCCTTGTCGCTTCCTGGCTGGAAGTTGTAGGAAAGCCAGGGAACAAAATTGCGAGCATGCAAGAGATAGGTTCGTTTAGTTGCCGAAGTCAGCGACGATCCATTGACTTCAAACTCATACTGCTTAAACGCGAACTCAACCTCTTTCAGAGCCTTCGGTGTAATCCTCGCTGACTCGTCATCTTTGTTCTCTACACTAGGATCGGAAAAATCGCCAAGCTCCTCTCGCACGATTTCTCCAATAGTATCAGTAAGCTCCTCGCGCATAATTTCTCTGACGGTATCCGAAAGCTCGTTCCGCAAGTCCTCGCTGATTGCCATCTAACTACTCCCTGTCGAATCTGACAAGGTCCATTGCTCTGCTTTGACACTCACCGACACTCGCGCAGCAATCCGCCACACTCTCTTATTTCTCAAGCTCCATATGCCGCAGCTGCTCGCGGAGCCTGCTAAGCTCGGCTTCGGCTGCGATGCGATCGGCCCTCTCCGCGTCACGCTCGGTCTCGGCGATGTCGCGTTGTGTCTCGGCGGCATCCCGAGCCTCTTTCATCTCCCTGTTGTCGGGCAGGTATTCACCCGTCGAAGGATCACGGAAACGGGTTATTCCTCTGTCCCAGCACACGTCGAGACCGAGAATTTCGCTGTGTCCCCGGATCACACCGTCCAGAGTCCGGTGCAGCGGAATTGGGACGTACGCGCCACCGACGAGCCTGTCGCCTGCCAGTGGAGCATCGTGATACCTTCCAGTCTCGTCTGAACGCCAGTACTCGACCACTCCATAGCGTGCATAGGCATCGCGCTTGATCGTATAGTCCCGTCGCCCTGTGCTGCGGGATGCCACTTCCAGCACGAAGTCCGGTGGCTTACCCACCTCGCTTATCACGTACCCGTTGCGCTCGACGATGGCATCTCTATCTACTCCGAACGCTACCACGCAGTCCGGAGCAAGCTGTTCGGCGTCGTTGTGCGCGTCTTGGCGGAGGTAGCCCGCGCCGCTGACCAGAACGTCGGGACGGTCAGCATAGTATGAGTCGAGTGCGCTGTCGATGCGCCTCAGCTGCCGATGTTGCCTCATGTCATGTATCTTGGGGGGATCGGGCAGCGTATCCTCGATGGGGTACTGATCCACCACTTCGACTCGTCTCGTGGACATGGCTGACCTCGCGGTTCATTGTTGTTCGTAGATCTGTATCCGGTGGCGGCTGTGCTCTGTGATGTAGAGTCGGTCGTTTGCGTCGAGCTTGACGGAGACAGGGCCCCAGAAGACCGGCTCGGTTTGGGATGCTGAGTGGAACGGGGTCTGCAAGTGCTTTGGGAGGTCCTTGACCAGCAGGTCGGAGCGGCTGCGAGCGCCGAGTTCGTCCTGGTTGACTTCGAGCCACTCCGCTGCCCACTTGGACAGGGTCGCCTCGCCGCTTAGCATCTGGTGGAACTCACCGTCCGGGTCGAGGACCTGGACGCGCTCGTTGCCCCAGTCGGCTACGCAGATCAGCCCGTCTCCGGTGACCGCGATGGAGCTTGGACGGTGGAACTGCCCCTCGCCGTCGCCGGGTCCGCCGTAGGCAGCGATGAACTCGCCGTCGGCCGTGAACTTCTGGATGCGGTCGTTGCGCCAGTCGGCGATGTACACGTGCCCATTGGCGTCGACCGTCGCGCCCCATGGCAGATTGAACTGTCCTGGGCCGTCGCCGGACTCTCCCCATGTCAGGATGGACTCTCCGTCGGGCGTCAGCTTGTGGACGCGGTTGGCGTACTGCTCGACGACAAAGACGCTGTCACCGGCTCCGTGCGCGACTCCGGCAGGGCCGGCAAGTGAGCCGACGCCGTCGATGTCTGTTCCCCACTTCCTGAGAAAGTTGCCCTGGTTATCGAAGACCTTGACCTCGTTTAGAGCCTCGTCGGTGACGTACAGGTTGTCGTGCGCGTCGAAAGCCATGCACACCGGCACGCGGAACTGGTCGTCTCCGTCGCCGGGGCCGGTGGAGAACTCGCCGAGCCAGTCCTCGTCGAAGGTGCAAATCTGGATACGAATGCCGCGCGGGTTCAGTCCGCCCATCCTGTTCATGACGAAGACGCGACCGTCTGCGCTGAACGCGGTGTCGTAGGGGTAGTTGAACCCCCGACCTATGGGCTGGTTGGAGTTGAAACCGATGGTCTTGAGGTACTTCATGGTATGTTCCCGCCTAAGATGTTGGACTGGGGTCCGCTGTAGGGGAGGGTTTGAAACCCTCCCCTACAGGTCTGGATGCGCCAGCGCTGGTTGTTGGTCTCCTGATGCGTGATAGTCAGTCATGTCCGCGCGACTGGTGGCTGTCCCCAAATCGCGATGGTCATTGGTCGGATTATACCCCGTGGGGGCGCGGTTGGGCACTACTTGGGGCCGCCGACGACCGGCCCAGAAGTTGGGATGTACTACAATCCGAATAATGAAACGCACGCCACAGTGAGAGTCTTGTTAGCCTGATCCTTGACGGATGCTCTCTCAAGATTGTCACGAAACGAATAAGCAGAACATCACGAAGCAGGCTGTGTCAGGTAGCACCATTGGGGGAGGAGGCTGGCGTGACTGTCGACGACACAATCAAGGATCGAGAAGAAGAGATCATAGCCACCCTGATCGAAGGGAGGGAGGCGGCCCAGCGCCTGCTCGACGACCACGACGACCTTAAGCAGCGTTTCCCTGACCAGTGGGTTGCCGTCAGCAGGGATGGTCTCGTAGCTCACAACGAGGACTTGAACGCCCTCATAGAGACGTACACGGAGGCCGGATACGACCGCAATCAAGTAGCCGTTAAGCTTCTGGAGACCGAGCCGCGGCTCATGGCCCTTTGATATCCGGATTCTTCGACAGCGACGGCCGTCACGCGGGCGCGGGTTGCCTTTCTGGACGAACCGGACCTCGATAGGCTCGTGGTCTTCACGATCGACCTGTATATAGCGGACTCAACTGGAGCCGGTGTGCATACACCATCGCTCCTGGGCAGAGACATCCTAGATCAAGTCATGATGATCTACGAACCTCGCAGGCAGCGCTTGGAGTTACACCACGACTAAGGCATCGGCTGATTGTCAGGTTAGGCGCCGTCTGGCCGTGACGACAATCGAAATTGCCAGCTTCATTGAACCGGTCCAGGAAGTTGCAGGCTTGCAATGAGTATGACTCAGGTGGGTATAGCCGCCTTGATGCTATTCCTGGGCTCTACGGCGCTCAGCGCGACAGGCTTCGGGATAGGCATGGTGGCAATGCCTGGCCTGTTGTTCGTTCTGGAGCCGCAGACTGCCGTAGTCGTTCTGAATACGATAGCGATAGCTATTGAAGCCTGGATAGTCGTGCAATCTCGCAAGGACATCCCCTTCAGGGAGGTCCTGCCGATAGCCGTCGCTGGTGCGGTTGGCGTACCGCTTGCGGTATACATCCTGAAATTCGCCGATCCGAGCATAATGCGTATCGGTATATCCGTACTCGTTCTCATGTTCGCGGCGATTGCGACGGTTAACTTCCAAAGGGATTTTCCATACTCAAGGGTCGTCGGCGTTTTGGCAGGGTTCGTAGTGGGGGTTGTGCTTCCCGCATTTGGCGTCGGTGGCCCGCTGGTAACCCTCTACCTGCTGACGCGGAACTGGCAAAGACGGTCTGTCAGGGCAGGTATGGCATTCTATCTGATGGTGCTGGATGTGTTTGCCGTAGCAGGCTATGCTGTCGCCGGTCTCTACACTGCCGAGAGGCTGACGCTGATCGCACTTATGGCGATACCTATGCTGGCGGGGTTGGGACTTGGCGCAATGCTTCTCAATGTAATGAGCGAGCGCGTATTCCGTTATGTAGTCGTGACGATAATAATCTCATCCAGCATGTTGGTGCTGGTTAGGGAGGTGGTAAGTCTCTGACGGCATTGGCAGGACGCCGAAAACACTGTCTGGGGGGGTGCTCCCTGGATTGGCGGGATGCAATGGGTCCCGGTATCTCAACCGCCGTAGCCCTCAGATGTTGAACTGCGGGTCGCTGTAGTCGTGGAGCTTGTTGTATCTCTGGATGCGCCAGCGCTGGGTGTCGACCATGTCTGCGCCGCTGGTAGCTGCCTCCAATCGCGACGGTCATTGGACGGATTATGCCGCAACGATCAACTCGTGAACGGAACCCGACAGTCACCTACTGCGTTTCAAGCCTCGGTCAACGCCTTGCTGGCTGGCAGCCTCTGCCTCTCCTACTTGGGAGAAGTTGGTAATAGCAACCTCGCCTTCGGGAAACTCAGCGATTATCTTCAACTGACCACCAACCGCCTCGATGTAGGAGCGCAGACTGGAGACATACACGTCAGCCCGATGTTCGAGCTTTGCGACGGCCGGCTGGTTCACGTTGAGCGTCTTGGCCAGGTCCTTCTGGGTGAGCGCTCTTGCGCGGCGAAGCTCGTGCAGCGGCATCTCGGCAAGTAGCTCGCTCTTCATCGCCTCGACGCGGCGGCGGCGCTCCGGGGTGAATCCCTCTGTCAGTTCACGAAATGGGTGACGCCCACTCATCAGATCAGTCCCTCCCTTCGCAGCTCCGCGAGATGCTCGTCGTAGAGAGCATCGGCTCTCGGTACGTACTCTTCGTAGAACCTGTCATTGCCAGTCTTGTCTCCGCCAATGAGGAGTATGGATGTGCGCCTAGGGTCGAAGGCGTAGAACACTCGAATCGGTCTGCCGCCACTCTGAACACGGAGCTCGCGCATGACCCCGTGCCGTGAACCCCTTATGTCCGAAGAGTAGGGATAGGGCAGGTTCGGACCGTATTCAATCAGCAACTCGACCTTGGCAGCCACTGAATCCTGCTGACCTTCGGTCAGGCCGTGCCACCACTGCTCAAACTCATCGGTGTATTCAACTTCCCACGGCATGACATCAGTATATGCCTAATAGGGAATAGTCGCAATTGATGCGCCGAGGATACAGCGGAGAATCCCCGCAACGATCAACTCGTGAGTGGAGCGTATCTCTCGACTCTGATCTCGTGCTCCCTGGCGCGCATCTGCGATGCGTCATACCACGCTTGCATCCGCAGCAGCATGTCCATGCCAACTCCAAACGCTTTCTCGACGCGCAAGGCAAGCTCGGGGGACAGCGGAGTACGAGCATTGAGAACATCGGCCAGGATTGACTGTTCAACCCCGAGGATCTTGGCCGCCTCATCGACAGTCAGCCCCAACTCTTCGACAATCTCGCTCTGTATGAAGTCCCCAAGGTGCGGCGGGGTCATTTTGACTTCGATTCCAGTGGGGTCCATAAGTGGTAGTCCTACATATTGAGCTGGTCGACATGACCGTTCTCGCGGGGCCGTAGTTACTCAGGCTGATGCGAGTGCGGGACTACAGTTACATGTGAGGAGGTCTGCTTGTGCGGCGGGTAAGTTGCTTTGTGGCTCATGCTCTACTCAACTTCCATTCCAATGAAGCGATCCCCATCTTCGTCTTCTTGCAGATAGAAGACGACATTCGCATCATCTCCTAACCTCCTATGGATCTCGTTGCCCGAGCACTGCACCTGAGAATGTAGTCTCCGGAAGCCTCTAACTCCTCAATGTCATAGAATTTAAGTATCCTACCGGAGAACGGACTTTCCCTTTCCTCGCTTAGTTTGATAATGTTCGGAGCCAACTCTTCACATGTCGCTGGAGTTGCCCCTCCACCTGACACTGCCACACCTTATGACAATCACAATAGTCAAGAGCGCCTACAAGCCTACACAACCTATACTCAGCCATTTCAGCACTCTTCTCACGATTGACCTCTGCAGGGTCTTACGAAGTAGTTCTTATGGGAAACGTTCGTCAAAACTGTATCTCGCGCACCGTGTCGCAGAAGTTTGTGAGTTGTGTCATCTCGGTTTTGGTGAGTGGATCCTTGAAGTGCATTAGACGATTACGATATTCACGGACTTCGTCCAAGGCAGCAATAAAGACACTCCTGTCGAAGGCTAGTTCGAGCGCATCCCAGTGCTCCGGGAAGTCCAGAACTCTCTGCAACTCTCCCATTGTCAAGTCCTCTAGATCCGAGACTGGGGTATTGTCTAAGAGTCCGTGATCGCTCAGAAACTGAGCCACCTTGTCTTTCCCTAATCGCACTCTAGCCAGAGCTTGAAGGCGTTCTTCGATTTCGCCAATTCGCTTGAAGGGGTCAACCAGTTCGGCGAACTCTTCAGCCAAGTCCCAAGCCGTAACGATTCCTTGAAGCCTCTTGTCTAGCCCAATCACCAAGACTACATCGTTCTTGCTCAACTCTCCTACAACTGACATCAGGTCATCGTGGCTCTGGGCGAAGGACACGTCCTTGTCAATACAATCACCAACAGTAGTAGGGTCGTCGTTTATTAGTGCCTTCGCCATCGATTGGAACGATACAATCCCTTTGATGTCTTGTTGCCTGGGTCTCTTCTGGTTGGCTACCATCAGTTGAGAATATTTGCTCAGTAGCATCGTGGTATAGGCTGTCTGGATCGAGGCGTTTGGAGACACGCACTCGACATCAGTTTTTGCTGATGCCAGTTCTGATACGCTGAAGGTAGGCTCGGGCAGACTACTGTCGTCATCCTCTGAGTCCTGTGAAAGAGGGTCGAAGCCGTCTGAGTTCGGCGTTTCTACCTCAGAGATGTCTTGGGGCGTCGTGGCCCCGTCTGAGGGCATAAGCGAGAAACGAATGCGAGGTTTTCTGAGCGGCATCTCTGCGCTGATGGGAGGATTGGCTACCAATCCAAGCTCTTGCAGCGTAGTGTTGATCTCCTCAATGGCCGTAGCTCTTCGCCTAACGTACCCAAAGGCACTAAGCACGTTCTGACCCATCCTGTGTTGATGGCGCCCAGACTTCAATTCGGTCTGGATGTCCTCTTAGTACTCTCGCCCTGTCATGACCGCTCCTCGTCTTCCTAAACGGTGTTCAACTCGCCCTTGTCGGGTGCCACCTTATCCTCAGGATGTCGTCAGTGATCCGCCACCGCGATCTTCCTAGGATAACGGAAAGTGGTCGGTCCGCCCCCGCCTCAGATATTAAACTGCGGGTCGCTGTAGTCGTGGAGCTTGTTGTATATCTGGATGCGCCAGCGCTGGGTGTCGGCGACCATCAGCCTGGAGTTGCGGCTGTCGAACGCGACCGCGGAGGGTAGGGCGAAGCGCCACTCGGGTTCGAGCGTGTACACGCGACGGCGCGCCTTGTAAACGTCCGGGTTTGAGCGGACGTAGGCCACCTGCCACTTCGACAGCTCCTGCGCGTCTCCGATGAACGTGGTGATGTACTCCCCGTCGGCGGTGTATGCCTGGACCCTGTGGTTGGCCCAGTCGCACACGTAGATATCGCCGTCCGGGTCCACGGCGACGTCCGAGGGGTGATCGAACTCGTGGTCGCCGGAGCCTTGACTGCCAAGCTCGAATATGAACCCGCCCTCGGAGTCGAATTTCTGAATGCGGTGATTCAGGTGGTCAGCGACGTAGATGCAGCCGTCGGTGTCGGTCGTTATGCCCCAGGGTGAATTGAACTGTCCCGGCTCTGATCCTATGCTGCCCCACTCGGACAGGTAGCGACCCTCGCGGGTGAGCCTCTGGACCCTGTGGTTGATGGTATCGACGACCAGCAGGTTGTCGTCCTCGTCGATGGCGATGCCCGACGGTCTTCTGAACTGTCCGCTGCCGTCTCCCGATGAGCCGAACGAGCGGACGAAGTCCCCGCTCTCGCTGAATACGGACACACGATCGGTCCATGCGTCGGTGACGTAGATGTTGTGGTCCGAGTCCAGCGCGATGCCGGAGGTCCACATTAGCTGTCCGGGGCCTTCGCCCGACTCTCCAATGCGCTGGATTAGCTCTTCCTCGCCGGGATAGAGTCCGACTGTGTACCTCGTTATCCCCCGGCCACCGCCAAGAGCGGACACGATGGCATACACATCGTTATCCCGGCCGAAGGCGAGAGCCAGTGGGCCCATCACCTGGTCGCGGCCACCCACTACGTGGCTGAAGTCGTAAACTCGTTCTCCTACTATTTTGGTGAGCATCATTGTGTCGATTCCTGGCCTTTGGACTGCCGAGCGGCGGCTACGCGAACTGGTACTCTCTTGTGGCGACGATGAGCTGGAGCAGTTCGGCCACACGCTGGGCCGACTCAGCCTCGTTAGCCTCGTCCCATGTGAACTCTCCGTGAGCCGAGGCGTGGTCTATCAACTCGGCGCGGGTGTCGTCCCTGACCACTACCGGACCGAGCAGGTCGAGACATGTATCGACCGCAGACTCAGGTGACGTCCCGGAGGACTTGACGCGCTCGATAATGTCGCTGACCCCGGGACGGTCGATCTCGCTGACCATGTCGGCGACGAAATTGGCGCGTTTCATTAGCGATCCGCTGTTTATCCACTCGATGCCCGAGTGCCAGCCCTCGACGCTCGGCGGGTTGAGCAGCTCCTGTCCCATGTACGTGATGTGGTTGGAGCAGTCGAACACCTCGGGGCCGGGTAGGTCAGCGCCTCCGACCATTCTGAGCGTGCCGATGACCACCTCGGTCGGGTTCTTCACCTTGGTGAACTGCGCGTCCTTGAAGAAGTCGGAGTTGAACAGCACACGCATCGTGTGGCGCATGTCGAACTCGGACTCGGTAAGCGCGTTTGCTATGACCTCGATGGCCGCCGGGTCGCGCGGCGGGGTCACCTGCCATGCGGGCACCTGCACCTCGTCGGCGACGAAGAAGCTGTACAGGTGTCGTGCGATGAACGTCGCGGTCGCGGGCTGAGCCAGGACGATGTCTATTATGTCTTCACCGTTGAAGTTTCCCTTATGGCCGAGGAATGTCTTCTCGCCCTCGTCGTGGTCGTCGGGCCGGTATTCGAAGTACCAGTCCCAGCGTCCCATGTGGAACCTGGGGAGCTTGGGAGTCATGGTCCAGCCGGTGAACGCGCGGGAGCACTCGTAGACGTCCTCCTCGGTGTAGTTGCCGACGCCCATCGTGAACAGCTCGAGCAGCTCACGTCCCCAATTCTCGTTGATGGCCGTGGCGTGGTTTTCGTGGTTGTCCAGCCAGAAGAGCATCGCGGGGTTCCTAGAGACCTCCAAGAGCAGGTCCCTGTACTTCCCGAAACCCTTGTCCCGGAATATGTCGATCATGTCGGTGATCTCGTCATAGTGATCGACCTTGGAGACGCCAGTCGCGAAGATCTGGTGCCAGAAGAGGCACATCTTCTCCTGTAGGGGAGCGTTGGTGTTGAGCATGCGCCACACCCAGCCGGACTGTCCGATGCCTCCGAGTGTTCCGGGCTTCCACTGGAAGTGGTAGTATCGCAGGAACTGGTAAATGTCGACGGGCTCGTGGGCCTCCGGGTGAAGAAGGTCCTCGACGGTCGCCTCATATCCTGCGGCTATGCGCTGCTCCAGTTCTTCCCGGGTCGCTCCGAATCCGGCCCTTCGCATGAGGTGGGCCATCAATGACAGATCGTGACTCGCCATGTGTCGGTCTCCTGGTGCGTGATTGTCAGTCATGTCCGCGCGGATGGTAGCTGCTGCCAAGTGCGACGGTCATTTGGACGGATTATACCCCGTGAACGCGCGGTTCCGCACTATGGAGGAGACTGCATCAAGGCTGTACCAGATTAGTAGGCGCAGCCCTATGGCATCGAGGGCTAGGTTGACGTCTCCGCCTGCCGACCTGGGCGAGTTTCAACTGAACCTGCTCGGCCCGTACCTCAGCGAGGTAACGGCAGAGTGCATTTACTGGGCCGCACGCAGTCTCTGGGGCTTGGCACCGGGTACTCTCGCTATGTCGCCTCTCACTTCCATGTCGAGCTTTACGCAAGTCGTATACCAGGATACCGAGCCGAGGTTTGTCAGCTGCTCGGGGCTGAGGCGAGCCTCGACAAGGTTGGGAAGGCCTTTGAACTCAACGCCGTCAGGGCTGCCGGCAGCAATTTCTGTGATGATGTCTCGCAGGAGATCGTACTCCCACTTGTGAATTCGTGTCGGCTTCTTGCCTGGAGTGGGCGTCTGGCAGACGACCCTCTTTTCTTCAAGCATCACATACCTCAGGCACTTCAGGCGACCTTCCTCGGCAAACTTTCGAGCCGCAGACGAGATGAACCATGCAGGTTCCAGATTCTCGATGAAGTGTTAACAGGATTGATGTATCCACTGAGGGGGATCATGCGCCGCCTAGATCTCCCTATGACGGCGCGTTCATTAGCTACCTTCAGCCCTCATATGTTGAACTGCGGTTCGCTGTAGTCGAGCAGCTTGTTGTAGATCTGGATTCGCCAGCGCTGGGTGTCGGCGACCATGAGCCTGGAGCCGTGGTGGTCGAAGGCGATTCCCATAGGCAGCGCGAAGCGCAACTCGGGTTCCAGCGAATAGACGCGTCGGCGCGCCTTGTGAACGTCCGGATTGGCACGGACGAACTCCTTCTGCCACTTCGACAGCTCGTAAGCGTCCCCTATGAATGTGGTGATGAACTTCCCGTCGGAGTCGTATGCCTGGACCCTGCTGTTGGCCCAGTCGCAGACGTAGATGTCACCGGCGGGATCGACCGCCACGTCGGATGGGTGATCGAACTCGTAGTCGCCGGCTCCGTGGCTGCCGACCGCGAACATAAACCCGCCGTCGGGGTCGAACTTTTGAATCCGGTGGTTCTTGTAATCGGCCACGTAAACGCAGCCGTAGGTATCGATCGTTATACCCCAGGGAGATCGGAACTCCCCTGGCGCGGAGCCACGGGAACCCCACTGTGAAACGAGACTGCCGTCACGGGTGAGCTTCTGAATCCGGTCGTTGAGGGTATCGACGACCAGAACGTTGTCGTAGATGTCGATGTCGATGCCTGAGGGTCTTCTGAACTGTCCGTCGCCGTGTCCTGACGAGCCGAACGAGCGGATGAAGTCCCCGTCCACCGTGAACACGGACACGCGATCCGTCCAGGCGTCGGTTACGTAGATGTTGCGGTCCGAATCGAGCGCGATGCCGGACGGCCATACGAACTGCCCGGGTTCTTTACCGTATCCACCGCCGATTACGTTGACGATCCGCTCGTCGCCCGGTTCGTCACCCAGAGAGAACCGGGTCACGCTTGGGGATATCTCAAGGATTCCCTTGATGATCGCGAACAGCTCGTTTTCGGCGCCGACGGCCAGGGCCACCGGCTCCAGGGTCTCGTTGGGGTCTCCGATCACATGGCTGTAGTCGTAAACACGGTTGGCAACTATCTTCGTGAGCATTGTCTCGATTCCTTCTGAAAGCGCTAGCTTGAATGGGGTCGAAGAGATCGATCAACTGGGGCGTGAACCCTATCACTCACGCAAACTGGTACTCCCTCGTAGCCACTATGAGTTGGAGAAGCTCTGCAACGCGCTGGGCCGACTTGGCCTCGTTCTCCTCGTCCCAGGCGAACTCGCCTAGAACGTGGGCGTGGTCGATCAACTCGGCGCGAGTCTCGTCATTGACCGCGACCGGACCGAGCAGATCGAGACAGGTATCGACAGCCGACTCCGGCGACCCACCGGAGAGCTTGACGCGCTCCAGGATTTCGCGTACCCCGGGACGATCGACCTGGCTGACCATGTCGGCAACGAAGTTGGCTCGCTTCATCAGCGAGCTGCTGTTGATCCACTCCGTGCCGTAGTGCCACCCCTCGACGCTTGGAGGGTTGAGCAGGTCCTGACCCATGTAGGTGATCTGGTTGCAGTAGTCGTACACGTCCAGGCTCGGAAGCTCCGCGCCGCCCACCATTCTGAGCGTGCTTACGACGACCTCGGTCGGGTTCTTCACCTTGGTGAACCGGGCTTCCTTGAAGAAGTCGGAGTTGAACAGCACGCGCAGCGTGTGGCGCATGTCGAAGTCTGAATCCGACAGGGCGTTGGCGATGATCTCAATTGCCTCCGGGTCGCGCGGCGGCGTCACCTGCCATGCGGGCACCTGCACCTCGTCGGCGACGAAGAAGCCGTACAGGTGGCGCGCGATGAACCTCGCGGTCACGGGTTGGGCCAGCACGACGTCTATGATGTCCTCACCGTTGAAGTTACCCGTATGTCCGAGGAAAGTCTTTTCACCATTGTCATGGTCATCTTGGCGATACTCGAAGTACCAGTCCCAGCGTCCCATGTGGTACCTGGGGAGCTTGGGGCTAATGGTCCATCCGGTGAAGGCTCGGGAGCACTCGTAAACGTCATGCTCGGTGTAGTTGCCTACGCCCATGGTGAACAGCTCCAGGAGCTCACGCCCCCAGTTCTCGTTGACCGCGGTGGCGTGGTTCTCGTGGTTGTCGAGCCAGTACAGCATCGCGGGATTGCGAGCGACGTCCAGCAGGAGGTCGCGGTACTTTCCGAGGCCCTTGTCACGGAAGATGTCGACCATGTCCATGACCTCGTCATAGTGGTCGACCTTGGAAACTCCGGTGGCGAAGATCTGGTGCCAGAAGAGGCACATCTTCTCCTGGAGAGGAGCGCTGGTGTTAATCATGCGCCACACCCAGCCGGACTGTCCCATACCGTTGAGAGTGTCCGGTTTCCATTGCAGGGGAAGGTAGCGCAGGAAGTCGTGGAAGTCGAGCGGTTCGTGTGCCTCCGGGTGGAGAAGGTCCTCGACAGTCGCCTCGTAACCCGAGGCGAGGCGACGCTCAAGTTCTTCCCGGGTCGCTCCGAATCCGGCCCTTCGCATAAGGTGTGCCATTAACGACAGGTGATCGTTCGCCATGTATAGGCCTCCTAGTCACAATCACAAAAGCGGCATCACAAAACGTTCGTAAGCGTCGGCAATTGTCGATAGCAGTTCAGGCCATTCTGGCACGCACAGATTATACTCTCGAAATTGGTTAAATTCTCATAAATTGACCCGACTTTTTCTTGAATTATTGGAGAATTTCCGTGCTGGGCAGGTGAGTGCTTCTCCCTATCCGAATTGAGGCCTGCAAGTTCCATAAGAACGATTGAGAGATAGATTAGGCTGAGCTTATAATCGCCACACTCTGAGCCGAGGAGCTACACATGGAAAAGCCCGAATTCGTCGACGCACACGTCCATTTCTACGACATGGGTCACCCGGAGCTCTTCTATGCTCACTGGCAGCCGGACGTCGATCACCCGGTCCTCGGGGCGCAGACCAGGAAGCTGGCCGAGCGAAACTGGCTGGCTGAAGACTTCATCGCCGTCTCCAGAGACTCGAACGTGACGAAAGCTGTCCACGTCCAGGCGGCCATCGGCTCGCCCGACCCGGTCAAGGAGACGGAGTGGCTCCAGGAAGCGGCTGACAGGACCGGCTTCCCGCACGCGATCGTCGCGTATGCCGACCTGCGCGATCCGGGCGTCGAGTCCGTGCTCGAACGCCACTGCGAGTTCCCAAACATGAAGGGAGTACGCGACTTCTCGTACGGCGACTACCTGGTCGAGTCCGACTTCCACAGGGGCTATGCGCTGATGGAGAAATACGACTTGGTCGCCAGCATCGCGGCGCAGTGGCAGGATATGGAGAAGCTGCGCGACTTGGCGGCGGCGTTTCCGAACACCGTCATAGTCATAGATCACGCGGGCGGCCCGATGGAGCGTACCCAGGAGTACTTCAACCACTGGAAGCGGGGAATGCAGACTGCCGCGAAGGCGGAGAACATCATCTGCAAGATCTCAGGCTTGGGGATGGGCGATCATCACTGGACCGTGGACAGTATCAGACCGTACGTGCTGCACTGCGTCGAGACTTTCGGCGTCGAGCGTAGCCTGTTCGCCACCAACTGGCCGGTGGACAGCCTGTGGAGCGACTACGACACGATCGTCAGCGCCTACGAAGAGATCACCCGCGACTTCACCGAGAACGAACGGGCCGCGCTGTTCTCAGGCAACACAGAGCGCCTGTACCGCATCTGAGGGCGCGGTCCGGTGTGTTATTCTGAGGCTGTAGGAGCGCAAGCATGACCAGCCCAAATCCCGCGATCAAGTTTACCTACTTTGACTACATAAACACGCCCGATGACAAGCGATACGAGCTGATCGATGGAGATCTGATTTTGGCGCCAGCGCCGCGAAGAGACCACCAGAGAGTACAGGCAAATCTCGGTTCACCTATTCACCACTTCGTGCGGCGCAACGGTATTGGTGTCTTTTACTTCGCGCCGCGCGATGTGGTCTTGTCCGACACTTACATAGTGCAGCCCGACCTGATGTTCATCTCGAACGAGCGGATGCACATCGACACCGAGGCTGAGGTCTGGGGAGGTCCAGACCTCGTCGTTGAGATCCTATCTCCATCGACTGCCGACCGCGACAGGACGTTGAAGCGGGCACTGTACGCGAGGCACGGCGTGAATGAGTACTGGCTGGTGGATGCCGACGCGCGCACGATAGCGGTGCTGCTGCTTGGCGAGCAGGGATTCGAGCCGGTCACGACCTACGGTGAGGGCGACACCTTGGTCTCGCCGACGCTGCCGGGATTCAGCATCCTCGTAGACGAGGTGTTCTAGTCTCGCGCTTTCCCGGCCCAGCTACGGCCTGATGCCGGACACGCCTCCGTCTATCACCAGCTCCGTCGCCGTTATGAATGACGCCTCGTCTGACGCGAGATATAGAGTGCCGTAGGCGATGTCGTCCGCCTGTCCAAGGCGACCCATCGGGATCTCGCCCACGCGCGTCTCCGGACGGACTGTGTTGGTCGCGGCGCGGATCATGTCTGTGTCGATCGGGCCAGGGTGGATAGAGTTGGCCCTGATTCCGTCCGACGCGAAACGTCCGGCCGTGTTCTTGGTGAAGACTCGCACGGCGCCCTTGGAGGCAGCGTAAGCTGGCGACGCAAGCGGTCGGCCCAGGATGCCCGCTATGGACGAGATGTTGACGATCGAGCCGCCGCCGGCGCGCTGCATCGCCGGGATCACGTAGCGAGTGCCGAGGAACACGCCCTTGGCGTTGACGTCCATGACGATGTCCCAGTCCTCGTTGGAGACGTCCATGGCCTCGTGCCTCATGGAGATGCCGGCGTTGTTGACCAGGATGTCCACCTTGCCGTATTTGTTCTCGGCCAGCTCAACGGCCTGCTGCCAGTCGTCGTCGCTGGTGACGTCGAGATGCACGTACTCTGCCACGCCTCCAAGCTCGGCGACTCGCGCCTCGACCTTCTTGCCCTCGTCGTCCAGGATATCCCCGAAGATGACCGTTGCTCCCTCAGACGCGAAGAGCTCGACTTCGGCAGCGCCCTGTCCCTTTGCGCCGCCCGTTATGATCGCTACCTTGCCTTCCAGCCTGCCCATGAGGTCCTCCTTGACGATGATTCCATTGATTCAATCCGCATTATAGACTGGTACGACAGCCTGCGGTGATAGACTGGCGGCGGCAGTTGGATACATGCGCTCATGCAATAGACGCGAGGTGAGACGGTGGTTAACGGATCGAACGGAGCGGTGGGACCCCGGATCAAGTCCGGGGCAGGCCCTTTAACGGGAATGAGAGTCCTGGACTGGACGATGTGGCAGTTCGGGCCTGTGGCGGCCTCGATGATGGGTGACATGGGCGCCGACGTGATAAAGATCGAAGCGCTCGACGGGGACGTCGGTAGGGCGGTGGCACGTATGGAGTCCTCAGATGCTGGTCTGCCCGCGGGAAGGAACGCCTATTTCGAGACCTGCAACCGGAGCAAGCGCGGCATCGCGATCAATCTCAAGACAGCGGAGGGACGCGAGATCGCGCACAAGCTGGTCGAGGGCGCGGACGTCCTGATCCAGAACTTCCGCAAGGGTGTGGCTGAGCGTCTTGAGATGGACTACGAGACCCTGAAGAAGATCAACCCTAAGCTGATTTACGCTTCAGCGTCCGGGTTCGGGCCCGAGGGGCCGGACGCCGAGCTGCCCTCGCTCGACGGCTGCGGACAGGCCCGCGCCGGGCTGATGATGTCGGCGACTCCCCCGTGGGCGAAGCACCCGGTATCAGTCAGGGGAGCGCCGTCCGACCAGATCGGCGGAATCACGCTCTGCCTGGGAATACTGTCGGCGCTCCTGGCGCGACAGTCACAGGGAATCGGCCAGAAGGTGGAGGTGTCCCACCTCAGCAGCACAATGTGGCTGCAAGGACTTGCTATTGGGATGAACCTGCTCACCGGACAGCACATGCCCACGCTGAACCGCGCGGACGTCCGTAACTACATGTACAACATCTACAGGTGCAAGGGCGGCAGCTGGCTCAGAATCTCGAATCCGCAGCCGGCCCGATACTGGAGACCGTTCGTCGAGTCGCTCGGGATCGACTACATACTCGAAGGCCCCGAAATCGAGGGAGCGCAGGACGGCACCGCGGGATCGGCTGAGCTATTGAAGCTGATCGAGGATACGTTCGCGTCGAAGACTTACGATGAGTGGGACGCGATCTTCCGCGAGTACGGGTTCATCTACGCCAAGGTCCAGACCATCGAAGAGCTGCCTGACGACCCTCAGGTCAAGGCGAACGGATACATCGCAGACTTCGACCATCCCGCCATCGGCCCGGTCCGGGTGTGCAACTTCCCGGTCGCCTTCAGCGAGACCCCGGCGACGATCCGAAGCGGCGCTCCCGAGCTTGGAGAGCATACCGAGGCGATCCTGATCGACGACCTGGGCTATGACTGGTCCGACATTGGAACTTTCCAGGAGGCGGGGGCTATACTCTGACGTTGCTTTTTACAAAGCGCGTGATCGGCAAAGTAGGGGCGGGTTTGAAACCCGCCCCTACATGGGCTACATAGCTGGACTGGACGATGTCTGGAGACCGCGACAGCAAGATGATCATGGGCGCCTTTCTGCAGGCGGCCAACTGCTCCAACTACGCCGCGTCCTGGCGTCATCCGGCGTCAGATCCCGGATTCCTCTCTGCTCGCTTCTACCAGGAGATCGCCCGCACCCTCGAGGCAGGTAAGTTCCACTTCGGCTTTATCGACGACCGGCTGGCCATGCCCAGTCGTTACAACGACTCGGTGGACGACACCGTCCGGCTGGGCATTCGAGCCGTCAAGCTCGATCTCGTGCCGGTGGTGATGGCGATGACGCTGGCGACCCGGTACCTGGGCGTTAGCGCGACCTACTCGACGACCTACCACGCGCCGTTCCACATAGCGCGGCTGTTCTCGACGATCGACCATCTCACGGACGGACGCGCGGCGTGGAACGTGGTCACGTCGCTGAACGACTCAGAGGCGCAGAACTTCGGCGTGGACGCCCATGCGGACCACGACAGGAGATACGACCAGGCCGACGAGGTGATGGAGATCGTCACCGGCCTGTGGGACAGCTGGGACGACGACGCCATACTGCTCGACAAGCGCGAGGGCGTGTTCGCCGACCCGGGCAGCGTCCACAGACTGGACTACGAGGGCGAGTGGTTCCGATCACGCGGTCCCCTGACCGTCCCGCGCGCGGCCGCAGGGCTACCCGGTCATCATGCAGGCCGGCCAGAGCCACAGGGGTCGCGAGTTCGCCGCGCGCTGGGCTGAGGTCGTCTTCGCCGTGTTCAGGGAGATCGAGAGCGGCCGTGAGATATGCGGCGACATCAAGGGCCGTGCGCTCAAGTACGGACGGAGCGAGAACGACGTCAAGATCGTGACCGCGGCGTACGCCATCGTCGGCGAGACCGAGTCGATGGCGAGGGAGAAGCTGGCGTACATCGAAAGTCTGGCCCACCCAGCGGATACGCCGGTGCTGCTGTCGGAGCTTCTGAACTACGATTTCGGACAGCACGAACCGGACGAGCGACTTGCCGACAAGCACCTCAACGCCATATCAGGCTCGCGCGGCATGGTCGAGCGTATGCGGGCATCCGGGGAGGCCTACCCGACGTTTGGCGATCTGCTCAAGCAGAGCAGGCGCGGAACGATCTGGGAGCTTCCGGTGTTCGTGGGCAGCCCAACCCAGATCGCCGACGAGATGACTGAGTGGTTCAGGCAGGAGGCGTGCGACGGCTTCATGGTCGCCGCGCCATACCTGCCGGGCGCGTACCAGGACTTCGTAAGGATGGTCGTGCCCGAGCTTCAGCGTCGGGACGTCTTCCACGCCGACTACGGTGCCGACACCCTCCGAGGCAACCTCGGCCTCAGCAGGCCCTAGCGACCTACTGGCTCTCGGCCCTCATATGCTCGACGGACTGGGAGACCAGTTCCCTGAGTACGGCCATGTCCACGTCGGCCAGCTTGTTGATGTACAGGCACGACGCTCCCGTGCGGTGCTTGCCCAGCTTGGACAGCAGCGCATCGTATTCGTCGAACCCGGACATGATGTACAGCGACAGGCTCCGACTCCTCGGTGAGAATCCGGTTAGAGGCATGTCGCCCTCCCGGCCTGAGTCGTACCTGTAGTGGTAGCTGCCGAAGCCGATGATGCTCGGCCCCCACATCTCAGGCTCCAGCCCGGTGACGTTCTTCATCATTTCCAACAGGGCAAGCCCGTCCTCTCTTCGACGCTTGTTCTCTACTGCCGACAGGAATTCGTCGACGCTTGCGCCGGACTTTGCGGTCTTGTTCTCAGCCATTTAAAGCTGCTCCTTCTCAGTGGGTTGGTGTTCGGCATTGAGTGCCAATCAAGTCGCAGAGGGGAGCACATGACTCTGCCAGCAGCAGTCTCGTCACTCCCGCGAAAGCGGGAGTCCAGTATGGCGAACGGTGGCTGCCGACCCGTGGATTCCCGCGTGCGCGGGAATGACAGGTAGGATTCGGAGTCTGGACTTCTCTGACGTCATGGAAAGAAGCTTGCTACTGTCACGCAGCCTCTTTCATGGTATATGCTAGGCGAAATTCAGAATCAACGTGAACGGAGGATTGGGTTATGAAACCAAACATACTGCGACAGAAGCTGGAGTCGGGTGAGCCTACGGTCAGCACGCACATCCACTCGACGTGGCCGTCGGTGGTCGAGGCCGTCGGGCACACAGGCATCTACGACTACGTGGAGTTCGTGGCAGAGTATGGCCCGTCGGACCTTCACGACCTCGACAACCTGGCTCGCGCGGCCGAGCTTTACGACATGGGCATGATGATCAAGGTCGATCAGAGCCACCAGGCCTATCTCGCGCAGCGCGCGGTGGGGTCAGGGTTCGGAAGCGTGCTGTTTACCGACGCGAGATCTGCGGACGACATCCGCGAGCAGATCCTGACGATCAAGCCGGACACGCCCGAGGACAAGGGCTGGTATGGCGTCGCCACTCGCCGCCACACGTACATGGGATACGGCGGCTCTCAGACCTACGTCGACGCGCTCAGAGATACGGTCGTAGCGGCCATGATCGAGAAGAAGGGCGCCGTTGACGAGCTTGACGAGATACTGGAGCTTCCGGGCCTGGATATGGTCCAGTGGGGCGGCTCGGACTTCTCCGTCAGCATCGGCAAGGCGGGCCAGCGCAACGACCCCGACGTTGTCGCCGCGCACGACAGGGTCTTCAAGTCGGCCGTCAAGGCCGGTGTGGCCGCGAGGGCCGAGATTCAGTCCGCGGACGAGGCGAAGAAGTACCTCGACATGGGCGTGAAGCACTTCTCAATCGGCACGGACATCACGATCCTGCACGGATGGTGGCAGTCTAACGGTGAGCAGCTCTGGAGGGCCATATCGGGCGAGTAGGGGCGGTACGCGAACCACCCTTGCCATGTTGGACTTTGGAAACACTCTCTCAGGGAGGCTGAAGTGGCAGAACTGGAACGGGCATACGCGGTACGGAGCTACAGCAGCGGCACGCTCGGACGGGCGATCAACAACGCTCGCAACCACCACTGGATAGCGGACGACCCCGGGGGCGATGAGATCGGAGCGGGAGAACTGTTCCTCTCCGGCATCTCCGCCTGCGCGGTGAACATGATCGAGCGAATCGCCAACGAGGAAGAGATACCCCTGGACTGGATGGACGTCAGCGTGGAGGCGTACCGGGATCCGGACGCCACGCCCGGCGAGCGCACAGTGTACGAAGACATCAAGATCCACCTCCAGATGTGGGGAGTTGCCGACGACGATGGCGACAACCTGGTGGACATCTGGAAACGCCGTTGACCGCTTTACGGCTCGGTTGCAGTTGCAACCCCAAGCACCGCAGTCACGGCAGAGTTCTCCCAGGAGGCCAGACAGCGATAAGCACGTGACCCCGCGCGTCCCCACCTGCGTCAGTCGGTGAGGAGTCCGGGCACAGCCCACTCGTGAACTGGAGCAGCGTCCGCCCCCTATGCCATCCAACTCGAACTCAACCGCAGCGCGGCCCGTCTATAGCCGAGAAGTCTTCTACTGGCACTACGCCTGGGTGATCGTGACGATTATCGCCCTCATGCAGATGGTCGGCTCGTCCATACGCATGGCGTTCGGCGTGTTCATATATCCGCTGAGCGAGGAGTTCGGCTGGAGCCAGGGCTCGATCACGCTCGCCTACGCACTGTCGAGCATCGTGACCGCAATGGTGTCTCCCTTGGCGGGCTCGCTCGGAGATCGCTTCGGTGCCCGCAAGTCCATGATGCTAGGCTGCACCATGTTCATAGGTGGGATGCTGCTGATCGGCGTCGTCAACCAGATCTGGCAGTTCTATCTGACGTTTGGAGTGCTGCTCGGAGTAGCGCAGGCGATCTTCCTGGTTCCGCTGATCCCGTCCGCGATGACGTGGTTCCGCCGGCATCTCGGCGTCGGGATGGGGTTCCTGATGGCGGCCTGGGGCCTTGGCCCCGCGTTGACGGCGCCCCTGATGGGACTCATGATCCAGCAGCTCGGCTGGCGAGATACGTTCTGGGTTACTGCAGCAGGGTCTGCGGTCATAATGGTGTTGCTGATCCTGAAGTACAGCAACCGGCCCGAAGACCGTGGTCTCGAACCGTACGGCGCCTTGCTCGGTGACCCACCGGCGACACGACGTTCGCGGTCGGTGGACCGAGTGAAGCTGTTCACCAAGTTCATGCGCCACACGAAGGCGTACTGGAACCTGAGCTCGATCCACTTTCTGGGCTGTGTCGGCCACGCCGTCATACTGGTTTACATCGTGCCGATAGCGATGGACGAGGGCGTGTCGGTCGTTGTCGCCGCCGGGCTGCTGACGGTGCTGTCAGGAGTCAGTATTGGTACACGACTGGCGACACCGGTGCTCTCGGACTACATCGGCCCCAAGACGGTCATGGCCGTCGCCTACGTCCTCCAGGGGATCCCGGTCGTCATGCTGTTCTGGACTCATGACGTGTGGCTCTTCTACGTGTTCGCCGCCGTCTTCGGAATCGGATACGGCGGAGAGGCGGGCGGTTTCCCGATCCTCAACCGCAGGTACTACGGGCAAGCCCCGGTGGGGTCGGCGCACGGCTTCCAAATGCTTGGCGCGGGTCTGGGAATGGCCGTAGGCGGCTGGATAGGCGGAGTAGTATACGATTTTACGGGCACCTACAATATCGCGTTGGTGATATCGGTCATTGCCAGCATCATGGGCGCGGTGAGCATCGTGCTTCTGGAGCGCACAGACCGCATGCTCATCCCGGACTGGGAGACCGAATACCTGCCCGAAGAGGACGAGGCTGAAACGGCGCCAGCCCGTGCCGGCGCGGACTGACTTCTCACGGCCATATTGCAGCAGCGACGCGGCCTTTAAGCAAGTAGTACAGATGGGTGAGAGAAGGCAAAACTCCGAACTCCTACCCGTCATTCCCGCGCATGCGGGAATCCACAGGTGGCAACACCCTTCGCCATAGTGGACTCCCGCTTTCGCGGGAGTGACGAAACCACCGCTGATTGAGTTCTGCAATTGCGTCAGGCGGGGACATGCCTCTTCAGGAAGTCGCGGACCTGCTCTATCGTCTTGGCCTTAGTCTCCTCGTCTTCCTTCCACGGATATGCCGTCACCTCAGCTTTGGGAGCTAGGTCGACCAGGTCCATAGCGGCCTCTAAGGAGTGCGACGGCGTGTCGTCGGGCATGACCAGCATCGGCGTTTGGCACGAGTTGGCGAACTCCCGCGATACGCTGTACATGAAGTCCGGCTGTACGCGATAGAGGTTGTGCAGGTACTGATCGACGATCTCCATCGTCACGTCAGACCGCCGGGCGGACAGCTCTGGGCCCCAGAGGTCGTGACCGGAGTCATACATGGAGTCCGGTGTCTTGCTTGCGTGCCCGACCGGCTGGCAGAACACGGCTGCCGCGACGCGCTCGGGCGCACGTTCAATGAGCTTGAGCGCGAAGGGGCCACCAATGCAGTAGCCCATGAAGAAGAACTCCTGGATGCCAAGGTGGTCCATCAGACCCAGCTGGTCGTCGGCGAACGCTCCCCACGGATCGTCGACCTGTACCGGCCCGGTGGACTCTCCACCGTTGGCGTTGCGCTGGTCCATCGTGATGCAGCGGAAGTCGTCCTTGAACACCTCCATCGCGTTGAACACCTGTCCGGGCCAACCGCTGATCACTGAGTTCAAGCCCCCGCCGGGAGTCACCAGAAGCGGGAAGCCTGAGCCAACCTCTTCATACTGGATGCGTACATCGCCTTTGGTATAAAACGGCATTGCGGACTCTCCTTGTTGACCCCAGCACTAGTGTCCCATGCAATTGTAGTTTGGGAGACTAGGTTGTCAAGGCAGAAGTCTCCGGAGTCGGTTCTGTGGGACGTGCACACTGTCAGGTGCGGTTGCCTCTGTAACTGTGGTCGCGGCGTCCAACCTAGCGGTGTTTGTAATGCAGTGAGACAGGGCTCTATGTAACCCAGTCGTAAAGAGATTCTCGGCTTAACACTTCCTTGTTGACTAGCATGGTCTGAATCATTAGGGGCGAGACATCGAAATAATCTGCGGCGTCATGAACGTCATCGCTACTTGGTATCTCGTCACCGAGATAGTTCCGTAGCTCATCGAATGGGCATAGAAGTTCCTGCGCGAATGCACGCTGGAACTTCTGGCGGCTGGTCTTAGAGTCTGTTGCAGGAAGCAGCACATCTTCCTCATCTGTGACGATATGGTCCCCTACCAAACGAGCCAGCCCAAAGCGGCGAGAATTGGGATGGTTACGGCTCAGCAGAACATTGAATCTATCGGAGGTGTAGTCGCTACGAACGCCAGCTGTCAATCGTGTTCCATTACTGTACTGGCCAGTCAAGATTCTATCTTTATGGATACCAAACAGGTCACAGAACTGTTCCGTTGAGATAGGAACGGCCAACCCCCAACTTTCACGCGCAATCCGGGCAGCGTGTTCAGCGCGCATCCAAGGAATATTTGAATCGCCAGACTCAGATTCGAATCTTTGCCTAATATCGTCACATTTGGGTACATGAGCGATGGCGTCATTTTTCGGCACGTTTTCCCGAATGTAGCATACTTGGGCAGTCGTCTCATCTTTGTATTCGGCGGCCATCTCCCGGACTGCGTTCGCGCCATATGACTTCATTTGTTCAATCACGGCGTCCAGGAGGCTATCGGGCGCCTCTTCGGGATCGTATCCAATACATGCTTCTATTATCCTTCGTTTGGAAACCTCAGCATCTTGGCGCTCTCTGACTACCTCATCCCAGAGTGCGCTGAGTTCGTACCGAGCGTTTGTCAAACTCGACAGTCTGGCAATGGTCCGATCAATGAAGTCGTCTATTGCTCTTTCAAAATCAGCGATAAGTATGGGCAATTCGTCGAATCTACTCAGGTAGCGGATTGGCTCTGCCTCCCATCTTGTGGTGGGATGTGCGCTGACTAGAACCGATTGCCAATCGCTGCTAAATGACAAGTCCGGCCAGACGTAACCGCCGCCCGCGTTGCCTACTTTGTGGCTGGCACGCCAAGAATAAGTATTAGCTTGAGGCTCCCACAACAATCGCCACCAGTTGAATGCGAACCATTCCGCCAGCCTGAGAGCGGAGAGGCGCACTGAGGATCGGACAGTCTTGGCAAAAGTATCCTCAACCTCGGTGGCGCACCACTGTCCGACGTTAATGGTAAGCTCAGCGAGAGTCGACTGGTCAACTAAGTCCCCGTGCTCACTCGACAGCCACTCGTAATCGATGTTGAATGACCCGCTCATGACTGATTCCAGTGTCTTAGAATTTCGTCCCGAAAATCGTCGGTTGAAGGCATAGGGTAACCATGATATGTACCTTGTGTTCTGTTCTCGAGTTGCGCTTCGAGAGGAACTCCGTCCGATGTGACCGCCCAGATGTTTTTCGGGAAGTCACCGCGTATATGTTCGCTGATCAATCCTCTGTTTACCCCTTGTCTAAGTAACCGCAATGATTCTTTTATGGTGGTTATGCCCACTTTATCGCACAGTGTCTTGTCTGCACGCGGTTGCGCAGGGGGCGTGAGACCGAAATCTCCTGGATTTCGCTTGTGCGCAGGGTTGCCAGTGTACTTTACGCGCTTTGCAAGACGAACGAGTTCGTCAGAATCGCAAGACTCCCGTATTCGGCGCTTTGGGTTGAAGCTATGGCGACGAGGCATCTTTGTCTCGGTCACTTGCCTTGTTCACCATGCGTCGTTTAGTCATTTTACACTGACGAACCGCACCCCTGCTAAACTGTCGCCAGCGATGGCGCCCTCATCGGCGCGGACATCTGCCCTTCGTTCAGCGGGATGGCCTCGTTTTTGTAAACCTGTACCCGGTACGAGCGGTAGTCGGCGACGAACATGAGCCCGTCGCTCACGCGGACCGACTTCGGAGTGCGGAAGCGCTTCTGGATCTCCAGATCGGCCATGTCGCGCAGCCTGTTGGGGTAGGCGTTGGTCAGCATGTAGTCGCGGGCCACTCGTGACAGGGTCGCGTCTCCGATGAACTTCTGGACGTACTCACCCTTTTCGTTGAAGAGCTGGATCCTGTTGTTGCCGGTGTCCGCGACATAGATGTCGCCGAACTTATCGACAGCGACCCCGGTCGGGCGGTTGAACTCGCCCTTTCCAGACCCGGAAGCGCCGAACTCGGAGATGAACTCGCCGTCTGCGGTGAACTTCTGCACGCGGTCGTTACGCCAGTCGGCGATGTACACGTCGCCCACCTCGTCCACGGTCACCCCCCAGGGCATGTTGAACTCGCCGGGACCGTCGCCCAGCGAACCCCAGCCGAGGATGTACTCACCGTCGCGGGTGAACTTCTGGACACGGTGGTTGAGCGAGTCCACGACGTACATGTTCTCTTCGGCGTCGAACTCGATTCCCGCCGGACCGTTGATCTGGCCCTCGGCATCGCCCTCTTCGCCCCAGCAGCGGAGGAACTCGCCATCCCTGCTGAACGAGGAGATACGGTGCAGTGCCTCGTCGGAGACGTAAACGTTTTCGTCGGCGTCGCGTATCACGTTGACGGGCCAGGTGAACTGACCTTCGTCGTTGCCGTATCCGCCGATGTCGATCAGGTCGTCAGTCAGACGTTCGGCGTCGTCAAACGACCACACGCGGATGACTGCCGCGCCGTCGTTCCGACAGAGTATGTAGAGCCGTCCCTCGTCTCCGACGGCGACGTCGAGGGGGAAATTCGTGATTCTCCTCATGCCGAGCGTCTTCAGAAACGGGTAGCCTGCCCTCAGGAGTCCATACGGTCGTCCCATAGCGAACCTCCGGTTGTGAGTTCGTCGGCTGCCAGGCGTACGCGCCACCTGACAGCCTATGTCAGAAAGCTAAAAGCTAGTTGAACGGGTTGATCTGCTCGAACTGGCCGTCGACGATAGGCACGGGGTCTAGTCCGAGCCACTGGTCGAGGATGGTCGAATAGATGCCACGGTAGTCGATGGTCCAGTCGAGGTCCTCGCCGTGCAGCCAGCGGGCCGGGTCGAGTGAGGGGTACTCGGAGTACAGCCCGCCGTTGACGCGGTCTCCGATGATGAACGCTCCGCCGCCGGAGCCGTGGTCGGTGCCGCTGCCGTTGTCGCGCATTCGCCGACCGAACTCGGTGAACACGAGCATG
>DAOUHG010000033.1:0-35946 GCA_034428835.1 Dehalococcoidia bacterium
TCGTGAAGCGACCGTAAATGAGCGATAAGCCTCTGGATTCCCGCGTTCGCGGGAATGACGGATGGTAAGGTATCACTAGGAAATAGGCTATGACCGCTTCATGGTGTAGTCAAAGCGAATTGGTATAACGCACTGAGGAGGAGCCGCTATGCGCGCTTTCCCTGCACGCCAGAATTCTTCGCTGCCGCTGCCGTGGCGGATGTTCCTCCTAGCGACCTTGGTCGTGCTCTTACTTCTGGTTAGCGCGGACGGGATCGCGGGGCAGACTACGGACGATCACGGCGATACACCTGCCACTGCTACCTCAGTGTCACTTGGGTCCTCCATAGCCGGGCGCATTGACCCTGGCGACGACATGGACGTCTTCAAGCTGGACTTGTCACAGGCATCGGGAGTCACGGACGTCTGGGCATACACTACCGGCGAGGTCGACACCGTCGGGGGCCTGTACGACAGCGACGGGAATCTACTGATTTTCAGTGACGACAGCTTTCTAGGAGACAATATCCGCAACTTCAGCCTGCGTAAAACTGTCGCTCCCGGGATTTACTACATAGTAATCGTTAGCTTCCGGCCCAAGACGGGCGGCTACGTTCTGCACACGGAGGCGGTCACCGAGCCGGGCAATACGCTCGGCACGGCAAAGCGTCTGGGACTAGACTCATTCACAGCGGGTACGATCGACGCGGCTGACGACGTGGACTACTTCAGGCTGGACTTCACACGATCCACCCACCTGATCATCGATGCCGTGAGCCCCAATTCTGTTGCTCTCGACGCGCAGTTGCTGGACGCCAGCGGCACAGAGGTCGGGGAGAATATCTATTCGCTGGCCGACCTATTGGGTTACCTACCCGGGGGTGGGTTCCGGATCCTGGACCACTTCAGCCCAGGGACGTACTACGTGAAGGTCACCCTGGCAGGTCGACCAGAGCCCAGGCCAGTGCCGTACACGATCCTCGCCATTGAAGATGCCGAGTACGCCGAGTATTCAGAAGACTGTGATGCGAAGACCCGGGCCTTGAACGACCTTTCAACCAGAGACCCTCTCTATGCGTGCCAGTGGCACCTGAACAGTCCTGACTACGTGGACATCAAAGTCGAGCCAGCATGGGAAGATGGCGTCCTGGGTGAGGGTGTCAATATTGCTGTAGTCGACCGTGGGATGGATGTTGGGCATGAGGACCTCAAGGACAACGTGGACATCGGGTTAAACCACGACTACAACGACGAAGGAGACATCTACAACCGGTATCAGCACCACGGGACGCACGTTGCAGGCATCATCGCGGCGCGCGACAACTCCGTAGGAGTGCGCGGTGTTGCTCCCAGAGCGACGATTTATGGCTACAACCTGCTGGATGGCGACGCGTCGCTCGCCGAAGCGTTGGACGCCATGACGCGCAACTCGGAACTGACTGCGGTGTCCAACAATAGCTGGGGGAATCCAGATCTTCCGTGGCCGAAACGCGCCAGCTCGTTTTGGGAGCAGGCTGTCTACGCGGGGATCAATACAGGCTATGAAGGCAGGGGCACATTTTATGTATTCAGCGCCGGTAACGGCCACCTGGCTGGAGACGACTCCAACCTCGATGAGTACGTGAATTACTATGGCGTGACTGCCGCGTGCTCGGTGCAAGGTCGGGGAGCCAGAGCGCCCTATTCCGAAATGGGGGCCAATCTCTGGGTGTGCGCGCCGTCGAACGAACGTCCGGGGGTTTTCGGACTCGGCGGCAGATTTGGGATTGTCAGTACCGAGAACTCTGACAACTATGTCAGAAACTTTGGGGGAACTTCCGCCGCCGCTCCTATCGTATCGGGCGTTGCCGCGTTGATGCGCAGCGCGAATCCCGACCTGACCTGGCGCGACCTGAAGCTGATTTTCGCGGCGTCGGCCCAGAAAGAACGACCCCGACAACTTTGGCTGGGAAGAGGGCGCTCGCAAGTACCGATCCGAATCTGCCGCGGACCGCTATCACTTCAACCACGAGTATGGTTTCGGTCTGGTTGACGCCGGAACGGCGGTCGCAATGGCCAAGCAGTGGGTAAACGTTGCCGAGTTGGAAGGCGGTGGAGTTGGATCCGGGGAGCTGGATACACCTATTCCCGACGCCTCAGTTGACGGACATTCGACTACGATCACGAGTTCAATCACGTTAGAGAAAAGCATCGGATTCACAGAGTTTGTCGAAGTGAACGTATCGCTTCGCCATCAGTCGTTCCGCGATCTTGAGATCGAACTGGTGTCGCCTTCCGGAGCTGTGTCAAGGCTCTCCGTCCCTCACGATACATACTCCGACATTTTCTCATTCATAGATTTCGTGCCGATGTACGGCTCATTCCGCTTCGGTTCGGCGAGGCACCTTGGAGAAGATCCGAACGGTGACTGGACTCTCCGCGTCACCGACCGGATTCATGCTAGGGACGGCATCCTGGAGTCCTGGAACATCTCAATTTATGGCCATGAGCCCAAGCCAGATGCTCCCACAGTGGAGTCGCTTACACCAGGGCCGGGATCATTGACTGTCGTCTGGACCGCTCCAGCTCAGACATCCGACTTCGAGGTCACGTCCTACGACCTAACCTATATACAAACAGACGCCAAGGATGCTGAGGTCGCCGTTTGGAGGTTAAGAGAAGGGGTCAAGGCTTCGTCGGTCGGTGGAAACTTGGAGTACACCGTTTCTGGTCTCACAGGCGATACGCAGTACGACGTGCAGGTGCGTGCAGTAAATCAGTGGGGCGCTAGCGACTGGTCTGTGGTCGCTACTGGAACTCCTGAGAATGCGCTGCCGCGGTTCATCGAGGGAAGCACTACTACCCGCAACGTCATGGAGAACACCCCAGCGGGTGAGAAGGTGGGCGCTCCTGTCAAAGCGTTTGACGATGATACGCTGACCTACACACTTAGTGGCTCGGATGCCGCCACATTCGATATAGACGGCGAAACAGGCCAGATAACGGTGGGAGCCAGCACGACGCTGGACTTCGAGTCCGGAGTTACTGAGTACTCAGTGGAAGTTGCCGCGACCGATCTTTCTCTGGCCAGCGCAACCATAAAAGTGGCTATCTCTGTGACCGACGTAAGCCTTGGTGAGACAGGCGACAGATATGACGCCGACAGCAACGAAGTTATCCACAGGGACGAGGTCATACTAGCTATTCAGGACTACCTGGATGGTCTCATTGCCAGAGATGAGGTAATAGCAGTCATCAGACTCTACCTGGGCTTCTGACCGGAAGCTGTCTATTAGGCGACGGGCAAGTCAGGCTCTGGGTGGAGAGTCTCTTGTCCGCAACATTCGCTGTAGGGACTCTAGGTAGTGTTGACATTTGATTATCAGGCAGCTCAACAACCCAGTTTCGTCACTCTGGCGCAGGCTGGAACCCAGAATGGAGGCGATGTCTGCTTCCAAAGGCGCCTAGATTCCCGCTTTCGCGGGAATGACGGGAAATGTCAACACTGCCTAGCCTGGCTCATACCAATTGCATTCCGCTCGGCCACGAGGCCGATTGCGGGTGACGGGGGCTTGAGAAGTCTGAGAACCTCTTAAAGAAGGCAGACAGGGGCTGATTGCGAATTCGGCAGTATTGGCTTTCCCATACCAAACTCACTAGGTTGAATGAAACTGCCCCATAGGTAGCTTGTCATGTCTGCATTTTGTGCTAGTGTAATGCCAATTTCGTGTAATACCGCCGTATTCTCGCTGATCGGACTCTCTGGATTCCGGCCTTCGCCGGAATGACGGACGGGGGGCGCTGGTCATGCTATTTGCGGCATAGTCAGAACGAATTGGTTTAATAGTATTCGAAGGTGTCGCGTACATTCGTTGCCAAAGAGGTAGTTCGCCTTGACAGAGTTCTTGGCGCGCGTAAGCGTGCGGAGGCCCTGGGTAACAATTGGCGTTTGGGTGGCGCTGGTGGTGATTGCGTTGGCGCTTATCCAAACCCTGCTCCCAAGCGCGACCACTACCGAGTTACGTCTGGGTAGCGGCTACGAGTCACAACGAGCGTCCGCCGCGCTAGAAGAAAAACTACGAGGTCCTAAACCGCTCTCGGAGCTGGTCATAGTCCAGTCCCAGTCCTTGACTGTCGATGATCCCGCGTTCCGCGCAAAGGTAGAAGCGGTACATGCTCAGATCACAGCGCTGGGACCTGACAAAGTCCAGTTTGGACTGCACTACTACTTGACCAATGACCCGTTTCTGGTGTCTCCCGACCGCATGACCACTATTTTGAGCTTCGTCTTGGCAGGCGACTTCGAAGAGGCAACGGAGAACGTGGAGGAAGTCATACACGTCGTCCAGGAAGCTGATGGCGCGGACGAGTTTCGTGTGCTCATCGGTGGAGACGCAAGTGTAGCCTTCGAGAACAATGAACTGAGCGCGGAGGATCTTGAGAAGGGAGAGCGATTCGGTATCCCGGTCGCTTTGATAATTCTGCTGGCACTCTTCGGCGCCGTCGTCGCCACACTTCTGCCGTTGGGTCTGGCCATCGTCGCCATACTC
The DNA here is from genome assembly GCA_034428835.1 of Dehalococcoidia bacterium. Lineage (GTDB taxonomy): Bacteria > Chloroflexota > Dehalococcoidia > Lucifugimonadales > UBA1123 > VXRN01. Next base: position 4,509 of record DAOUHG010000033.1, read on the forward strand.
CTCGCGTTGGCGGCGGTGGGGATCATTGGCCAGGCGTTCGAGCTGATCTTCTTTGTCACGATGATGATTACGATGATCGGGCTTGCTGTAAGCATAGACTATTCGCTGCTGATTGTGTCTCGCTTCAGGGAGGAGATGGACCGCGGCCTCGATACGATAGCCGCCGTTGAACGGGCCAGTGGGACCGCCGGCCGCACGGTGCTGTTCAGTGGCGCCACCGTAGTGCTGGCCCTTCTAGGTATGCTCATCATCCCGGTGTCGTTCTTCCAGTCGCTCGGTCTGGGAGCCATCTTAGTGGTCATTGCGGCTCTGGCCGCGACCCTCACACTCTTGCCCGCCGTACTCTCACTGCTCGGCGCCAAGGTTGGTCTGCTGACAGTCCCCTTCCTCTCAAGATTCTCACTCAGAAGTCCTCAATCGGATTCGGGCGAGCATGGATTCTGGGAGGTCATTACCCACGCCGTAACGCGTTACCCCATTGTCAGCATCATCGTGATCGGCATTCCGATGATCGTGCTGACGTTCTTCTACTTCGACATCCAAACGGGGCTAAACGACGTCAACACGTTCCCGGACAAGTCGGAGATCAAGGAGGCTTTCCTCGTTCTAGAGGAGGAGTTCTCCGTGGGGGATGTCAGCCCTGCTGGCGCGCTTAGCCCGGCGGAGATCGTCATCGAAGGAGATGTAGAGAGTCCGCAAGTTCAGGAGGCGACTGCACGTTTGGCCCAGTCTCTCCAAGACGCGCCTGAATTCCCAGTGCCGCCCTCGCTACAGATCAACGACCAGGGCGACCTGGCCCTGCTGACTCTTCCGTTCCCAGGTGAACCCAACAGCCGCGCTGCGACCGAGAAGATGATTCGACTCCGCGACACGTACATACCAGCCGCCTTTGACGGCGTTCCCGCTGAGGTCCAGGTCGGAGGTGTGACCGCCTCGGCCACAGACTTCTACGGCATAGTAGACGCGTACACGCCGATCGTCTTTGCGTTCGTTCTTGGCCTCAGCTTCATCTTACTGATGCTGGTGTTCCGTTCGATAGTAATTCCCATCAAAGCCATAATAATGAATCTACTCTCAGTTGGCGCTACATATGGGCTATTGGTGCTGGTGTTCCAGAAGGGCGTGGGCACGGACTTATTGGGATTCCAACATGCGGAGGTCATAGACGCCTGGATACCGCTGTTCCTGTTCTCTGTCCTTTTCGGGCTCTCCATGGACTACCATGTGTTCCTGCTGAGCCGCATCCGTGAGCGCTACGATCAGACCGGGAACAACGCCGAGGCGGTAGCCTACGGCCTACGGTCCACAGCAGGGTTGATCACGGGCGCCGCGCTCATCATGGTTGCGGTGTTCGGTGGATTCGCCGCGGGCGAGACCATCGTCAACCAACAGGTAGGATTCGGACTTGCCGTAGCGGTACTCCTGGACGCGACACTGGTACGATCGGTACTGGTTCCGGCCAGCATGGAGGTGCTTGGCAGAGGAAACTGGTACCTGCCATCCTGGCTGAGCTGGCTTCCAGATTTGCGAATAGAAGCGGAAGAGGCATGAGGTTCGCATTGTCGAGATCAGGGATCATATGGAGGCTGGCGCACCAATGAACATACCGACTGACTACGAAGCGGGTTATGAAAACGCCCGAGCGATCGCGCCCGATGTAGCGGCCAAATACGTCGCACACACGCACATCGGAGACCCTCTGAGCGAAGCGATGGCGGAAGACCTCGCAGAGTTCAGTTCAGAAGAGTCGAGGCGACTCGTAGAAGCGGCTATGAATGACGGAGACGGGGAGGCTCTACGGAACGCTCCGGACTCGCTGCGAGAATTCTTCAGAGACGTGGAGACTCCCCCTGAATGGCTCGACTATTCAGCATTCGCGCCGGGTGTCCGCATGTTTCACAGGAACTCGCAGCTGGTCCTGGCTGCGTTCGTAGCGGGCGTTCTGATAGAAGGCTTTACAACGAACATTGCAAAGTCCTTCCTCATCACCGGGCGTGTCCGTGATCAGGGCGTCAGGCGGTTGGGGCAGAACAACCGTCACATGGTGGAGATATTTTTTCCGGGCGGCCTGTACAGGGATGGGGACGGATGGAAACTTTCGGTGCGTATCAGGATAGTTCACGCTAGGCTGAGGCATCTACTGAGCAATTCGGAAGACTGGGATGACGAAGCTTGGGGCGTACCAATTAGCGCGGCGCATTTGGGTTACGCCATTTCCGCTTTCTCAGCAAGGCTGCTGAAACACATGAAGACGATCGGCGCCAGGTACAACGATGAAGAATACAGGAGCTTCATGGCCGTCTGGCGCTACTCTGGCTACTTGATGGGCATTCCTGAGACTATCCTGTTTCACGACGCCGATGAAGCCTTGGAACTGTACGATATCGGCCACATGTGCGAACCTGATGCCCCGACTGAATCGGTTGCGATGGCTCATTCTCTGGTCAACTCGGCTCCCTTGATTACCGGAATGACGAGATGAGGACCGCCGCAGCTTGGCTCAGTACGTGTATCGAGTTTCCCGCGGACTTATCGGAAATGAGATTGCGGATTCACTACAATACCCGCGGCTTTCCTCCTTTGGGGTTGTCGGGTGGTTCAAGCTGCAACAGCGTTACGGCCGCATACTGAGTAAGCTGCTTCCGGGCCGGCGCCAAGACAGCAACTTCACCAGATTCACGTCCCTGCTCGAAACTTCGTTGTTCGACGAGGAAGGAATCCGCTATTCATTGCCCGACCATGTTTACTCGGAAGAGTCCAGCAGGTGGTAATGCGAGCGGGGAACTGAAGCCGACCTGTCCCCGACCCTGATTGCGCGCTGGATTCGGGGAAGGCAACCACTTGCGGGCGTCACACGACGCAATAGGGTCTGCTCTCGTGGAAACGGCGCCAGTGTTTTGGAGTGGGCTATCCGGTGGCGACTGCTCTGATCTCTTCACGCTCGGCCGACGTCATTATCCACTCCACAGCGCTAACGTTTTCTTCCATCTCTTCAGGTCGGCGAGTTCCGACCAAAGCGACAGACACGGTGGGCTCCGATGCCACCCAACTGAGGGCCAATTGGGCAACGGTGAGTCCCTTGTCGGCGGCGATCTCCTTGAGGCGATCCACTCTGGCCAAGTTGTCCAAGAAGTTCTGTCCCTTGAAGATCGGCTGTCCGAATGCCATAAGGTTGCGCCGCCAGTCGTCGTCTTCGAAAGTGGTGTCAGGCGTCATAGTACCGGTCAAGAGGCCGTGCGCCAGGGAGCCGTAGGCCATAATGCCCATGCCGTTGTCCCTACAGAACGGGACTACTTCCGGCTCTGGTCGGAAATCGAACAGGTGATAGCCGACCTGGTTAGTCACTATCGGGAAGACTTCCAGGCAGTCGGCCATCTGTTGGGTGCTGAAATTGCTGACACCGCCGTACCTGATCTTGCCCTGGCGCTGGAAGTCTGCAAATGTCTCCATCGGCTCGGACATGGGTCTTGATTCGTCAGGCCAGTGGATCAGATATAGGTCGAGGTAGTCTGTTTGCAGTCGCATGAGGCTCTCTTCAAGAGACTTAGTCAGCGACTCGCGAGAGCTATCTCGCCCAGATCGTCCACCGGGCTGGTCCCAAGGTATTCCGCCCTTGCTGACCAGGACTATGTCTTCCCGCTTTCCTTCGATGGCCCTTCCGAGCAGCTTTTCGCCCTCGCCCCATCCATATACGGCCGCAGTATCAAAGAGGGTCACTCCAAGGTCAATGGACTTGTGGATGGCCCTGATAACCTGCTGTTCATCGAATGAACCGTAGTGGCCTCTGCCCATTGGCCAGCCTCCGAAGCCGACCACAGAGGTCTCAAGGTCGGACGTCCCGAAATTTCTGTACAGCATGAGCTTCTCCCTATGTCTGTCCCCTCAGCATAAAATGCGACCCCAACTCCCTCTGGATTCTGGCCTTTGCCGGAATGACGAGATGGGGACCGCTAATCCTGGTGGATCTGGACTTTCACGGACCCACTATTCTTGTCGTAGGCTGTCTCAAAGGCAGGTTGTATATCTTCAAGGCCATATTTGTGTGTGACCATCTGCTCCAGATTGGTCTTCCCTGTGGCGAGCATGTCGATGGCCAGTTCGTAGTCGTGCCGGCCGTCAAGGACGCTGTAACAAGATGAAAAGACTATCGACTGTTCTTTCAGCATGGGAGTCAGGAAGTCGAATTCGAACGGTCTGCGGAAGCCGCCCACGACCACAATGCGACCCTGTACCCGCGTGACCTCTACGGCCTGCGTCGCAGTCGCAGACTGATGGCCGCCGACTGTTTCTATAGTCAAGTCGGCGCCGCGTCCGCCTGTGGATTCAGCGATCGCGTCCCAGAAATCGGGACCCTGGTCCGGGTACACTTCGTCCGCGCCCAAAATCTTCGCTAGCGACGCCTGCTGCTCGTAGCGGGCCGTAGCGATCACCTTGCCCGCGCCGAGGGCCTTGGCCGCAGCTATGGAAGTCAGGCCGATGGTGCCGCTGCCCAAAACAGCGACCACTTCCCCGCCCTGCATCTGTCCGCGTCGAACGCCGTGGATGGACACAGCCAGGGGCTCGACCAGGGCAGCATCCTCCCATGACAAGTCTCCGACCGGATAGCAGCCAATAGCGCGGCGCTTCATGAACTCGGCGAAGCCGCCGCCTTCGCTGGGAGCCATGTTCTGACACGCGCGGAACTGACCCTGCCGACAGTACCAGCAGGTCGTGCAGGCACGGCCATGTCCAATAATCTCGACGGCGACGCGCTCGCCAAGAAGAGCGGGGTCCACGTCGTCTCCGATCTCGACGATCTCGCCGGCGACCTCGTGGCCAGCCGGAAGTTTGTCAGGCTCAGTCTTGTCCACGTTCATCTGGAGGTCCGATCCGCAAATGCCGACCGACCTGACGCGAACGACCACGTCGCCCCGGCCTGCCTCGGGTCGGGGAATGTCCCTTACCTCCATTCCGCCGTCGCCATCGAATAACGCGCCCCTCATCGTCGCCATATCGCAATCTCCTTGCTGTCCTATGCGTTAGCTTCCAAGTATGCTCGCGCGCCACTCAATATCAACTCCGGCAGGTTGATGGCGGAGGAGATGTCGTAGGACATCTTGCGTCCTGCGGCGTGAATTCGATCGGCCACGCTGGCCTCGGCTGCCTTCACGTCCGGGTGGTCAGGCTGGCCAGGCAGACCCATGGACTGCGCGAGGTCGTTCGACCCCCATGCAAAGGCGTCAATGCCACCGACCTCCAGGATTTCGTCGAGGTTCGAGAACGCCGTCGCGGTCTCAAGCTGGGCCATGACAAGCATCTCGTTGTTGGCAAGCTCCATGTACTCGGTGCGTCGCAGTCCTGGCTGGTCGATCAGACCGCCGTCGTTGTAAAAAGTGCCGCGGCCTCCGCCCCAGCTCCGCTGTCCATCGGGCACAAACCGGCAGGCGTCCACTAGTTGCTTCGCCTGCTCAGCGTTGTCTACGTGCGGACCGAGCACACCTATTACTCCCCTGTCGAGGAACTGGTTGATTGTGGAAGACGTCAGATTCGGCACCCTGGCGGTGACCGTAAGGCCGTAGCCGTCTGCGGTCCTGACCATCGCGTCGATGGACTCAGGCGAGAAGAGGCCGTGCTCACCGTCCAGATTGATGTAGTCGAATCCTCCGAGCATCCCGACTAGCTCAATTGCTTCAGCGGAAGGATACACTAGCCCCAGACCGAGGCCCAACTTGCCTTCTCTGTTCTTTACAAATATGTTGTTTGTTCTGAATGTTGCCATGTTGAACTCCAGTTGCTACTGATACTGATTAGGTAGTGTTGACATTTGATTATCAGGCAGCTCAACAACCCAATTTCGTCACTCTGGCGCAGGCTGGAACCCAGAATGGAGGCGATGTCTGCTTCCAAAGGCACCTGGATTCCCGCTTTCGCGGGAATGACGGGAAATGTCAACACTGCCTAGCTATTAGTAGTTATTAATCGTACCAAATGTCGGCTCTACCTCAAAGGCGGCATGACGTTTCTAAGCCAAGAGCCGAGGTCCGCCATAACTTCGTCGTTGATAGCGTGGCCCATGTGGTACTCGTGGTATTCTGGTTCGTAGCCGTTCGACGCCAGGAATTCTCTGGAATCCCGGGCAGCCTGTATACCAATCATCTCATCCTGTGTGCCGTGGGCAACGAACATCGGCTGGTCTCGAAACTCCGGCAGACGCCCGGGCAGGCCGTCGGGATTAGGCACGCTGCCGCTTAGAATGACCAGCCCTGCAAACTTGTCAGGTCTGGGAAGACCGAACCTGTAGGTCATCATTCCGCCCTGAGAGAAGCCGCCCATGACGATCCCGCCATCAGCGGCGCCATGTCGCTCCGCGAGCTCGTCGAAGAAACCAACTAGAAGCTCTTCAGCGCGTTCGGCGGCCCTTTCAGCGGTGTGGGCGTCGGCCGAACCACGAGGCGGCGTCCAGGCGTAACCGCTCATGCCAGGTCCGATCTGCATCTGGATCGGAGCATTGGGAAAGAAGTAGAGGTAGCCTGTCCGGTCAAGCATAGTCGACAGACCAGCCAAGTCGTTCATACTCGCTCCGTAGCCGTGGAGCAGGACGACGGCCGGGTATTCCTGGTTTGGATCGTAGTCGTCAGGTTCGACAACCAAGTATCTAAGCGAGTTACCGTTGATCTGTCGAGATTGCAAACTAGCCCTCCTCATTCGGCGGATAGGGTAATACCGCGTTCGTGCTTTCGCAACATCCAACTTGAATGCCGAGGGCGTCAGACATTAGAATCGCACGCAGTCCAGAGGCCACGCAAGAACGAGAGGACACTATCCAGGCATGAGCAAATTGATTGAACTGATCGGAAGGCTTGGACAGCAGTCGGCCCAGCCTATAGGCTTTGGAGCTCTGATCGGCACGGTCGAAGCATCGCCAACAATGGCGCTGATAGGCGATGCTTCGCAGGGGGACTTCACAGGCGGGATGGATGAGGAAATGGCGGGAGTCGCGGATGCGTTGCTGTTGATGGGAGCAGAGTCGGAATCCATTCTCGCAAATTCGTTTGACGGGAGCCTCATCTGGGGGGTTAGTTGCGACAAACTCACAGTTGACGAGTTGGACTCGCTGGAAGAGGCAGGTTGCGACTACTTCGTTATAGATCCGCAGACTGCCTCTGCCGCGGTGGTCGGACGCCCGGATGTGGGAACAATCGTCATGATGTCTGAGGCCGCGGATCGGGAGACGGCTGTTGCGCTGCGGTCTCTCGGCGTGGATGGAACGCTCAACACGTCCGCAGTGGGATCTGGGGAGCTATCGTTCGACAACCTGGTGCAGTTGACTAAGGTCGGCGCTTCGACTGGCGGAGTAATGCTGGTCAGAGTGGAGAGCGACATCTCACTCACCGATCTTGGCGCGCTGAGAGACGCCGGGGTGGACGGTATCGTGGTATCCGTTGGTACTCAGGCCGGAAAGGACCTTCTAAAGCAGCTAGCCAATTCAATCAGGGAATTGCCTCCGCGCAGGCGGGGGGAGTCTCGCAGAATGCAGGCGGCTGCGCCGCGCAGTTCGGACTAGGTGGTCTTCTCACTGCCACCTGTCACTGTCCCAAGGCCAGGCGGCTGATCAAGAATTCGGGCAATCCGTGTGAGCGCATCTTCTCCTGGGTTGCGGCGAAGTCGTACTCGATGCGGTAGTGAGTGATAGTGTCTTCGCCTGAGTCGTATACGGCATAGGCTGCCCGGGGATCGCCGTCGCGCGGCTGTCCCAATCCTCCAGGATTGACTATCAGGCGCTGGTCTGCCAGGGAGTAGGGAGTGCCATACAGCGGCGCGAAGAAGCGCACGCCTGACTGGTCTTCCGACATGCGGCAGATGAACGGGATGTGCGAGTGGCCAACGAGGCACCAGTAGGTGTCGAAGTGATTGAAGCATGCGACCGCAGCACGCTCTGAAACGACGTACTCCCAAATCGGGTCTCTTGGACTCCCGTGGACGATGGTGAACTCGTCTATTTCCAGCTTCAGTGGCTGGTCACCCAGGAATTCGCGTCTCTCCTGGTCCAGAACCTGTCCGGTCCAGATATTGGCCGCCGCCGCATATTGGTTGAATGCCTCAAGGCTTAGTCTTCCCACGCAAGCCAGATCGTGATTGCCAGCAACCGCGCGATGGTCGTGTTCTCGAACCAGGTCGATTACCGCGGCGGGATCCGGGCCGTATCCGACCAGGTCTCCGAGCGACCAGATTTCGTCGAAACCCGGGTTAGCACCGGCCCTTTCGATCACTCTGGTGAGCGCTTCAAAGTTGCTATGGACGTCTGAGACTATGAGAGCTTTCAATTGGCGCCTCGGCTTGTTGCCGCGTGTTCGGTCTGAATATAATACACGAGGCGGGGGTAGGCCCGTGGTTGTTCGGACCACCCGCCCCAGAGTCCTTTCGCGACAGGCCGATGAAGGACAATTTTCGTATCCACTCCATGCAGATCACTCTCGAATCACACGCCACATCGACAACACACGAAATCGGCCGGGCGATTGGCTCGAAAGTCGTGCCCGGCGATATAGTCTTACTCTCCGGAAGTCTCGGCGCGGGAAAGACCACGCTCACACAAGGAATCGTCTGGGGGCTGGGATCGGCGGAGTACGCGCGCAGCCCAACATTCGTGCTGATCAACGAGTACCATGCGAGTGTGCCCGTCTATCACATGGATCTCTATCGTCTGGACTCGTTCGAGGAGGTGGATGGGCTGGGTCTCGATGACTACCTGTACGGCGACGGTGTCTGCGTAATCGAGTGGGCAGACAAGGCATCTGGCTTCTTCCCGGAGCGTCACTTATCTGTCTTCATCAGGACGGTCTCTGATGAGATTCGGGAGTTGACCATAGAGAGCTGTAACACGGAACTCCTCCCTATATTTGATGCCCTCGGTCGGATTCGCGCATCGATTACCGGATCGGCATAGTCGCTTGGAGCTTCAGATAGACACATCGACCAGGTACGCGTCGGTCGGACTGTCGATCGAAGGTAAGTCACTGGTCGATATTGCGTGGCGGTCGGAGCGCAACCATTCCGTCGAGCTTGTGCCGGCGATCAACAGGGCGTTTGACCAGGCCGGGGCTCGGATCACTGACCTCGACGCGGTGTTCACAGCTTCCGGTCCCGGCGCGTTCAGCGCGCTGCGGGTGGGGATGAGCACTGCCAAGGCCATCGCCTCTACCAGGGGAATACCGCTGGTAACCGTTGGGACGCTCGACGTGGAGATACAGCCCTTCAGGGTTCTCGACCTGCCAATTTGCGCCATTGCGAGCGCCGGTCGGAATCGCCTCTACGTTGGCCGGACCGTCGAAGGTTCAGATGAGATTGCAACTGAAGTGCAGGCCGTGGACGAGTTCCTGGACCATGTATCCGACGGCATTCTGTACTGCGGTGAGGCTGTGTTGGAACTGGCTGACCAGATGGAATCTCGGGTCGGCGCCAACGCGTTAGTGATTCGATCGGTTCCACCGACGCGGCGAGCGTCTACCACCGCGTACATCGGGTACCAGAAGCTGGTACGGGGAGAGACGGTCGATCCGAGCAGCGCCGAGCCTATGTATCTCAGGAGCTCGCAGATCGCGTCAGCGGCGCGCAGGTGGGGCTCCGGCAACTAACTTCAATCAGGAAATATCACGCATGAGGGAATCAATTGGAAACGACACTCGTTCTGCTTAAGCCTGACGCCGTCCAGCGTGGACTGGCTGGTGAAATAGTGAGCCGGTTAGAGAAGACCGGCCTGAAGATCAAGGGCATGAAGCTGTTGCAAGTATCACAGGAGCTCGCCAATCAACACTACGGCGAGCATGCCGGCAAGCCGTTCTTCGACGGCCTGGTGTCGTTTATAACGTCGGGACCGATAGTCGCGATGGCGCTGGAAGGAAACGGCGCCGTTGCGATTGTCAGGAAGACAATGGGGGCGACCAACCCCGCAGACTCGCCACCCGGGACGGTGAGGGGCGACTACGGAATCGACATTGGCAGGAACCTTGTCCACGGGTCGGACTCGGTCGAGTCTGCGAAGCGTGAGCTCGCGCTGTTCTTCAACGACGCCGAATTGATCGACTACGCAAGGGCCGCAGACTCCTGGATCACGGAATGACGCGGATCTGACGGGACATCGCCCAGACCGTCTCCAGGCCGTAGAAGTCTCGTTCTTCGGGGCCCATTAGATGGACCAGCACATCGCCGTAGTCCATCAATATCCAGCCGCTCGTGTGGGAACCTTCGACATGGTGGAGCATGACTCCGGCTGCCTTCAGCCCATCATGCACATCCTCGACGAGCGCGCGCAACTGCCGCGTGGACTCGGCGGTCATAATCACGGTGTAGTCGGCGTAGTCACAGGCCTGGCGGACATCCAGCAAGACGATGTTCGACGCCTGCATTTCATCAGCTATATCGAATGCCGCCTCGGCGAGCGATCTGGAGTCAAGGAGTGTCAATTCAGTCATGGCGGCATTATATTGGCGAGTTCAGGGGCTGGTCAATGAAAGGTGTTTAAGTGTCAGGGTCTTTTCGTTATTGGACATCGTACAAGTGAAGCGGTGTCAATCACCCTCACCCCCGTATCGTGGTACGGGGCAGGCTCCAACCCTCTCCCTGAGGGAGAGGGGGCTATTGTCCCGCTGGTCGGACTATTCACTGAAAAATAAAAAGACCCTAGGTTAAGTGTAAGCCTCAGTCGCTGAGTCATGTGGGGCTGAATCCGCAAGGCTGCTCGCAGTCTGCTAGAATTCAGACAACCAACGGGGAGGGTATGACTTGGGAGTAGTACATGTGACCGCCGCGGTCCGGAATCCTGCCGATCCTGATCTGGTCTGGGAAGGGCTGTTCCTGGTGGATACGGGGGCGGTCGATTGTCTGGCGCCCAGAGCGCATCTGGAAGCGATTGGCCTCGCGCCTAAAGGCCAGCGGCTTTACAGTCTGGCCGACGGCAGCGAGATTAGAATGGAGTTCACGGTAGCCCAAGTTGAGTTCATGGGTGAGATCGTTGGAGCGACTATAGTCCTTGGGGAGGAGGATGCCGAGCCACTCCTTGGCGTAACTGCTCTCGAGTCCGTGGGAATCGAGGTGGACCCCCGCAACCAGACTCTACGGAGACTGCCCACGACGCGGCTCAAGGTTCTGCGCCCGATGAGATAATGGCACACGTCTTCTCGGCTGTGCTAGGCTTCAAATCATGAGTAAGGGCAAGGTATTGGTCGCCATGAGCGGCGGCGTGGACTCTTCAGTCGCTGCGCTGCTGCTGCATCGACAGGGTTACGATGTATTCGGAGTCACTATGCGGCTCTGGTCCGTCGAGCGGGACGACGTGCCGGCGTCGAGCAAGCGATGCTGCTCTGTGGAGGACGTGGAGGACGCTCGTCGAGTATGTCATGAGATTGGCATACCCCACTACTTTCTAAACTTCGAGAGGGAGTTCCAGCGACACGTCATCGACTATTTCGTTCAGGAGTATGACAGGGGGCGAACTCCCCACCCGTGCCTAGCTTGCAACGACAAGATCAAGTTCGACTTTCTTCTCCGGCGAGCGACGTTTCTGGAAGCTGACTACATCGCCACCGGGCACTACGGCAGGGTCAGGACCGGGGCTGATGGGCGAAGAATTCTGCTAAAGGGCGCAGACGGATCGAAGGACCAGTCGTACGTGCTGTTCACCCTCGGACAGCAGGAGCTTCGACGCCTGCTGCTGCCCGTTGGCGAGTACAGGAAGGACTCAATTCGCGATCTGGCAGAAGAAGCTGGTCTCACGGTCGCGAACAAGCCGGACAGCCAGGAGATATGCTTCATTCCCGACGACAACTACCGCAAGTTCGTGTCGGACAGAGTTCGGCCACGTCCGGGCAACCTGGTGTCCAAGGAGGGAGACGTCCTCGGGACGCATCCGGGAATACAGTTCTTCACTATCGGACAGCGCAGAGGTCTGGGTCTTCAGGGTAATACCGAAAAGCCGATATACGTGACGCGGATCGATTCGGACTCCAATGAGGTCGTTCTGGGTTCCCAGGAGGATCTATTGAGCACGACATTGTGGGCGTCCCGGGTGTGCTACGTCTCTGGGATCCTACCTGACGGGCCCGTTAGCGTTGAGGCTAAGATCAGGTACAAGGCTGAGCCTTCTCCAGCAACGGTGGCGCCAATTGACGCGGATTCGGCCATTGTGGAATTCGAGCAGTCTCAGAGGGCGGTCACTCCCGGGCAGGCCGTGGTCTTCTATGACGGAGACCAGATCCTTGGAGGCGGTTACATAGAGATCGAAGCGCCGGTCGCGGCCGCTGCAAGCTGACACACGTACTGGATGGAGAACACTGTGGACTTCAAAGATCTGATCCGCCTTGGATACGACGAGTATCTTGAAGAGTTGAAGCAGCAGCTTGATGGGTTGAGCGAGGAAGAAAGGCGGTTCCAGGTTACTCCGGAGTCCAACCACATTGATTTTGTAGTCTGGCACATGGCGAGGGTCGAGGATGACTTCATCCAGAGGTTCGCCCAGCAGCTTCCGACAGTGTGGCAACGGGACGACTGGCACGGTGACATGGGTCTGCCTGAAAGGGGGAGCGGTTTCGGATACACTGCCGAGCAAGTTGCGCAGTTTCCCAAGTTCGACATGGACAAGATGCTTGCGTATTACGATGCGGTGAGGGCCGAGACATACAAGTTCCTGGACTCGATCTCAGAGTCCGACCTGGCGCTGAAGCCGCACCCCCGCAGGCCGGAGTACTCGCTTGCCGACATGTTCAGCCATCTGCTTGTCGAGGAGTGTCAGCATGTCGGCCACGTAGCGTTTCTCCGGGGGATTCAGCGCGGGCTCGACAAATAGTGTCAACGCCGGATGCCGCAAACACCGCAGGTACCTGATACCGAGTTCGAAGATCAGTTCCAATGCCAGGGCTACTCCCGTGTCGCTGGATTGGATGAGGTCGGGCGAGGATGCCTGGCAGGACCGGTAGCAGCGGGCGCCGTCATTCTACCTCCCTGTCCCGCTTCGGAACTCCGTGCGGTCGCCAGAGACAGCAAGCAGCTGTCTCCAAGGCAGCGAGAAGAGGCGTATGCGGTTATCGTTAAGTACGCGCTGTCCTATTCGGTGGGATGGGTGGCAGCAGCGGAGATCGACAGGAACGGGATCGTACCATCCGTCAGATTCGCCATGCGCCGAGCACTGTCGAAACTCCGTCCCGCCGCTGACAGCCTACTGATCGACGCTCTGTCTCTCCAGGCGGTGAATCTGCCACAGAAGTCGATCATACGGGGTGACAGCAAGTCGCTCAGCATTGCGGCGGCGTCTATTGTCGCCAAGGTGGAGCGCGACAGGCTAATGTCCAATCTTGCTGAGGAGTATTCTGGCTACGGCTTCGAGTCGCACAAGGGATATGGAACGGAGCGGCACATGGCAGCGATACGGCGACTCGGCCCATGCACTGAACACAGAATGAGCTTCAGCCCCCTGAATCGCGAACCTCGTCGCAGCCCTCAAGTGAGCAGAACCGAAATCGGAAAGTGGGCGGAGTCGTTTGTTGCATTGGCCGTCGAGGACCTGGGCATGAGGGTAGTGGACCGAAATTACAGCACGCGATTCGGAGAGGTCGATCTAATTGCGACGGCTGGCGACACCTTGGTGTTCATCGAAGTGCGGGCCAGGAGGTCGAAGGCCTTTGTAACTCCGGCGGAGACCGTTTCGGGCAGAAAGTCGCAACGGCTAGTAGCGGCTAGTCATCGGTACCTTCAGACTACGGACATTCCGTGTGAGAACTGGCGGATAGACGTCGCCTCCGTGGAGCTCGACGTCTGGGGTCGCCCGTCGGCTGTCGAGTTCATCGAATCAGCGATCGAGGAATAGGTACCTCCTTCTGACCTAATCTCCGTCCGTGGCCATCTCGAAGAACCTGTCGACCGAGGCGAGCGCCTCTGAGTAGTCGTATCCGGCGTATCTGCGCTGCCTGAGAATTACGACATCGCCATTGAAGAAGCGTTCATAGAGGGCCTGTCTGGAGCCGAACTGGGTGCCAACGAGGTCCCACGCGAGCCGGAACAGTCTGATCCTGTCTTTAGAGCCCACGGTCGCGCCCTGGTAGTACTTGGCTATGAGGTCGGCTATTGGACCTTCAACGTCGCGCTCCGTGGGAGTGAGCATCAGGCCGCTGGCTGATAGCTGCTCGATGATCCACACGATGCGCGTGTGGGCATCCGGGAACCAGTGGCGCATGGCGTGCCACGGCTCGGCGGCCGGCCAGATGCCAAGGCCGTGGTACGGCCCTGCGTCGGCCTCGGCTGCGCGCATGTACGAGTTGACTGTCGCTCTAATGTCGACAATCTCCGAAATTTTCGCCTGAACGTGGCTGTACACGTTGATGCCTATTGCGTCGGCGATCTTGTAGGTGATTCCGAGCATGAAGTCGAGCTTGGCGATGTTCTTGACGGCGACCTGCTGCATGTACTGCCGCCAGACCAAGACCCGTCCCAGGTTCTTGTTGCCCAATTCGACGTCGTCGAACGCGAAGACACGGTCCCAGGGTAGGAGGACGTCATCGAAAATGGCCATGCAGTCCATCTCGTCAAAGCGCCCTGACAGCGGATAGTCGAAGGACGAATGGCCAAGGTCGTAGGACTCGCGGCACACGAACTTTAGCCCGGGTGTGGCGACCGGAATGGCGAACCCTATGGCGTACTTGCTGGAGCCGGGAAGATCGGGACGCAGTGGTCGGTAGATAGGGGCCAGGATCTCGTCCGAGAACGGCGCGAGGGTCGCCAGTAGCTTCGCTCCCCTCACGATTACGCCCTCTGACGTGGTGTCGACGACTCCGAGCGCAAGGTAGGGATCTGCAAGCTGACTTATGTCGACCGAGCGATTGGCCTGCGGGTGGCCGAAAGTGTGGGTGAGACAGAGGTCGTTCTCGCTAACGTAATCGTAATAGTTGATAACATTCTTAGTGTACTGTGGGTCGTTCTCTCCGTAGACATCGGCCATCTGCCGCATGGCTGTGACGATGATGTTGCAGTAGTCGGGAGTGCGGCCGAGCATCCCGAACGACTCCCGGGCGGTGACCTCGAATGCTCCCCTGCGCCTCACAAGGTCGTCGACGGACTCGGGAATCATGTACGAAAGCGAGATCGGATCGCCGGAGGTGGGCGAGTCGAACGACATCAGATCGCGGGTGTTTGGGTCGTGCTGGAGATCGTAGATATGCGCGAGCGTTGCGGCCATACGACGAAGCTTGGGATGTGTGGTGACGTCCTCGACTCGCTCGCCTTCCAGCCAGACTTCGCGGCTGTCTCTAAGTCCCTGCAAGAATTCGCGACCGGATCGAACAGCCATAATGGACCTCCGGACTGTTGAGAGAGTTTCTGTGAAAAGTGGCGCCGTGCGAGTGCGCCGACTAGCCCGCCAAATTTCGAACAGCGGAAACTGCGGCGTATCCTAGCACAAAGGAGTTCGAGTACGATGCTGCAAGTGAGCTGACGCGGGACAAGGCCGGGTGCGCTCGCGAGGAGGAAGAAAGGGGTTCAAGAGTCGGGGAGACTGGATTCGAACCAGCGACCCCCTGCACCCCATGCAGGTGCGCTACCAAGCTGCGCCACTCCCCGATTAGCGGTAGGATAGCACACGGTTTCTGGGTCATTCAACAGAGATCACCAGCGAGAAACGGTATCAATTCTGAGGGTGACTCAGAGGACAATCCACTCCAAGTAGATCATAGACATGCAAATTCGGGCGAGGCGCCCGCGCACCGTTACATGATAGTACGCCCACGCCTACAGAACTGTTACAGGCTCCCTGTGGCTACCCTTCCAGCAAGTCGTCGTAGAAGAGGTACTGGTTGGCGTATCCGGCATGGGGGCCGAATCGTTTCTGGGCCCATTCGCGCATTCGGGGCTTGGTCAATGGTTTCCCGTTAAGCCTGGGAGCATACTCGCGCTCCACAGCTCGTTCGATGTGGACGTCGACCGGGAAAGATTCGAGCTTGTCGAGTGAAAACAGCGTTACGCAGTTGCCGATCTTGTCCGCGACTCCGGGGAGTCCGGTTACTGATTTCAGCGCCTCGTCGTAGTCCACCTCGCGGAGGGAGAAGAGGTCGATCTCGCCCCCTGCCACCAGCTCGGAAGTCTTGTGGACATACGCTGCCTTGAAGCCGATCCGCAGGTCTCTGAGAGCCTGCTCTCCGGCCTCTGCGATAGCCCGGGGAGACGGGAACGCCCAGCGTTCTTCGCCACTAGCCGCTATTTTGGGCCCGAATGTCCTGGAGATGTCTTCGACGTTCTGGGAGATTCTCTTGATGTTGTTATTTGCGCTGCAAATGAAGCTTACGAGACACTCCCATGGGTCCTGGCGTAGGATACGCAGGCCGGGGTATTTGTCGAACAGACGCGCCAGTTCGGGGTCCTCGGACAGGTCCGAATAGATCGTATCGAGGTCGTGATTGAGGCCCAGGTACTCTTCGAGTATCGGCCTGAAAGAGGATGGTGGATCAGGTTCGGAAGAGAACAGCACTTCCGTCTCCGTCTGCTTAGCGCGAACGAGGTTGCCGAAAATGACTCCCTCGAAGTGGTCGCCCAGCTCGGGAGAGTTGACCTGTCTCCACCTAAACGCTTGGCCGCACTCCATGGTGCTGGCCAGGTCAAACGGGCCTGACGGTTTTATAGTGTTCCAGTCCATAGTCATCCTGTGTACTCCAGCCACCGCTGCACGACGGCAGAAGTCCCCTGCCCTTTTCCGTTGGTCACTGTCATTTCGGGCAACGATCCGATGAATCTCCGACCGTACCCGGATTTGGTGATTCGGGAGTCCATGACGATTGCCACCCCGCTGTCTCTGGTCGAGCGTATCAGGCGCCCGAATCCCTGTCTGAACTTGAGTATTGCCTGCGGTACGGCAAACTTGGCGAACGCTTCGCTGCCATACTGTTCGGAGCGCGACTGAAATATCGGGTCCGATGGAACCGTGAAAGGGAGCCTCGTGATTATCAGAACTGTCAGCGCGTCACCGGCGAAGTCCACACCCTGCCAGAAACTCGATGTGCCTAGCAGTACGGACCGGGGCTCTTCCAGAAACCACTCTGCCAAAAGCTGAGGTGGGCCATCCAGCCCCTGTGAAAGGACCTGGATGTCGTGCGCCTCAAGTGCGGGGCGAATAGCGCGGGCAGTGTTCCTAAGTGCCCCGTGGGATGTGAAGAGCACCATAGTCCGGCCCTGGGCTGCCGTGGCGGCTTCTATTGTCACACTCTCCACCGCATTCTGGAAGTGTGGTGCATTCGGGTGGGGCACACCAGACGGCGTATACAACAGGGCAGCCTCCTGATAGTTGAAAGGGGAACCCAATACAAGGCATCTGGAGTCTTCGAAACCCAGACGATCTACCGCGTGATCAAGGCTACCGTCGCTGCTCATGGTAGCACTGGTCATGACGATTGCGCCCACTTGACTGTACAGCCTCTCCTGTAGATCGCGACCGACATGGATGGGGGCCGAGTTCAGAGTCACGTCAGAAGTCTGCCGTTTCATAGTGACCCAATAGATGCCACTCTCGTTTGGGTCGCCAATTATCCCACTCAAGTTGGACGTGAAGTTCGTGAGACTTAGCTGAACCTGTACCAGGTCGGACAACAGTGCGTCATTTGCGCCGGCGTTCTCGGGCATGTTACGTCTGAGTGTCTCTACCAGCTGCTCAGCGCAACCCGACATCTCGGAAAGAAGGATGGCGACGTTGTCCCACAGTTGCACAACGGAATTCCACTCGGGAGCATCTCGATGAGAAGGAAGGATACGCACCTGAGTGTCGTATTGTGAGGTAGCATGTTCCCGGTTCGACACAACGACTGATCCCACGAGTCTCAGAAGGCTGCGCATCTCATCTCTAAGACGTGGGGTTACTGTTCCAGCCTGCTCCAAGTTGACTTCGGCGGCTCGTCTATCGCTATCACTCATGTCGCTGTCGATCAGGGCGGACTGAGCGCGCACGAGCAGGCCTCTCTCCGACGTAAGGTCGGAGAAGACCTCATCAATGTCGGCTGGGCCGAACGTAAAGGTGAGCTGGTCAGTTGCCACGTCCTCCAGATGGTGGGCCTCGTCGATGATGAGTACATCGTAGTCCGGAATGGCATTCCCTTTCGAAACCAGGTCGGAGAGCAGAAGCGAATGGTTAACGACGACAATATGAGATGCTTCGGCATCGTTTCTGGCAGCTTGAAGGAAGCACGGTCCACCGGCCCGAGTTGGACACTCGAAAGCGCGCTGGGCCGACAGTGAATTCCAGGCTGAGGCGAAGTTGGAGGGACCAATGTTTAATTCGGCCCGGTCGCCAGTCTCAGTGCTGTTCACCCAGTCGGTCGTCTTCGCGATCATTCTGGCTCGCGCTTCATCGAGGTCGGAAGAGCGGCGGGCAATGTTCCAACGTTTGAAGCACAGGTAGTTTGCGCGCCCTTTGAGAGAGGAATATCGGAACTCGTCCGCGGCGGCAGGATCTATGGCAGCGAGGGCAGCCTTGACCATAGGCAGGTCCTTGTTGACCAGCTGTTCCTGCAAGTTGATGGTGTTGGTAGACACCACCACGCGCTGACCGTTTTTTGCTGCGTACAACGCAGCTGGCAGCAGATACGCTAGAGACTTTCCAACTCCGGTCCCGGCTTCGACGGTGAGTCGGCCGCCGCGATTGATTGTCTCAGCGATGGCAGCAGCCATCTCGACCTGTTCGGACCTTTCTTCAAAGTTGGTGACGGCATCGGAGAATGCACTACCAGCTGAGAGGGCATGGGCTATGAGTTCGGGGTCGATGTCCACACGGTCTTCCATCGGCTGAATTGGGGGAGGACGGGACAGTCTATCTCGCAAGTCATGCGAGTCGACTCCACCAATCGCAGTTGTTGTCGGCGAGGCCAGGCTGAATGGGACACTCTCCTCTGCCGCATCCAGCAGAGCGCCGATGTTCCAGCCTGACTCTCGCGATAGCCGCCTGAACTCAGACAGCAGCGCCGGATCCATGCCGGACAACTCAGGCAGCAGCGCCAGAAACACGTCGCGAGCTGAACGTGCATCGTCGAGCGCACGGTGAGACCGGTCTGGACGGACAGACAGCTGCCTCGTCAATTGTGTGAGCGAGTACCCCTTTGCCGCGGGACGTACGAGATAAGCGAGCTCGAACGTGTCACAGAACGGGTTTCCCACGTCGATGCCGTTCTGTCTGAGAAACCCGAGGTCGAAGCTGGCGTTGTGGGCAACCGGTATCGCTCCCTGCATGAACCGCGCCAATTCGTCCGCAACCGTGGGAAACGTGGGAGCAGAGTTGACCTGTTCCTGGGAGATGCCAGTCAGGTCTCGGATGAACTGAGGCAACTCGCGGTTTGGATTGACGAGAGTCTGGAACTCGTCAATCGTGCGATCGCGATCGAAGCGGACGGCGCCGATTTCTATGATGGCGTCCCTAGTGGACGACAGACCTGTCGTCTCTAAGTCGATCGCCACCCATTGGCGCGTTGACGTTGATGTGGAGTCGGCTGATGCTATGGCTAAGTATGCCTTTAATGAGGTGGAACTCTATTATCGAAAGAAAAGCTCGTCTCTCATGTTGCCAGAAATGGTAGTAGCCATCCAAATATGAGTACACCAGAGAGCATAACGCATGTGATGCCTACGCGTACTTCTCTCAAGAGCAGGAGGAAAGGAAGAGTCATGGCAGCCGCGGCGCAAGTGACGCCAGCAGTGTAAACAAAGTTGGCACTCCCAAGGCCTGAACCCGGGAAGCCGTTCTGCAGTGCCAGGAACAGGAATGCCAGCACGACGCCAACGATGCCCCATAGAGGGTAGGCTGCAGCAACCATTCCAAGAACGAGAGTCCCCGGCGAGAACCTAGTAAGCATGGGTTTGAGTGTTGGAGGGGGATTCTTTAGCAGGAAGAACGCAGTCAGGCATCCGATCATGATGAACGTCTGCGCCATAAGGGATCCGGTGGCCAGACCGGCTGCGAGAATGTCCATCAGCCCTCACCAGAGACGGGCCATGCCCTAGTTACCACAGAGGGCCAACCTTTGATCTTCTCCATCACGAGCTGGACTGCTGTCGCAATCTCCCTGCGTTCTATAGCGGCGTACACCGTCGGACCACTGCCTGAGACGTGGATCTCGCGCGCTCCCGCTGAGTACATGTCCGACCAGCAGCGATCGACATCAGGTTCGACGGTTCTTGCCACTTCGTCAAATGCGTTAAACAGGAGTTGCGGCGGAATATCGCCGCCATTCCGAATTCGTGCTTCCAGCTTCCTGGTGAGTCCGCCGCGAGTGTAGTTGTCTTCGTTTATCGACCGGTACATGAAGGCGGTCTTATCGTTCCTTGATGATGTGGGAAAAGCGAGCACAAACCACGGCAGCTGCGAAGAGGGAAGCGTCCTGACACGTTCTCCCCTTCCTAGAGCGATAGCCGTGCCTCCGCCGACCAGGAACGGCACGTCTGATCCGAGCTCAACAGCTAAGGCTCGCAGCCTGTCGTGAGAAAGACTGAGGTCCCACATGGAGTTGAGTCCAACAAGTGTTGCCGCGGCGTCGGAGCTTCCGCCGCCGAGGCCGGCGGACACGGGGATGTGCTTTTCGATAGCGATCCGTGCTCCCGCCGCAACTCCAGTTTCCTGGCGCAGAAGATCAGCAGCCTGCCAGGCCAGGTTTGCCTGACCGTCGAGACCGGCTTCCGAGCATTTGACTTCCAATGACACTGACGGCTCCAACGTGACGGTGTCGGCCAACTCCAATGTCTGGATGATGGAGGCGGTCTCGTGATAGCCGTCGGGCCTTCGTCCTAACACTTCCAGAGTGAGGTTCAATTTGGCGTGGGCGTGGAGTGTCAACATCCTTAGGTACCCACTTGGGTGTGATTCAGCCAAGAAGTGTAAAGATCCCCCCACTCCTGAAGGCTCAATGTCGATGGTCGTCGAGTGCCATCGATGCGCGCGCTGTCCAAGGCAATTGACACGGCAGAGGTAGAGGCGTTTAGACCCAGCTTGAGACTGTTGTGAATCTGCTTTCGGGGCGCGCGGAACCCGGCGGCCACAAATGAGATGAACAACTCGGTGTCGTCCACGGGTATTGCGGGCTCGTCGAACGGTTCAATGCCGACAACGGCCGAGGCCACCTTGGGGCGGGGCCGGAACGCACGCGGCGGCACGGAGAACAGTGTCTTTGCACTTGCGTGCATCTGGATCATGACGGACAGCAGGCTCATTCTGCCCGGGTTGGCGGTCATGTTGTCTGCCACTTCCCGTTGCACCATGACTACCATCTTGCTGGGCCTGGGACGGGTGTTCAAGAAGCGTCTGACAATGGGAGTCGCTACGTAGTACGGGAGGTTTGCCACGAGCTTAAAGGGGCGATCGAAGTGCGCGGCAGGGTCGAAGTCCAAGGCGTTCTGGGGAAGGACGGTGAGCGATTCGCAGTGCTCGACCCTTGCAGGGAGCGCGGCCGCGAGTTCGGGGTCCAGCTCAACCGCAACGACCCGGCGTGCCCGCCTAGCGAGGAGACGGGTCAGCGCGCCGCGTCCCGGGCCTATTTCAAGCACATCGTCGTCCGGCCCTATCGCTGCCGCGCCGACAGTCCTGAGGACGATAGTATGATCGACCAGGAAATTCTGCCCGAGACGGCTATGGCCCGAGGATGCTCTTTTCAAGATGTTCCTCGAAGTCGGAATTGGCAGCCATCAATGAGGGCCAAACGCGCGATTATGAAGGGCCGTGCACCGCCGTTCGATTCCTTCCGCCAGCATATCAAACGAGCCCAACTCAAGCCAGGTAGTCCCACGTCGCCCGGAGAAGACCGCTTACCGCTGCTTTCTTCCGAACCTGACGGGGTTCACAGCTCTCCGCCGCGTGGGGCCCAGCTCTCAACATCGAAACTCGCCGACAGTGGCCGACGGTACAGAACCTCTGGGTGGAATTCAGCCTCGCTAGAGCGGATTGCGAGTACAGGGCACCGCTATCTCCCCACCTAGCACGGCCTCTGAAATATGTTAGGTTAGGCCGCTGACCGTGTCAATCAGGGATAGAGCGCCAACTGCTCAAGACCAGCAGTTTCCTCGAAGCCAGACATGACATTCATGTTCTGAACGGCACTGCCGGCGGCGCCCTTCACCAGATTGTCCAGGCAGGCGATGGCGATCAGTCGATCGGCTCGCAAGTCAACTGTCGGGAAAATAACGCAGTCGTTGTTTCCAGATGTGTGCTTGGTCTGGGGAGCTTGAGGAACGACCTTGGCGAACGGCTCGCCGTTGTAGTAGTCCTCATAGATGGCCCGGACTGCTGTCCTGCCCTCCTCGCCGCCTGGAACAGCGTCGCGTTTCAACGGCGCGTAGCAACTGACGAGTATACCGCGCGTCATCGGCACTAAGTGTGTCAGGAAAGTGAGGCGGAGATCGGAGCCTCCGTTCAGCTCGCCCAGCTCCTGCGTGATCTCAGGGCGGTGACGGTGACCGTCGAGGTTGTACGCCTTGAAGTTCTCGTTGACCTCAGAGAAGTTGAGATCGACCGAGCCACCCCTGCCCGCTCCCGACACTCCGGACTTGGCATCCACGACGACGTCGCCGTCTATGATGCCTGCCTCGACAGCCGGCGCCAGGGCCAGAATAGCGGCGGACGGGTAGCAGCCGGGATTGCCGACGAGGCTACTTTGCGCTATCTCATCACGGTGCAGCTCCGTGAGGCCGTATACGGCAGTCTCGACGTATTGCGGACACGGATGGGTAATCTTGTACCAGCCTGAGTATTCGTCGAGGTCCTTCAGACGGAAGTCTGCCGAAATGTCAATTGCCTTGATACCGTCGGCGATGAAGGGTTCCAGCCTCTCTGCGCTCGCAGCGTGAGGCAAAGCCGAGAAGACGAAGTCAACGCTGTCCGAGATTTCCGGAGTTATCTCGATGTCACATGCGGAAAGATGGGGGAAAATCTCGCCGAGTCGCTTTCCAGCCAGGCTTCGACCGGTGGCAGCCGTGATCTCAACTTCGGGGTGGCGGTACAGAATGCGCGCCAACTCCATTCCGGCGTATCCGGTAACGTTGATAATCCCTACCTTCACCAGTCAACCTCCTGCTTAGTGTTCCTGATTTCAAGTCAGCCGTTACTTACAGCTCGAAAATGTCGCTCACTTGGCATGTAAATCCCGGAAGAACGTTTCCGCCGTCGAGATCATCGTTTTCGGTAAGCGTTGCAATTGAGCCGTCTTCCAAGTGGACGTCCACACTTCGCGTATCCGGGTAAGCAGCCCATATGAGACGCACTCCGTGACTATGCCACATCCTGGCCTTGTCGTTTACTGCTCTCCGACTGTCGCTGGGAGATGCGATTTCAACTACAAGGTCAGGCACAACCTCTGAGTAACCGGGTACACTCGACCCTAAAGGCAATTTTTCGGACGAGATAAATGCGAGGTCAGGCTCTCGAACAGTGTCCGGGTCACTCTCTAGCCTGATCCCACTATCGGAGCCGATGAGGGACCCCAGCCGCCTGGACTTTATGAACCCTCCGAACGCAAAGGCAAGATTCATCACATACTTGCCGTGATCCACGCCAGCAGCCATATTCTTGCAGAGAACTCCCCGGATTAACTCGGCCCGCACTCCCTCGCCGTAAAGACGTAACAGATCGTCCGCGGTCAGCAGTTTGGTCTCAGTATGCGTCGTCATTGCGGTCACCTTGAACTGGAGACGTACGTGGGCACATGCACTCGCTCGATGATTATATCAAGCCAGCATCCAGTCATTGCAATGGAGATGTTCCGCAGGCTCGGGTGTGCTTTGTCCTCGCTAGTGGTGGCAGCCTCTGGCAACGATCGGCCAAACTGCCTCAACGACGCCGTTGCGGATTCCGATGAACTGATCCCAGCGGTTGACCATAATATCCTGCTGCGCGCTCAGCAGCAGGAACTGGTCGCCCACATTCAGGGGCATTGAGTCGCCGGACTTAAGGACTATGTGATCGGGCCCGAGAGAGTCGACAGAGATGTCCCGCTCGCCTTCAACCGACGGTAGAACACCCCCCGGCGCCGCAAGCGCGCGGTAGCCGACGTCGCCAATTGCGGTGTTGGCGTCAGGACGGCTCACGACGGTAGTGAGGATCTTGCCTGCGAACTGGAAGTCTTCCATGTATTCACTTCCAGTATTCATGAGGGCATATGTGCCACCCTGCACTTCAGTAACCTCGGGCAATTCCGGTGCGACGTCGATGGTGAAGGTCTCGCCAGTCGAGACAATCTCCACTGGGAATCCTGCATCTTCTATCGCTCTCTTGGCGTCGATGCACTGTTGGATCCAACCCCTGCCCAGTTGAAATCGGGTCTCGCGATCAGGGTCGCCGGCGATGGACTGATGGCTCATGACTCCCTTGAAGGTCACACCGGGTAGGTCATTGGCCATTCTGGCAAGCGCGATGCCTTCCTCGGGCCCCCTGATGCCAGCCCTGTTCATCGAAGTATTGACCTCGATGACGAGGCCCACTTCGGTCCCAGCGCGGTTGGAGATGTCAGAGATCAACTCTATATTGCGGGCATCGTCTACGGCGACCTTGACGTCGGCGGCCTGAGCCATCGAACAAAGGCGGGCGATCTTGTCTGCGGTCACCACCTGGCTGGTCACAAGAATGTCAGTGATGCCACCTTCGACCATGACTTCTGCCTCGGCCACCTTGGCTGCACATACGCCACCAACCGTGCCTCCCGCCTCGATCTGCTTGCGAAGGACAGCGGGGGTCTTCACGTTCTTGGCGTGTTCGCGCATCTTGCAGACGGTGTCTGAGTACAGGCCAGCGATATGGTTATAGTTGTGCTCAAGCGCGTCAAGGTCAATCATGAGCGCTGGAGTTTCCAGGTCGGCGATTGGAGTTCCGAACATAGGTCTGAAGGACGTCATCGCATCACCTCGGTTCTTTGGAGAAAACTTTTAGCTGTAACGGCCTCTTGCTGACACATCCCACACAGCCTCAAGACGTCCGTCCCTGGTAGCCTGAATGTAGTCGTAAACGTTTGAGGTATTGGCTATGTTGTCCGGAACAATCCATACCTTGGAGCCCACATCGATGTCCCAGTCGACGCCACTCTCATTTACGAGCGCTCCGTGCTCGGCGCTCATCCGCGGCACCGATGCGCCCTCGACTCCTTCGACGGCGGGCAGTCCAGTATCTATGCTCGTGGCTTTCTGACCCGCGTCGACCCACACTAAGCCCTCGTCCTTACTGCTTATCACGGTGGCGAGAATCCTGGCGGCTGTCTGAAGTTCGGGTCTTTGCCGAGCCAGAGCATTGTCATTAAAGGCATACGATCCAGCCAGAATGTCGGTCACTCCATCTGCTGCCGCGTTGGTGTCGTACTCGGCGGAACCTCCGGCGGCAATCATGGGTGCGTTGAGGCCGGCCGCTTTGCAATTTTCGGCAGCTTCGAGCAGGGTGTCTATGTTTGAGAGGCTAACCAGACCAGCGAACTCAAGGCTAGAGGCACCGGATATATGCTCCGCGAGGCTCGACGCTTCAGCGGGAGTTACGCCGATTGCGTCGGCATCGGTCCTCACGGGAACCGCAATGCCTATGGTAGAGCCGGCAGACATCGCGGCATTGGACAGGTCATCGACGTTGCCACTATTGTCGGCGAGGACTACAAGGCTGACCCGGCGGGCGAGGGCTGCCGTTCTCGCAATCTTCGGTCGAGTCACCATGAGATTGGTAACGAGAATGTTGCCGAAGCCGTGTTGACCAAATACCTCTGCCTGCCCAAGGGTAGAAACCGCGACACCACTGGCGCCACCCGCTCCGACCTGAATGTGTCCGATCGCGGGACACAGGTGGGCGTCCAGACGCGGGCGAATTCTTGCGCCCGCAGCTTGAACGGCGGCATGGACCAACGCAATGTTGGACTCCAGTGCGCCCAGATCCACGACGAGTGCGGGAGTGTCCAATTCGTCTGACGGCGTTCCGATAGGCTTGAATGTCGGGCGTTCCATATATCTCCTCGTTGGGACAGGTCTGTGGGCCCCGATATGGCAGCCAGAGACTATCACACGTCGCCACGAGCGTCTAATGAACGGAATCCGGATGAGCATGCTAAGCAGTCTGATAACATGTGAGGGAGCACTGACGTCTTCAGGAGGACCTCGCTTGGATCAGGGTGGGCATGGGTACGGCGGACTCGAGTTAATGGAAGGCGAGAGGGTCGACAGAACCATCAGTACAGCGTCCAGAGATGGGAACTCATCGCGGGGACGCGAAGAATCGCTGTTGCTGACCAGCAGCCGGATCATATACACATCAGGCGCCGATGACGGAACCGAAGTGTTGATGGCATCGGTGGACGACGTTGACCTGGTCGAATTCGTCGTCGTCAACGAGGGCTATGGGGCTTTCCTGTGGGCCGGGCTGTCAGTGATACTGAGCGCCGCGCTCTTCGGAATCCTGGAAAACGAGATTGCACGCGTTATCGTGCCGCTGATGGTTTTGGGCATGGGAATCTACCTGATCGTCAACCGCCTCTTCTTCTCCGGAGGTACTGCGGCAGTGTTTCACACGGGCGCGTCGGCGATCACCTGGGCGTTTCAATCCGACGACGAGTCGCAGGAGGTCCGCGACTTCATAGAGGGCCTGTACCGAATGAAGGCCGCACGAAGGCCTGAGACAGGGAGGCCGTTCGCCCCTCGCTAGCCCAGGCGAAGGCTTGGGACCACGTCGAGGTCCCACTGATAGGAAAATCCGTTCCTGAGAGTGAAGTAGGCCGCGGCTCCGATCATCGCGCCGTTGTCGGTACACAGTCCAGGACGTGGGACCACCACCTCAATGGGTGATCGCTTCGCCATCTCCTGGCGCAGCAGCGAGTTGGCGGCCACCCCTCCGCCGAGAATGATGCCCTTAACATGGTACTGTTTCACGGCATCCAGAGTTCGGGTCACCATGCAGTCCACAATGGCCTCCTGGAAGGCGTGGGCGACCTCGGATACCTCGGCAGCGTCAAGCTCGTCGTCTTCCGGCGGCGGGTACATTCCTTTGACCTCGGCGCGTCGCAGCACGGCAGTCTTCAGGCCGCTGAAACTGAAATCGAGAGAGCCTCTGATCCTTGGACGTGGCAGGTCGGGCTCGAGTCCCAAAGCGGCCTCAGCGACGCGCTGAATCTCAGGACCTCCAGGAAAACCGAGGCCCAAGACCCTGGCGGCCTTGTCGAACGCCTCACCCGCCGCGTCGTCCCGTGTGCGTCCAATGAGGCGGTACTGACCATGTCCTTCCATCAGGATCAGATCGGTGTGGCCTCCCGACGTGATTAGGCACATGATCGGGAAGCCCGGGCTGACCTCGGGATCTACCCCGTCCTCAAGCCATGCGGCATAGACGTGGCCTTCGAGGTGATTTACGCCGATGAATGGCAGATCATAGGAGAGCGCCATCCCCTTGGCCGTGTTGACTCCCACCAGCAGGGCCCCGGCCAGACCCGGCCCGTGAGTTACGGCGACGCCATCGAGCTGCTGGAGTTGAAGGCCTGCCTCGTCCAGGGCGCGGTCCACGACAGGGATGATAGTGCGCATGTGCTGTCGGGAGGCGACTTCGGGGACGATGCCGCCGTATTGAGCGTGCATGTCGACCTGGGTCGCGACGACGTTCGAGACGATGTAACGGCCGTCCTCGATGACCGCCGCTGCGGTCTCGTCGCACGAAGTTTCGATGCCGAGTACTTTCAAGGGCTATATCCCGCGCTCGCCAACACCGAGAGGCATATAGGGGTGTGCGTCGGCGATGTCTTCGTTGAACGTCAGACCCAGTCCGGGACCTTCGGGCAGGTCGACGTATCCATTTTCTTGCCTGGGCAGCCCGTCGAACACCTCGAAGTAGTGAGGCTCGTAGAACTCGGCGTGGTATTCCTGGATGAGGAAGTTCGGCGTCGCCGCATCGAGGTGGAAGCTGGCCGCAGTGCCGACGGCTGCATTTGTGTTGTGCGGGGCCATGAGCACATGGCGGGGCTCTGCGATCGCGGCGATTTTCTTGAGCTCGGTTATGCCGCCGGCATTGCACATATCAGGTTGGAGAATGTCGACCGCGTCGGCCTTCACAAGTTCGTAGAACGGGAACTTGAGGTAGAGGCGTTCCCCGGTCGCGATGGGGATGTTGACGCGCTGGCGCACCTCGGCCATCTCGCCGACGTTTTCCTGGGAGACCGGTTCCTCGAACCAGAACGGCCTGTACTGTTCGAGCCGTCTTCCCAGATGAATGGCTGTGTACACGTTGAACTTGGCGTGGACCTCGATGAGTATCTCGACATTTGGTCCGACAGCTTCCCTTACGGCGGCGACGCGATCCTCGGCGAGCTGCGCCTGCTCTGGGGAGATCGTGTAGTAGTTGTGGTGTCCGAAGGGGTCGAACTTCATGGCCGTGTAGCCCATTTCGACCGCGCGCAGCGCTTCTTCCGCATTCTGCTCAGGGGTCCCCGGGTTGGTGTACCAGCCGTTCGCATAGACGCGAATCTTATCCCTGATCGGGCCGCCAAGGAGCTTGTACACAGGGACTCCGAGAGCCTTACCCTTGAGGTCCCAGAGGGCTATGTCTATGCCGGAAAGCGCGGTCGAGAACAGGCGCCCTCCCCTACCTCCGTTGTCCTGGTGCATTCGCATCCAGTGGAGTTCGTGGGCCATGGGATCTTTGCCGACCAGATACGCCTCAGTCCAGTGCTTAAGCACGTCCGCGACAACCGGGTCGTGAGATAGCATCGACGCCTCTCCGATGCCCTCGAGACCCTCATCAGTCTGGAGCCGGAGGATCAGCCAGTTGCGTTTGGCGTTGCGATGCTGAGAGGAGAATATATTGATCTTGATTCCAGTGATCTTCATGTCTCATCCCACCTGTCCTGGTGCACCGTATGAGTGTACAAGTCGCCGTTGCTGCGGGCAAACTGCTGTTTCAATTTGAGCCTGTCCCACGTTAGTGGGCGGTTCCTGCGTGAACCACCCCACAACCTCTGGATACCGGCCTTCGCCGGTATGACGAAATAGTAGTGCCTACCAATCTGGGACAGTCTCTTTCAATTTGAACAGTATGCGTGAGCTACTCGGACGCTGAGGGCCATGTATCTCACTGAGAGAGACTTTAGAAGCTCCAACTCAGAAACTTAGCGACCTGGCCCCCTCCCCAAGCGAGGAGATAGTAACGGGGGACCCGTCCCGCGAAGACGGCAGTGACATAACGGGTAGCCGGGTAGTCAAACATGGGGGCGGCGATGCGAATCGGGTAAAAGGGGATTGGACTGAAGGCGAAGAAAAAGATGGTCCACCAAGGCTGCACAGCGAAAGCGCGGGCGGTCAATCTGTACATACGGGTGTCTCTTACCTGCGCCAGACGCCTGAGTCGAAACACTCGGCTAAATAGCTGGTGGTCTAATGCCGAGGCCGGAATGGTGGCCAGACCGCCGACGAGCGCTACCCATAAGGGATTGTAGAGGGTCCCGGCAAAGATCACCGCAGGTTCGTGTGGCAGCAGGATAAAGCTGTTTCCAGGGATGGAATACCAGAAGTAGGCAGACAGCGGCCACCAATGGGGCAGGAAAACCCAGACCAACAGCGTACAGGCGGTGGCAGGCACGGCCAGCGCTACCAGCCACAAGACTGCCTGACGCCTCGTAAGCTGACGACTGCCCAGAGCATCAGTCACAAGAGGCTTCGTCCGAAATGAGGCTTCGTTGGGGAGAGCCCCAGGCCTTCTGCAACCGTCGGAAACAGATCCACCGTGCGGCTCCCAAAGTCAGACGCTAACGGCAGCGGGATATTGCTCAGGATCGGGACGGCCATGTGCTCCTTGCAAAGCGCACCATGTGACGACCTGTGCTCCGGGAACTCCCTCCACCCTCGCAGGTCATATCCTGGCTTGGCTGTTACAACGATGTCTCCCGTACGCTTGCTTTGGAAGAGTTGCCAGAGCTGCTCCAGCGCATCGGGGAAGTCCGTGTCTATGGTCTGCGCCAGTGAATCGACGCGCTTGATCCGGTGGTTCCTCAAGCCCAGTCGGAGCGGGTCCTTTTCGTTGAAGGCGTATGTGTAATGATCGTCTTCCACTTTTAGGATGGCCTCACCGCAACTGGACACGACCTTCACTCCATTGTCCAAATCTCTGTAGGCGTACCACTCGATCTCCGCGCGTCGAGATAGCGCTCGCAATACCTTGGGATGCCCCCTCTCCAACTCTTCGGAGGTCATGGGGGCATCCCATTTTCCCTCCGAAGAAAGGTAGATATTCCCGAACGAATTGCCAGAGATCATGACAGCAGCATCGGCGCTCCTTCGGTAGATGTTGGGATGTTCGAAAACGCTGTAACCCAGTTCCGAAAGCAAGGCAGAAATGTCGAGGTGCTGTTTCGTCTCGGTGTGGCCGTGGTCGCTAGTGATGATGACATGCGTTCGGCTCCACAAACGGTGTTTTCGGAGGTGTTCTATCAGCATACCCACGACGGAGTCTATGCGCCTATACGACTCCAATGTGTGCCGGTGCACAGGCCCGCACCGGTGCGAGACCTTGTCCACATCTACCAGGGGCAGGAAGATGAACCTGGACTTGCGATCGTGAGTCTTGGACAACCACGAAATCGCCTGGGACATCACTGTGCGGTCCACAAAGTCCGCTCTTCTCAGGAAGTGAGCAAAGAACATGGGCAACATGAAAGCCATCTGCCCGGACGTCCTACTGCCGTTCGAAAGTCCTCGTCGTACGTCGCATCGGACGCCCAATGAATTAGGGTTCAGTTCAAACAGAGTTTCCAATTCCGTGGACAGGTCGCTGTCCATTTTCAAGTGGGCCGGGGCGATGTAAGACCGATGTCCCTTGAGAAACAGCTTGTCCCGCTTGAAGTTGGCCTTGTCCACCCAGCGGAGGCCGGGCACGTTGGCGGTCCCAGGATACTGCCCAGTGAGTATGGGAACGTAGGCTACACTTGAAACGCTGGGGAGCACAGTTACACCCTCGTAACAGTAGCCCTCTTCGTAGAAACTCCTTGCAATGTGCGGGATTTCACCAGCAGCGGCCAACGACCTCAGAACATCGGGCCTGACGCCGTCGGCCAAGATGACTATGGTTGTATCTATTTCTCGACTCTCCTTCGATATTCGGTGATTCTTCCAAGACACATTGCGATCAACAAATACGCGGTTTTTAGGTGAGGTGGCAGCAGGGGGTGCGCGAAGCCTCGGGACATTCTATATTACGAAGAGTCCTTCTGCCCGCTCCGAACTGTGCAGCGGTGTATAGCCTGGCACACAGA
This sequence comes from Dehalococcoidia bacterium, assembly GCA_034428835.1. Lineage (GTDB taxonomy): Bacteria > Chloroflexota > Dehalococcoidia > Lucifugimonadales > UBA1123 > VXRN01. The sequence continues at coordinate 35,738 of DAOUHG010000033.1, forward strand.
TCTTGAGCAGTTGTTGCCACGGTGATCGGAAGCCGAATTCACCTGGCTGGAAGGTCTCGCGATGGACCCGGACTGGACGACCCAAATCCACCGTCTAAAGAGAACAGAAGACCTCGTTGGAGCCTGCTGCAAAGCTGGCTATGATGGTGAGTACCAATCTAAAGCCATCACCAACGAGGTGTACCCATTATGCCGCAGGGAACTCTTCC
>DAOUHG010000034.1:0-4416 GCA_034428835.1 Dehalococcoidia bacterium
CGAATCTCGGCAACCTGGCCCTCCTGCAATTCTCCACCGTGCGATGCAACGTATCGTATCATCGCGTCTCCCGGACGGTCAGCGCCGTCAACACGGCTCCGGGTCTGGCGTCTGGATTAAACAGCAGTCCTGTGGGCGGACGTCCCAGCCCTGATCTGCGGATGTGACGGCCGACGCTGTTGCGAACTCGAAGCCGGATAGGCCACATCCACACCGTTGTCTGGTCTCAGGCTGAAGAGGCATCCTATGATCGAGGATTGTGTCATGGTCGCCCCGACATAATTCAGGACGCCGGTGCAGACTTGGAGCCGTGTTGACGGCGCTGACCGTCCGGGAGACGCGATGATACGATACGTTGCATCGCACGGTGGAGAATTGCAGGAGGGCCAGGTTGCCGAGATTCGAGTTTCTGTCCGCCATGGATGCGCATCTGGAGCTGTCACTGACGGGAAGCCGCGGGGCGATCCTGCGGGAGTACATGGGATACGTCGAGCAGCTCGACCCTGAGCATGCCGGGAAGCTGACGGCGGAAGAGGGCGAGTCGACCGCCGCGATCCGCCGTCGTCTGGGAGCGGCAGCGCAGCTGCTGGGGAAGAACCTGGTGGTGACCAGGGCCGGCCGGGTGGTCTACTTCCGGGAAGGTGATGACCGGACGCGGCGGTCGGTGCAAACACCAGGAGCGCCAGCGAGAGCGTGAGGGCCCTCGACGCCATGCAGCTCTGCGTTTTTGGTTTCTGAGGGTGTCTCACTTACGTCTAACACCATACGAGTCAAGATTACCAGACCTTATATATTAATAATATATTCGATGCCCGGAACCTTTTTATCTCCTGTGTCTACGGCGTTTTTATGTGATTTCCAAGCGTTATTGAAGCTAACCAGAGTCCTTAAGCCCGGCACTCGTGCTCTATGGTGCGATTTCAGCCATACGGCCGTTTCGAGGGTGTCACGGGGCTCTTTGTCGCTTTCCTCCCGCCATTCTGGCGGGCGATCCCCGTGATTTTCTGCCATTCGATCGTCCGGTGCGGACCGCGAACGTGACACCGGTCGACAGCGCCTGCGCGAGCGCCTGATAGAACTGCTGCGCCACTACACGCGCACGCGCCGCCGCTTCTATCGCGTCGCGGTCCCGGTCAATGAGGCCGGGTTGTTTTTTAGGTCATCAGCGGTCGTCATGATTCCCGCGGCGCTGCTCGGCTTCTCCGAAGTGTCCATGAGCCGAGCAGCTTCATATAGCATGAGAGGCGGAATGGGCGGTCGATTTATTTTTCGCGTCGGTCCCTGCGGTCGCGGGATGTCCCACCTGTCGGCCACGCCAGATCCGGCGAACGGGGTTGGTCCGATGATCGTGTACTTCACGGAGCACCACGGCGGGAACTTCGGTCTGCGCACGTTCGGTCTATAGGTCATCGGGTAGATGAGCGTCTGGACGATCGACTTCGGAGAGTAGGCGACACGGTCTTCCCGGGCAGCAGGGACATGAGAATCCAGGGGCTCTGAACGTGCCAAGCGATAGCACCGTCATGCCTGCCGGTGCGAGAAGTGATGCAAAATAATGCGTGGTTATAGTTTAATCTCTGGTTTGAAGGCTACAGATTACATGCCCCGCGTCGTGTGCCGCCGCCACTTGAACAGCGTCAACCATTTTGGCCGCCTGTTGCCCCTGTCAGCATCGCGAGAGCGGCTCAGACTCGAGAGGTGAGTCCTCACACCACACCGGCTCTGCCACGAGCGCATCCAGCCGCGCCAGTAATGCCCCGTAGTCCTGGACCCACAACGTGATAGAGTCGACGGTCTCAGCCGGCAGATTCATACGCCCGGCAAGGTCGGAGAGGTACCGCCGCTCTGCGTCGCTCGTAGATGGACTATATTGGTCATCTGCGATCGGGTCTGACTCGCCATGCGACTGGCCCTGATGCCCTGATTTTGTTCCTCCTCCTGGGGGACGTCCGACAGAGCTGGGTTCGCGTGTTCCCGATGTGAGTGTGTCTGGGCTTTGTCGTCCATCTGGCGTTCGACCTCTTTCCCCGGGGATGGGCGAGTTACCCGCTGATCAGCTTGCCCATTTATGGATGGCTGCTCGGCTGGGCTTCCATCGTGTGGCTGGCCGGAAGCGTACTGATGTGTGCATACTGGGCGGTCTGGCTTGTCCCCGAAATGCTGGAGCCTTTAGCCGGGTGCGGAAGAACGGGGCTCAGGGCGGCGTAGAGAGAGCGTTGGTCGCACAGGACCCTTCATTTCGGTGATTTCAGGCTCATGACGGTCTCAATTGCCGCTCTCAGAGCCTCAACCGGGGCCTGACGGGCGCACCTCGACCACGGCACACTAACCGAAGACAGGCACCTCGGCCTCCAGCTCGGGTATCAACCTCGACATCCTCATCAGGATCCCCCGGACGAACCGGGGAGAGACCGGTTCTGATCGTTCTACGACATGGGGCATGCGACATTTCTCCAGAGTGTCGAAGGATAAGCCCTGATCACCTTGAGGAACGCTGTACCGGTCGTTAATCTCCTGAATGTGGGGCAAACACAAACCCCACTGTGGAGTTGAACGCAATGATCTCGAGGAGACCACATCTGCTGTCAAAGTCGAGGTTCATCGCCGGACTCCAGTGTTTGAAACGTCTCTACCTGGAGTGTAACCACCGAGAACTCGCGGACCCGGTCAGCCCAGGACAGCAGGCGATCTTCGATGCCGGCACAGCAGTCGGCGAGCTGGCCAGAAGACGATTCCCAGGGGGCATCCTTGTCGAAGAGGAATACCTCAAGCACGCTCAGGCCGTCCGGACAACCGAAGAACTTCTTCTCGATCCCTCTGTGCCAGCCCTGTACGAAGCTGCATTCACGTCTGACGGGGTCAGGACGAGAGTCGACGTACTCAGTCGAGTCAATGATCTTGAATTCGATCTCGTGGAGGTCAAGTCCGGCACCAGGGTCAGGGACGAGCACATCTGGGACGTGGCGATCCAGATGCATGTGGTTGAAGCGTCAGGTGTCACGATCAGGTGCGCGTACCTCATGCACATCGACAACACCTGCGTGTACAGCGGTGGAGACCATGATCTGGACCAGCTGTTTTCCCTGGAGGACGTGACCGACGAGGTCAGAGCGTATGCCGAGTCGGAGATGGCCGGTGACCTGGCACGTATGTGGGAGTCATTGGAGAACGATGAGACACTGGCGATCAAGGCCGGGCCTCACTGCAAGATTCCTTATGTCTGTCCATTCTTTGGACACTGCCATCGTGATGAGCCAGAGCATCCGATCAGGGAATTGCCCAGGTTGAGCCAGGAACTGCGAGGCCGGCTGAAGACCTCAGGAATCGATGGCATAGTCGATATCCCCCCGGGGTTCACGGGGCTGTCCGGGATGCAGCGGAGGGTCCTGAACAGCGTGATTTCCGGGGATCCCTACGTCGGTCCTGAACTTGCATCGAGACTCACCGAGATCACCTTTCCGGCCAGCTTCCTGGACTTCGAGGCGCTTAGTCCGGCAGTCCCTCTGTACCGCGGCACGAGGCCCTACCAACCGGTGCCGTTCCAGTGGTCGCTGCATGTTCTTGAATCCGAAGGGGGACTGACCCACAGAGCATTCTTGGACGACGGCCAGGGAGACCCTCGGGAGCGCTTTGTGACCAGTCTTCTGAATGCCGTCCCACCAGAGGGCAGCATAGCCACATACTCGAGCTACGAGATCGGAGTGATGACGGGACTGGCACAGTCACTTCCGCTATACGAAGACCGCCTTCTGGAACTGTGCAGACGCGTGATCGACCTACTGCAAGTCATAAGGAGCAACTACTATCGTCCCGGATTCCACGGCAGCTTTTCACTGAAGTCGGTGGTTCCGGCCCTGATCCCTGACCTGAAATACGACGATCTGGATATTCCAGAAGGTCTGACAGCCTCGGCGGCCTATGCCGGACTGGTTGCCGGCAAGACTCCGGATTCCGACAGACGCACCATTAGGGAGGCGCTCCTCGCCTACTGCGCACGGGACACGGAGGTCATGGTACGCCTCTATAAGGCGCTCCTTGCGGAATCGAGCTGATAACACCCCGCTCACTGACACGCGATTCAAGATGCCACTGTAGGTGAGCTGCGGTCATAGGGGTTCATGTTCTCGTGCCCAACGGGCGCTGGGGTGGGAGTCCAGGCAACACGCAGGCTTGGTAAGCATTCACAGAAGGTGATCAGCGTCTCACCTGAACAAAGAGACTGTCGGGACCATTGCTCGTTACCAGGCTAACACCGGAAGAACAGTCTCGATGCCTGGTCCGCAAACCATAGTCATTTGCGCCCTGGAGCCAGACCCAGTCGTACTGTCAAGGGCGGGAACCGCGTCGCTGAACTGGGCCGCGGACACTCCAATCAAGAACTGGGACGGCATCTCCGTGGGTGGAACACCACTGCGC
>DAOUHG010000035.1:0-4153 GCA_034428835.1 Dehalococcoidia bacterium
TACCTATGGGTCCATCAGGGAACTTTTGCAACCTCAGGGCGCAAACCTGAACTGATTAAAGTCCCACGACTCTTATACAGCAGGATGCTCGACTCCATCTGTCATGCGGCTTGAGTGTACAAAGTCGAGATTGGAATGAGACATGATTAATCCTCTTCTGGGAAAAGTCTCAACTTATTCCCTCTCAGAGATCGTAGACAGGTTCTGAGAGAAGAGGGAGTCTCCCCAATCTCACAGGCAAAGTCTCGATCAGCGATATCTGCCAGGGGGAGTGACTTCGGAGATATCGGGGACACCCTCGTCCACGGCGGACGGAAACCGTCCCAGGTCTGACAACTTCCGCTGGACGTTAGCCCATGCGATACTGATTGACAGAGAATATAGGCAAAAAAGCGGGCCACTCCTGCCAGAGTGGCCCCTAGCAGAATTCGGTGCGCTTAGTTTCGACGCTACCCGCATCCGAACCCCTAATGCTGATGCAATTTTACAGCGGGTCAGTACAAGCCGCAATCCCCAAAGACGTCCGAGATTACAGGCTGTCTGAGTGTCACGTTCGCCCACTGGCGGCGTTCGGTGAATCCAAGTACGGGCGGCGCGTCGACCCAGCCCTTGCCTGGGAATCAGCGACCCGCCTCCAGATCAATCCTGAAAACGCGACGGCGGCTCTCGCCTTCGATGTTGACAACCCGAAGACCATGCTCCCGCTCTGGCGCTGGATTGAAGTTCTCAACGAAGACCTGTCGATGGAAGACTGGCAGATCATCGACGGATACCGCGTCAACACCGACCGATACCCTCACGCGCTACTGCCCTCGTGGATAGTCCGCAACGAGTTGACCGGACGCTTTCACGCCGTCTACATCCTCAAGTTGCCGGTGCATCGGAACCCGTCCAGCAGCAGCAGTCCACAGCATTTCCTTGATTACATCCGGCGCGGCATCGCGCTGACGTGGCACGCGGACCTTAACTACAACGGAATCCTGACCCTCAATCCGGTCAAACCACCAACCGGCTATACGACCATCTGGTGTCGACGCGAGCCGTTCACACTCCGCGAGCTGGCGCGGTCCCTACCACGCGAGCTGCCAGCGAGTTCCTCAACCCTGGCCGAAGACTCGCGCAACTGCCGGACCTGGGAAGCGGCCAGGCGCGAGGCATTCCGACCCGCGAACGCACGCCGCATCATCGCGGGCGCCAGCTCGCGCGACATCGTCGACAGACTCAATCTGACGGTATCTTATGACCTGGGCAAGACGCCGATGGGCGAGAACGAGTTGGCGGGGATCTCCAGGTCAATCGACAAGTGCGTTCGGCGCGAGTGGTCGGAAACCGCGTTCTCGGCCATACAGCGGCATCGGGCACAACTCTCCGCCCAGGTGCGCTGTAGAGTCCGAGTCGACCGCAACAGGCTCACCCGGTTCCTGTATTACCATGGGGGCCGGAGCGTCCCCAGCATCGCGCGCCACCTCAGGCGTCACCCGAAGTACGGCCGTCCACAGACCATCAACGGGCGCACATACGGCGCCCAGGATGTGACCGAGAGACAGCTTTACCGGATAGTGGCTGAAGCCCTCTCCGACGACGATGAGGCACATCCACACGAATGCACCGATACCTCGACGCGAGAGACGCGCGGCGTACCGAGAGGGTGGGACAGGGGAATCTCTCTCGTCACTGCCTCTAACCAGGCGAGACTACCTGACATGGCTAACGTCAGTCCAAATGAACCGAGTCCACATCCTCAGACCGGCAGACGGCCAGAACACCCTCAGAAATCGCGCCTGAGAGGCCCGCCCGAGCTGTCCAGAAGCCCTCTGAACGGACGGCACACCCTGAGTGAAGAACACCGCTTCAACGAGGCGAGGCGGCGTGCATCTGACGTTAACGCACTTGTCGCCTCCAAGTGGGCGCGCCTACGTGAAACCGGGGACGAGACCGCTATCCTGAGCTTCGCCGCTATGGTGCGCTCGAGCTACGGGATCGACGTATGGAAGTACCTGGAAGCATGAGAACATGCAATGGGAACGTCCTCGAACTGCCCGCGATGCAAGTCCGTTCCGTTCACCGGAGTCGATAACGTGCTGGACCTGCGGCCATGAGGACTACTCGGCGGCGAACGGTCGCGGCGTGTTCAGCTGTTCGCTGCAAGTCCGGAATCCGAAGAGCCCTGAAATCTTGAACGACTGCGGGTCACGGAGGGAGCCGATTGACAGCGGTTGACCGACGTCAACCATTTTAGCCGCCCGTTGCCCCAGTCAGCATCGCGCGAGAGACACAGACTCGAGAGGTGAGTCTCACACTACAGCGGCTCCACCACGAGCGCATCCAGCCGCTCCAGTAATGCCCCGTAGTCCTGTACCCACAACGAGATCGAGTCGATGGTCTCAGCCGGTAGATTCATACGTCCGGCAAGGTCGGCAAGGTACTTGCGCTCTTCGTCGCTCATATCCTCGTCCGCCATTGCCAACATGACGGCGTCGCGATAGACGAGCACACGTGTGGCCCATGGCAACTCCGCCAGGTCTGCCGGCACATCGGGCAGGTTGCCGAGATCGATCCCGAATCGCTCAGCATGCTGGTCAAGGATGTCCTGTTCGTCGCTGTGAATCCCGTCCGAGTGAGCGAGCTTCGCGAGAGTGGCGACGTACAGCTCGGGTGAAAAGCCATCGAGGGGTTGGTACAGCAGGTCCATGTTCACTCCGTCATAAATTCGTCAAGGTCGTCGGTCGTGCGGAGAATTAGATCGTCCGGCACTCTGACTCTCTCCGCGAACCGGACGCTGGCGTTCAGTCTCAAGCTCGTATTCACGTTATTGTCGAAGGCGACCTCAGCCAGACGTTCGAGGTTTCCGAAGTAGGCATCCAGACGCTGTGTGTGTGCCCGATGAGCCTCGTCTAGCCGGGAGAGTGCGTTCTGCTCGTATGCTTGCAGCTGTGCAATGAGCTCGGCCTCCGTATCTCCGAGAGCGCCGGTGATGGTGGAAGCGACAAGCTTTCCGGCGATGCTTCCGACGAACGCGCCAAGCAGCGGTACCGGAATCAGTACCTGTCCGGTCATGGACGCCAGGCCGACGATGGCCGCGTCCACCGCGACCAACTGGGACATGTCCACGAACTCGCCACCGTCTATCTCTCCTGCGTGGTACTGGCGCAGGAGACTGCCTATCCCCATCAGTCCGCTGGCGAACGCGCCGGCGGCCGGGGCAGATAGGTTCGCCGAGTTGGTGAGAAGGTACACGGTCCCACCCGCAACCGCGCCGCCACCAGCTCCCTGGCCGGTCCGGACACCGACATCCCGCCAGTCGTCGAGGGTGAAGTCGCCCCTGAACGGATTCTTGCCCTCGCGATACTTGACCCACATTGCCTGCGTGAAGGTGATGCCACCCCCGACTGCAGCTCCGATGGCAGTGGCTTGTCCGAGCCCCGACAGGGACGGGCCGTGGTCAACCCGGGCTGCATCCTTCAGGTCCTCGTTGCTCCGGGAAAGTTCGCTCTCCCGGTCGTGGATGGTGTTGTGAACACGGCCCTGTTGCACCTCACGGCAGGTGGCATCGCCGGGTCTCACCAGATCGTCGGCCGACCTGCCCGTCTGCTGTTCAAGGGAAGCGAGCCTGTTCCTGACGGCGTTGGCGCTACCCTCCGATAGCCCATCTATACGTCCCGTCTGGGTCAGGTTCTCAAGCTGTTGGTACTGGTCACTGGGAATATGATAGGAGCCTTCGTTGCCAGCGAATCCCGGATACTTCGAGGCGTGTTCGGAGACACCGCCGAGCGTGTTGTACAGGCCGTTGTAGTACTTTGACTGCACTCCTGCTCCGTCCGATATGTAGTCGATGGGAGCGAATCGCCCCACTCCCTCGAAGGTGGTCGTGGGGGTGTTGCCGAAGAGGACGGCCCTGGCCCGGCTGACGGCGACGTTGACCTGTTCTGCGATCTCGCCGTGTTTTGTCGCGTCGCTGCCTAGTATCCTCTCTGGTGTACCGACGAAGTCCTGGACAACCTGCATCTCCCGCATGGCGGCCAGGAACGACCTGTCCTGGGACGCCAGGGCACCGGCGAGATCACCGTCCCGAGCTGCTGTGTCCAGACTTGCCCACGATGCGGCAACCTGTGCGGCGACGTGTGGCGGAGCTGGACGCCTGCGATCTTCTCGA
>DAOUHG010000036.1:0-73408 GCA_034428835.1 Dehalococcoidia bacterium
CTGCCGCACTGGAGGCAGTGGACGCTGCCGACTTCAGCGTCACCGACGAAAACCAGACCCGAGTGTCCGTCATGATCGCGAGCGGTATTGGCGGGATCATGACCCTTGAGAACCAGATCGGGGTGCTGGGGAACCGGGGACCCAAAAGGATATCGCCGTTTCTAATTCCGATGATGTTGCCGGACATGGCGTCCGGTCAAGTATCCATGATGCTGGGCGCTAAGGGACCGAACTACAGTACGGTATCTGCCTGCTCAAGCGCGGCGGATACTATCGGACAGGCTTTTGAGGCTCTGAGACGAGGAGACGCAGACGTTGCTGTAGCCGGTGGTTCGGAGGCAGCGATATGCCCAATCGGGGTCGCCGGATTCAACGCTTGTCACGCTCTGTCCAAGCGCAACGACGACCCGGTACGAGCCTCTCGACCGTTCGATGCCGACCGTGACGGTTTCGTTCTGGGTGAGGGAGGCGCTGCCCTAGTCCTGGAAACATTGGAGCATGCCTTGGCGCGCGGGGCCGAGCCGATTGCCGAGCTCTCTGGCTACGGATCAACGGCCGACGCCCACCACATTACGCAACCGGCTCCTGGAGGTGAAGGCGCAGCCCGTGCAATGGCAAAGGCGCTGGACCAGGCGAAAGTGCAGCCAGAAGAGATTGGCTACATCAATGCGCACGGGACATCCACACCAATGAACGACAAGTACGAAACAATGGCAGTCAAGGCCGTATTTGGGGAGGAAGCGTACCGGATCCCGATAAGCTCAACGAAGTCGATGACCGGTCACTTACTTGGAGCAAGTGGGGCACTGGAAGCGGCCGTCACCGTACTCGCCCTTTCCAAGTGGGCAATTCCGCCAACCATAAATCTTGAATCACCGGACCCTGACTGCGATCTAGACTACACTCCTCACATGCCCAGGAGAGGTCGTATCAGATCTGCAATGAGCAACTCGTTCGGATTCGGCGGCCACAACGCCTCTTTGGTTTTCCAGGAGTTCGAAAACTAGCCGGTCTCAGGTTCACAACACACAGGGAAACTGAAATGAAACGGAACTGGGTCATCCTTCCAAAAGTCCCTGATAGTGTCGTTGCTGAACTAGGCCTTCCGCAGTTACAGTGCCAGTTGCTCTTCAATCGCGGTCTGACCACACGCGCCGCCGTCCAGTCGTTCCTGTCGCCAAATAGCTCGGACTCCCACGATCCGTTGCTTATGCCAGATATGAAGGCCGCCGTCCAGAGGCTGATGCTCGCATTCGACCAAGGTGAATTGATAGGAGTGTTTGGCGACTTCGACATAGACGGGATTAGCGGCACTGCGGTTATGACGACCGCGCTCCGCGATCTAGGCGCCAATGTAATTGCATACATTCCAGACAGGGAGAGCGAGGGACACGGGCTTGGTTTAGAAGCCGTCCAGTCTATGGCTCGTCGGGGCGTATCGCTCCTCGTGACCGTGGACTGCGGGTCGACTTCAGAATCGACCATTGCCGAGGCCGCGTCACTCGGGGTGGACACGATAGTAACCGACCATCACGTCGTGCTGAACGATCCCCCCTACCCTGTCGTCGCGATGGTAAACCCCAAACGACCAGACTCTGAATATCCATTCCAGCATCTCACCGGCGCAGGGATGGCATACAAACTTGCACAGGCCCTCTATAACTCCGCAGGTCGCACGGAGCTGCCTGAATTGCTCGAGTTAACCGCACTGGGTACGATCGGAGACGTCGGCGACCTGGTCGGTGAGAACCGCTACCTTGTGTCTGAAGGAATCAAGCGGATGAACACTTCCCGTTCAACCGGACTGAACGCGCTAGCTGAAGTGTCAGGACTCGGTGGCAGAGACTTTGATGCGAGTACGCTGTCATTTCAGATTATCCCGAGGCTCAACGCACCAGGTAGGCTCGCGGATCCCGGTATCAGCCTCGACTTACTGACAACGTCCGATACCGCCCAGGCCCGTTCCATGGCGTCACAGATCAATCATCTCAACTCTATCCGAAAGACTGCGACCGAGTCAGGCGTGAAGCAGGCTGAAGCCCAGATTCTGAGGAGATGGGGCGACTCTCCCCCAAATATCATAATGGTTGGAAGGCGCGACTGGAGTCATGGAATCGTGGGGTTGATCGCATCTCGCCTAGCCGAAGCACATAACAGACCGTCGATTGCGTTGGCAGTTGGCGAGAGAGAGAGCAGAGCCAGCGCTCGAAGCGTCAGTCAATTCAATCTCATGGAAGTGATAAAACCGGCCAGCCACCTGATGACCCAATTCGGCGGTCACGCACAGGCGGCGGGGTTCACTATTCCAAACGAAAACCTGGTTGAGCTGGCGGCATTGCTTGAGTCTGTTCCCGATTCGCGACCTTCCCACGAGCGTGAGGCCAGGACCGAGATAGATCTGCACATAGACCCGTCGTTGGTAAGGCGTGAACTATTTGAATTCACTGAGCGGTTGGCTCCGTTTGGGAAGGCGAATCCACGGCCCAAGTTCATGTCCACGTCGGTGCGCGTTCTGGACTCCCGGAGGGTCGGCACGGGAGAGCATCTGAAACTGCGACTTTCAGATGGGGTTGAGACATGGGACGCTATCGGGTTCAGGCAGGGCGATCGCATCTCGGACGCGGCCACAGGCTCAGACATCGATGTCATTTACCAGATGGAGCGCAACACCTGGAAAGGCCGAACCCGCCTGCAACTTGTGATCGACGACCTGGCACGCTCCCAAAAGCCAACGCTGACCTAGCGGCGCTGCTGCCTGCGCCTTTCGGCCCTCGTTCGAGAGTCCCTCGGCTGTACCTCTGGCGAATCGAAGTCGACAGCACCAGCAGGCACGGGCCGGGCCTTGATAAGCAGCAGCGGAACTGTGATTGCCAGGACCAGAAGCGCTATGTATTGCGACTCCTGCATCCCAAACGCCCAGATTGGGTCTTCTCTAAAGACCGTAATTCCGAATCTGCCGATCGAGTAGAGTGCGAGATACAGAGCGAATAGCATGCCGTCCGGTCGAATCCGGTCTCGCAGCTTCCAGATCACTACGAGCGCCAGCATGTTCCAGATTATCTCGTAGGCGATGACAGGTTGGACTGAAACACCTATTCCGTTTGCGCATCGTCCTGCATCGGAAGCTGGATTCTGCCAGACGAACCCTAATGCGAAGTCCCACGCATTGGCGCAGTGTTCCCCGTTGACGATATCTCCCAGACGCCCAATCGACTGGGCCACGAGCAGTGCCGGCGCCGTCAGGTCTGCTATGACGCCGACAGGGTGCTTCCGCCAGAGTGAATATGCGGCTCCTCCCATGAATCCACCGAGTATCCCACCCCAAAGCCCGATTCCTCCGCTCCATATGGCGACGATTTGTCCCGGAGTGTTCTGATAGAAGCTCCAGTGGTCGATTACGTGAACGGCCCTCGCGCCGACTATGCCTCCGATAATCGCCCAAATTGCAATTGAGTATATGTCATCCGGGTGGATGCCACGCATGGGTGCCCATCGACCGACAAGAAACACTGCTGTGGCGACAGCAATAAAGCTGAAGAATCCATGCCAACTCAGAACGAATGCTGAGAATGAGGCCAGATTTGGGCCAATTTCGATTTCAACCATGGGGGCGATCCTCAATCAATACGTCGCTCACCGACAGGATTCCAATCACTACAAATTGGGGCCAAAGCTACGATTTACGGCACCTAAACCGCAATAGGGTGAGGCGAACCGTGTGCTAAAATCGAGTCTGTCTCCCATCTTGTGCCTAAAGGACATCCATGCAAGAACGGCTGGAAGATTTCTTTCACTATATGACCGTCGAGCGAGGCGTTTCACCCAACACACTCGCCGCTTACCGAAACGACCTCAGTCAGTTGATCGAGTACCTCGAATCTCAAGACCTGGGCGGATATGGACCAGCAGATTGGGTCGACGTGTCGGAACGGACGATCTCAGATTACGTGCTTCATTTGCACGAACTAGGATATTCGGAAACAACGAGGGCGCGCAAGATCGCATCGACGAAGTCGTTGTTTGGATTCCTAGTCATGGAGCAGGTCATTGAAAGCAATCCCACAGCAAACCTAAGCTCTCCCAGAGTCGGACGCTCGCTACCCCACCCGCTCACCATCGACGAGATCGAAAGGCTACTCGAAGTACCTGCGGGATTGGACACGCCCGAGGCCTGCCGCGACTTGGCAATGCTGGATCTGCTTTATGCGACCGGCATGAGGGTCAGCGAACTGACAGCACTCGATCTTGAAGACGTGGATGTTTCGAACGGATCTGTCCGGTGCATGGGAAAAGGCGGTAAGGAACGGGTACTCCCCATCCACGGGGGCGCTGTACATCTGCTGAAGTCCTACATGCAGGATGCCCGCCCGGTTCTGGCTGGAGCAAAGACACCGACCGCGCTGTTCCTCAATCGCAGGGGAAATCGTCTGACCCGCCAGGGATTCTGGCTGATCCTAAAAGGCTACACTGAGACGGCCGGGCTGAATGGGCGCGTCACTCCGCATACACTTAGACACAGCTTCGCCACTCACCTACTGCGAGGCGGAGCCCCACTTCGCCACGTCCAGGAACTCCTCGGACACGCCAGCATCACCACTACCCAAATATACACACACTTGACGAGCGAGCATGTAAGGTCCGAGTACGACAGCGCCCATCCCAGGGCGTGATTTTACAACGCTCGAGTAGACCGGTATCCTCAAAGGGATTGAAGCCCTAACAGGAGCAAATCCCTATGCCGAGCAAGAGTAGACGCGCAGCATCGCGCCAGGCACAGTTGAGTGGTCGGCGGCGGAGACGAGGCGGGAGTACCAGAGGAGCAACGACCTCTGCGACGACCGCGCCCTCGCAAGTACAAGAAGTCCGCAGACAGGCCCGACCTACTGGTATGACTGCCGAAATATCCACGTCCGCTGCCCCTGAGGCCGCACAAGCCCAGCAAGCGGCTGCCCCCGCAACTACTGCGACCCGGCGGCGGACGTCCCGACCACGCGCGCCCGCCGAGCCGTTGCAAATGTACCCGTATCTCGGGGCAGAGTTGCGTCGGATTGGCGCACTGACCGGCCTGGTTGCAGTAACCCTGGCTGTGCTGACCGTAGTTCTCAGATAACGCATCGGCCACACTCTCAGTCCAACTCCTGTCCGGCCCCGGCATGGAAGGGTTCGGCCCTGGATAGAGTAGCCAGACAGAACACGGGTATCCAGCATGAATGAAGTCCACAGGGCCGCCACGGGCAGCGTGGCCGAGACTCCAGATTTCACGCAACGCCTGCGTGCCCTGCCCTCAGAACCAGGCGTCTACCTGATGCGAGACGCTACCGGCGACATCATTTACGTCGGAAAGGCCGCCAGCCTACGAAACCGCGTTTCATCTTACTTCGGCAGTCGCTGGGGTCTGCCTCCCAAGATCAGGCAGATGGTGAGCAGGATTCTGGACTTCGAGTTCATTGTGACGGAGTCCGAGCAGGAAGCGCTGATCCTGGAGAGCAACCTAATAAAGGAGCACCAGCCCCAGTACAACGCCCGGCTGAAGGACGACAAGTCATACCCGTTCATCAAGATCGACACAACGGAAGCCTTCCCGATAGTTTACGTCACTCGTAGAGTCAGGGAGGATGGAGCGAGATACTTTGGACCTTTCGCCAGCGCGTCCAGCGTTCGAAAGACTCTGGCTCTGCTCAAGAAGCTGTTCCCCTACAGGTCCTGCACCAAAACCATCACGGGAAACGATGAGCGGGCCTGTCTCGACTACTTCATACATCGCTGCGTCGGGCCGTGTATTGGGGAAGTCAACAAGGAACAGTACCACGAGATCATCGATCAGGTAGCGCTTTTCCTTGAAGGCAGGACGGACCAGGTCGTCAAGGGTATCCGGAGTCGAATGATCGAGTCGTCTGAAAACCTCGAATTTGAACGGGCCGCAGTTCTCAGAGATCAGATTCAGGCGATTGAGAGAGTGCATGAAGGGCAGAAGGTGCTTCACCTCTCCAACGAAAACATCGACGTGATTGCGCTGGCCCAGGAAGGACGGGACGCCTGGGTCGAGGTCTTTTTCATAAGACAGGGCAAGTTGGTCGGACGCGAAAACTTCCTGATGTACCTATCTGAGGGAGATGAGCCGGCTGAGGTACTAGCCGCTTTCGTTAAGCAGTTCTACACCGCCAACCCATACGTCCCTCGACGCGTACTCCTCCAGCACCTTCCTGAAGACGTAGAGGCGATTGGGGCGTGGCTGCGAACCAAGAGACAGGGCGCTGTCCAGATACACGTTCCGCAGCGCGGCGAGAAGCGCAAGCTAGTGCAGATGGTGGCCCAGAACGCAGATCAAGGTCTCAAGCAGCTAAGGATTCGCCGTATTCACGAGTCCACAAACAACCACCAAGCGTTGGAGGAGCTTCAGGAGGCATTGAGCCTACCCGATCTGCCTCGCAGGATAGAGTGCTATGACATCTCGAACATTCAGGGTACGAACTCGGTCGGCAGCATGGTCGTTTTCGAAGACGGCAGGGCAAAGCCGGCCCACTACCGGAGATTCAAAATTAAGACGGTAGCAGGGGTGGACGACTACTCCATGATGCGCGAAGTGCTCACGCGCCGGTTCCGTCGTCTGTCCGAGTCTCGAAAGAAGGACGCTAATGCGGCCGGTGTGACTTCAGATAGCCAAGATCTTCGCAATAAAAACGGGAGCGCCTGGGGAATCATCCCCAATCTCGTCCTTATCGACGGCGGCAAGGGTCACCTCGGCGCCGCCCTCCAGGTTTTCCTGGAATTGGGAATCAACGACATCCCCCTTTCCAGTATCGCAAAAGAGAACGAAGAGCTCTTCGTACCATACATTAGCGACCCGATAGTCCTTCCCCGCAACGCTCAGGGCCTATTCATGGTCCAACGCATACGAGATGAAGCACACCGATTCGCAATCACCTTCCACCGTGAGCGTCGCTCCAAGAAAAGCGTTCAATCAACGCTCGACCTCGTCCCCGGTGTCGGACCCAAGCGCAAGAGAATGCTGATTAGAAGATTCGGCTCCGTAAGAGGTATAAGAGAGGCATCATTGGAAGAGGTGGCTGCCGTCCCCGGGTTGACGCTCACAGTCGCGAGGGCGATCAAGGACCACATCTAACTTTGCCCGATTTAGCTATCAATAGAACTGACGGCCGCACCTATTCCAGAGACAGACTGAGAAAATCAATTCGCCGGCAAGATTTAGTCGGCGTCCATTGAACGCCCTGCCCCACCTCCGGTCGCAGCATTGATGAACGGTTTCAGCAGGTTCGTGAACTCCATCGGGAAAATGAACTTGGTGCTTTCACTGCTGCCGAGCGCCTTGAGCGTGTCAAAGTACTGAAGGCTGAGGGTGTTGGCGTCTATCTTTTCAGCCACCGTGGAGATTCTATCAAGGGCCGTGCTGAAGCCTTCGGCACGCAGCACGGCGGCCTGCTGGTCGCCTTCTGCAGTTAAGATTTCCGATTGGCGGTGACCTTCGGCGCGGAGAATGGCAGCCTGCTTCTCGCCTTCCGCCACCGTGATGGCAGCCTGCTTTGTGCCATCCGCCTCGGTGACTGCCGCGCGCCGGACGCGTTCGGCTGACATCTGCCGGTTCATCGCTTCCTGGATGTCGCGTGCAGGCTCAATCTCGCGTATCTCGACCTGAGTGACCTTGATGCCCCAGCGGGCGGTGATCTCGTCCAACTTGAGCCTGAGGTCTTCGTTGATGCGCTCACGCTGCGACAGCACGTCGTCCATACTCATCTCGCCAATGACCGCGCGCAGCGTCGTGGTCGCGATTCCCACGACGGCGTTGTGATAATCGACAACATCGAGGACGGCCTTCTCGGCCTGTTCGTCCATAATGCGCATGTAGACGAGGAAATCGATTTCGATGGGTGCATTGTCCAGTGTGATGTTAGTCTGGCGCGGGATGTCCATGACCTCTTCACGGAGATCAACCTTGGTGGTCGCATGGAATGGCCAGAAGAGTAGGTTCAGGCCAGGCTGTCGCATCCCAGCGTACTTGCCTAGGGTAAAGATGGTCAGGCGTTCGTACTGACGTACGATCTTGATATATGGAATCATGTGATACTCCTTTCGAGCGCATCCAAGCTACTCGTCTTCAATACTTTGAGAGTTACGCCGTCAAGTTCAGCGACTACAACGTCCTCCCCGGTGGCGATCGTTTCTCCAGACTCCGACTCCGCGGTCCAAAGCTCGCCCACGACGAACACCGTACCCTTGGGATCAAGCGTAGATCTCACGGCCCCAGTCTGCCCAACTATCTGCGAAGTGCGAGATACGACCTCTATGTGCCGCGCCTTTCGGGAAAAGTGGAACAGGCCGAATACGGACAAGGCGATAAACCCTGCCGTGCCCCCCAGAACGACCCATCCGACTCTGACATCCGGCGCCGGAAGTCCAGGCACGCTCGAGTCGCCGAAGAGAAGGAATCCGCCGAGTACAATGGCAATTCCACCCGCGGCTCCGAATCCGCCCCATCCAGGGGCCTGAAGTTCGATGAATACAAGCAGAAGGCCCCCTCCAATGAGGGCAAGTCCAATCCAGTTGACCGGGAGGTTGCCCAGACCTAAGAAGGCCAGCAGCAACAGACCCGCGCCGGTCACGCCAGGGATCCATCCCCCTGGACTGACGAGCTCGACTAGAATCAGAATGCCTCCGATAGCCAGAAGTATGAAGACCAACTGAGGGTTGGCCAACCATCCCTGGAATAGCTGGACAGGGGTGGGTTCAAGATACTCGACGGTCGCCTGGTTCGTCTCCAGTTTCCAGATCGACCCGTGTACTTCGATCTCCCTACCGTCGAGTTGAGCAAGCAAGTCATGGATGTCCCTTGCGTAGGTGTCCACTACACCTAGCTCAATTGCCTCTTCCGCAGAGTACGACTTTGCCTCAAATATGGTCTTCTCAAGTGCCTCTGAGTTGCGGTTTCGCTGCGCTGCGATACTTCGGAGAAGTGCTGCAGCGTCCTGTGATACCTTTGCTTTTATCGTTTCTCGTAGGTCGTTTCCACCCGCATCTACTGGAGAAGCTGCTCCAATCGTAGTTCCGGGAGCCATCGCAGCGATGTGGCCAGAGGCGACTATGAATGTCCCGGCTGACGCCGCTCTCGCACCGGCAGGAGTCACAATTACAGCGACAGGGACCCTTGCGTCCAGCAAGGTGCCGGACATATCCCTCATGGAGCTGAGCAGACCTCCGGGCGTATTGACTTCCAGAACGAGCAGTGAAGCTCCACGAGTCTCAGCCTGTTCGACCCACCCACTCAGCACGCGGGCCGATACGGGATCTATCTCTGTGTTTAGCCGACCAACCATGACGGTTCCACTGCCCTGCGCGTCGACCGCACCTCCAAGAGCGGAGGTCACAGCCGCGACGACAATCAATGCCAGTAGTGTTCGGCGGACCGTTGACATAGTCTCGTGGCCAATCGACTTGAGATGAAGGTAACAGCTTAGTGCATGGTACGGCGAGCTTGAGCGAGCAATCCCAACTCACAGTGTCCGACCAGTCCATTATAAACTAGCTTGAGCAACTGCTGCCGAGCACATTCCGGAGAGTTCGGACGTTCATCGTCTGCGAAGGACGTAGTAGTAGCGCCGCAACTCTGTGGTATCCGGCAGAATCTCGCCAGGGCGGGCGAACGGAGTTTGTCAGTCGACTTCGGCGATTCGGCAGCCCATAGCTGAATAGAACTCGTCGTCGACACATGCAACAGCTAAGCCATTCTCCAGTGCCGTGGCTGCTACTACCGCGCCCAGCATTACCTCGGGGTCCGCGGAATCCAGATCGCGAGCGATCTGCCCTGCCCTTAGGGCGGTCTGCCCGGTCAGCTCCAAGACGTTGACCAAACCCATCAGCGCCATTAACTGGATCTCGGCGCGCCGGTCTGGAGCCCTCCGCACGAGTTCTGCAAACGACGACGCGGTCACTCCGGCTTCAATGTCTCCACTGACAACTTGGGCCAGCCACTGAGTGCCTATGCCACCGGTCCAGACACCCTTAACTACGGCTGTATCGAGAATCACCTTCTTACTCATCGCAAACCGACCGTTCCTCTGTATGCTCCTGACCCAGCTTTACCCGGCCAACCTGACTCGGGCTGAGAATGCGGCGCTAAATTGTCCACATTTCTAATCCACAGTCACTGCTTCCCGCAGGATTGCCTTCGCCTCGTCCGATGTGAGCTCAACCGGCGAGCCGACAGGTTGCCGCAACTGCATTCCGAGATACTCATCGTCCCACACTGAACGGGAAGACACGGAGTCTTGCTGTTCGCCACTGAGAGCCGACTCAAGGGCACTCTCTATGAACTCACGCAGAGGGACCCTCATCTCCGCCGCCCTAGCCTTGGCCGCAAGATAAACGTCCTCCCTGATCTGGGCGTACAGTTGTCTGGTCGGCTGGTTGTTCCTGTCTCGCGGCAATTCAGCCCTCCCCATATATGCACTGTCTCATATTTTAACATATCGCAAGTACCGTTAGGCTATCGTCATATTCTACACGCAGTACATATTGCAATATGGTCGCTGTCCATGTTCGATATGTCACTGGGGATTCACCTTGAGCTATTTCGTATATTACAATGTTCCTGATATGAAAATTGTGATTGCCCCCCAAGCCTTTAAGGGCAGCATCTCCGCACTGGATGCGGCAATCGCCATCAAGACCGGTGTTCTCAACGTGATGCCCGACGCCGAGACCTTCCTTGTACCCGTTGCCGACGGCGGTGACGGTACCCTCGAAACGTTGGTTGAAGGGTCAGGCGGCACTGTGCGTACTACCTCAGTTACAGGGCCGCTTGGCAAGCGTAGAGAGGCCGCATGGGGAGCGTTGGGAGACAGAGTTACCGCTGTTATAGAGATGGCCCGCACATCCGGTCTCGCACTCGTCCCCCTCGATGCCAGAGACCCTATGCATTCGACTACTTTCGGGCTTGGAGAAGCAATTGGCACGGCCTTGGATGAGGGATTCCGCACGTTCATCGTTGGCATCGGTGGTAGCGCGACCAACGATGCGGGAGCAGGTATGGCACAAGCCCTGGGAGTCTCGCTAACGAATCGAAGTGGGACCAGTCTACCCCCTGGAGGAGCCGCTCTAGCCGATCTGGAGCACATCGACCTCTCTAGACTAGATAGCCGGATCGCTGAATCTACATTCATGGTTGCCTGCGACGTAACCAACCCACTGACCGGTCCCGAAGGGGCGTCGGCTATCTATGGACCCCAGAAGGGCGCTACACCTGAAATGGTCACCGAGTTGGACTCAGCGCTCGCAAACTTTGCGGAAGTCGTTCGCAGGGACGTGGGTGTGGACGTGGAGTCTATGCAAGGGTCTGGAGCTGCCGGTGGGCTTGGAGGAGGAATGGTAGCCTTCCTGAATGCGGAGCTGCGGGCGGGCGTCGACATCATCATGGAGACTGTGAACATCGAGCAACAGCTTGCAGGGGCGGACCTGGTGATAACCGGGGAAGGTACCCTGGACTACCAGACTGTTTACAATAAGGCGCCAATAGGAGTCGCGCAGCGTGCACAGCGCTTGGGCGTACCGGTGGTGGCTATCGCCGGCATCCTTGGGGACAGGTACGAGTTGGTACATGAACACGGAATCGACGCAGCCCTGCCTATTCCAAATGGCCCCATGACGCTGGAAGTGGCCTCAGAGCGTGCCGCCGATCTGATTACCCAGACGACGGAGAGGATGCTGCGGCTAATGCAGACTGGCGCCAGGGTGTTCAGCCACCCACACGCATAGCACCTGCTCCCCTACCCTATCAGCACCATGTGGACCTCGCCGGGACCGTGGACTCCCGTTACAAGCTTGTACTCAATGTCGGCGGTTCGACTCGGACCAGTGATTAAGCTCATGTAGCTGCCCAGCTCACTGCCCACAAAGTCCCTGCGCCGGAGAGTAAACAGCTCGTCCAGGCTCGGGAGCACCTGGCCACGTTCGACCAGAGCTATGTGAACTGGCGGAAGCAGCGACACCAGCCTGCTGGGACCCAGTTGTCGGAACTATGACGCATGTGCCCGTCTCGGCGATTGCGTAGTCCACGCCAGTTATGCCCAGGTCCGCGTTGGCCATTACGGCGCGCAGCCTGCCCCGCGACTTCTCTTCAACAGAAGCATCTTTGCGATCAGCCGCAATGGGCGTTAGTTCGATGCCAGTTCCCGAGAACAGGTCGCCACCGAGCGCGTCGCGTACTACCCTGTGGAGAGAGTGAACTGCGGACCTGACCTCAAGGTCTCGCACGACGTCGAGAACGTATCGACCCGCGTCTTCGACGTTGGCGACTCGAGCGACCCTACATCCTGAAGTCTCAGCAGCGCCGGCCAATGCGGCCATTAGCTCATCCGCGTCCGAACGCACCATCATCTCAACAGCGTCGACACGGTCATCGAGTTTGTCTACAGGTCCCAATGCCGAGGGCGGAACACTGGTGGGAGCGTTTAATGGCTCCGTGCGGCCAAGTGCGCCCCGTGTTCGGCCCAGAAACGCGGCTCGCTGACTCATTCCTCGCTCAGCCTGCGCCACCGGGACCTGAAAGACTCCTTCAACTCAGGCACATCCCGGTGATCGCTCCATCCAGACAATGGTCCTGGCAACTTCGAGGTACCGGGAGTCCCCGATATTAGCGACTGGCCGACTCTCCCAACCCAGTTCGCAGCCTGCATGGCGCCTCCAGACGATACTGATGCTCGCCAAGCCTTCATCGCCATACGCTCAGCGCCATCCACCGACTTCTCAGACGGGTAGTTATCGCCTTGGGTCAACTCTTTGCGCATATATAGCAACATTCGGGGAATGTCGATGCGGACCGGGCACGCCTCCTTGCACGCGCCGCGCAGGGTCGATGCGTAAGGTAGATCCTTTCCTTCCGAAAGCCCTGTCAGCATGGGGGACACAATGGCCCCAATTGGTCCCGGATACACCCAACCATAGGCGTGACCGCCGACCTTGCGGTATACCGGACATGCATTCAGGCAGGCGCCACAGCGCAGGCACAAAAGCGCTTCTCGCAGATGCTCGTCGGCAAGTAGACGCGAGCGACCATTGTCTACGATCACGAGGTGAAACTCTTCAGGGCCATCTTCCTCTTCGGTTCCTCTGGGACCTGTTATTGTCGTTACATAGCTCGACAGCATCTGACCGGTGGCCGACCGGATCAGAAGGCGAAGAAACAGTCCAAGGTCTTCCAACGAGGGAACAACCTTCTCCATGCCTGAGATTGCGATGTGTACTTTCGGCATCGATGTACACATTCGGCCGTTGCCTTCGTTGGAAACTAGAGTGACGGTGCCAGACTCTGCGACAAGGAAGTTTGCGCCCGAAATGCCCATACCTGCAGCCATGAACTTGGCTCTAAGCTGACGTCTAGCCTCTCGCGTCAGTTCTTCTATATCTTCCATCCTGCTTGTTCCGAGTTTGTCAGCAAACAGATCAGACACCTGCTCACGAGACTTGTGAATCGCGGGAGCAATTATGTGAAAAGGAGTTTCCCCGGCCAGCTGAACGATGTATTCACCCAAGTCTGTTTCGACCGGTTCTATCCCCTCCGACTCCAGTCGTTCGTTCAGACCCATCTCCTCCGAGAGCATCGACTTGCTCTTGACCACCATATCGATTCCACGACTGGCAGCAACGGAAACAACATAGTCCGAGGCCGCCTTGGCGTCTTCAGCAAAGAAGACTTTGCCACCCGCTCTTTCTACGTTCTGGGCAAGCTGTTCGAGATAGTAGTCGAGGTTTTCGATTACGTGCGACTTTATCAGGCGTCCACGGTCCCGTAGCTCATCCCAATGCGACGTCGCAGCCGAGGCGGCGA
Source organism: Dehalococcoidia bacterium (assembly GCA_034428835.1). Classification (GTDB taxonomy): domain Bacteria; phylum Chloroflexota; class Dehalococcoidia; order Lucifugimonadales; family UBA1123; genus VXRN01. The sequence goes on from DAOUHG010000036.1 coordinate 13,838, forward strand.
GTCGCGCGCTGTGGAACCCAGAGTAGAGACCTTCGAGATTGCGCTGAACCTGGGCGTCCGCCAAGGCGCTGGCTGAGCCCTGCCTGAAGTTGCTAGTACGTGGCTCCAAGCCCTATGCTCCCTTGATTCCTTGCGCGATAAGCTCGGCTACGTGGGCGGTGCGAACTGCACTGTTACGACGCTGGAGACCACCAAGGATGTGCATCAGGCAACTCGTGTCGCACGCGGTTACCACATCTGCCCCACTTGCTTCGATGGCATCGAGTTTGTCGCGCAACATGGCCCCTGAGATGTCTGCGTACTTCACCGCGAACGTTCCTCCGAACCCGCAACACACTTCCGCCTGCTCCATTTCGACGCGCCTTAGGCCGGGGATTGCGTCGATCAGAGACTTCGGCTGTCTATCGATACCCAGCTCCCGCTTGGCGTGGCAAGATTCATGGAAAGTCACCGTGACTTCTGAATCGGACCTCTGCAAGAGGCACTCAATCCGTGCGAGACCGATTCTGTCCGCGACGTACTCACTGAATTCATAGACGTTTCGGGCCAGCGCATTCACGCGGGCAAGATTTACCGGATCATCCGCGAACAATTCACGATAGTAGTTGCGGATCATCGCAGCGCATGAACCCGAAGGCACCACCACGGGTACAGAGGCATCCAACTGGCCCAGGAGCCTCCGGGCAACAGGTCGCGCCTCGTTCCAGAATCCGGAGTTGAACGCGGGCTGACCGCAGCAAGTCTGAGACGGATCAAACTCGACTTCTGTATCGAGATCACGGAGCACACTTACGACTGCCTCGCCCACCTCAGGGAAGAACTGGTCGACGACGCAGGTAACAAACAGTTGTACCCGGGCCCGATCGGGAGATCGGCTCATAGGTGACCCAGTCCAATGTCAGCAACATCCTGAGGCACATTGGTCGCGACTCGGATCACAGAAGCAGCCCCCTGATTACGAATCCAGCTATCCACGCTATCATGAACATGCTGCCGCAGGCGAAAAGGCCGCCTTCCGTCTCTCTACGGGCCGGACCATGTAGCGCCAAGTAGGCGACGAACACGCCCAGTCCGATTGCAACCAACCACACGGAGACAGTGGTAACCCCGAGGGCCAGACCGATAGCGATCCCCGCCACACCCCACGTGATCCATGAATCCAAGCGGCTCAGAGTCGCATTAACCCAAGGCGGTCTAAATCGTTCAGTCACGTTGTCGTTCCCGTCCCGCTGCAGATGCCTTTTTCTATCTATCGTGGAAGGATACACGCGGGATCACGGCGATGCAACGTGAGTTGTTGGCGTGTGACTACTGGAGTAGACTCGGTGAACTCAACGCCGGGAGGAGAAACATGATAACTGGATTCAATCACTCTGGATTCGTCGTCAAGGACATAGAAGCCATGGTGGCATTCTATAGAGACACATTGGGCCTTAGCGTAATGCGGGAGGTGGACAGTGTCGCGCCGCCAGAGGGAGACCACACTGGCATACCAGGTGCCCGCAGGACGCTAGTGTTCGTGGGCAATCCAGACGGGGAGCATGCACTCGAGCTCGTGCACTTCATCGACCCGCCCAGTCCGGAGGGACACTTGCACAGACATCAGCTCGGATCGGCACACATCTGTTTCAATGTCACGGATTTGGGTGAGCTTGCGTCCGAGCTCAAGAAGCAGGGAATCCGGTTTGTGACCGACCCGCTTTTCCACGAGATGCCGGATGGCAAGAGACGCGGAATCTGCTACATCCAAGATCCAGAGGGGAACTACGTCGAGTTAATTCAGCCCCCGTCATAGGGGCGGTCACCGTTGTCGGAGACGAAGGACGCCGTCAGGATGACTTTTGGTACACCTGAAAGCGGTGCCGGTTGGTCTCTACCACGTACATCCGGTCATTCGCGTCCAGGCGGACAGCAACCGGTCCCCAGAAGTACGGCTCGACCTGCGAGGATGTGTGGTATGGCGTCTGTAGATGCTCAGGAAGGTCTTCAGGCACCAGGTCGGATATCTGTCGGAGCTCCCACTCCTCCGGGTTGGACGAGTAATAGTCCTCGGCCCACTTGGAGACCGTCGCCTGTCCTCGGAGCGTTGTCTTGGGCGAGCCGTCCGGCGCGAACACCTGGATGCGCTCATTGCCCCAGTCCGCCACGGCAATGACCCCGTCGGAGTCCACCGCGACGCCCGCGGGTCGACTCAATTCACCGAAGCCCCTGCCAGAAGACCCGATGGTCTGAAGGTAGTCCCCGTCAGGAGAAAACTTCTGAACCCGATCGTTCCGCCAGTCAGCGACGTAAACCGAATCGTCTGGACCGACTCCGACGCCCCAAGGCAGATCGAACTGTCCATTGCCTGATCCGGGTTCGCCCCATGCGGCAATCAACGCTCCATCGGTGGTCATTTTCTGGACACGACCGTTCTGCTGGTCTGCTATGTAGACGTTGTCCTGGGAGTCGATCGCAATACCCGCGGGACCATCGAACTTACCAAGATCTGAGCCGCCCTCGCCCCACTGGGACACGAACTTGCCATCAGCGTCGTACACGCAGACGCGGTTGTTGTACTCGTCAGTTATGAACAGATGGTTGTGGCTATCGAATACCATCGCCACCGGCCAGATGAACTGTCCATCGTCCTGACCGTAGCCATTGCCAAACTCGTACAGGTAGTCCTCGTCGAGGTTGCACACACCGACCCTAATGGCCGAAGCGCGGGCAGGGTCGCAGCGATTCAAGACGAAGATACGCCCGTCGGGGCGGAAAGCGATGTCGTAGGGATTGGCGAAACCGCGGCCGTTGTTGCCGTTGTTGACTATGCCGATCGTCTTGACGTAGTCGAAGCTGAGCGTGGATGCGCTCTCCTGTGTGGTCACGTTGTCTTCCCCGTCCGTTCGCTTCTCACAAAGAATTCACCAATGAGCCGGCGTCTTTTAACACCGGCTCATGGTCACTTAAGGCATCTAGCGGCTTGCCTAGGCCAGTTGGTACTCTTTCGAGGATGCGATCAGGCGCATGACGTTGGCGACAGTCTGCACGGACTCTTCAGCCTCCAGATCGATCTCGCCGAGCTGCGAAGCGAATTCAACCATCGCGCTGCGCGTGTCGGCTTCGACCTCGAGCGGGCCCATCAGATCCAGACAGCCGTCGACCAGCTCGGCGGGAGACTGCTCGGCGCCACCGTCGCGAGCCAGCCTGTCCGCTATGGCGCGAACACCTGGGTTGGACGGATTGCCAAGCTCTTTGGCGGCGAAATTGACCCGTTCCACCAGCGCCCCACTGTCGATCCACTCAATCCCTTCGTGCCATCCCTCTACTGTGGGCGGCTGGAGCAGTCCCTGCCCCATGAAGAACGCCTGGTTAGCGAGCTGGTTCACGCCTAGCGTCGGCGTGCGGTACGATCCCGCCAATTTGACCGCGCCCACTACGGTCTCGACCGGAGCCTTGACCCTCGCATAACGGGCCGAGTCGCCCTTGAAGTATTCCGAATTGAATAGGGTTCTCAGGACCGCCTTGATCTCGTAGTCCGACTCGAAGTACGAAGCCATCATTTGCTCGATGGCAGCTTCACCCTCTTCGTCCACCTCGTCGGCGGCGAAGAACTGGAACAGCCGCGTGCAGACGAACCGTGCGGTCGCGTCCTGCTTGCAGATGATGTCCACTATCTCACTGCCATCGAACTCTCCGCGCTCACCCAGGAACTGCTTCTCCCCAGTATCGTGATCGCCCTCGCGGTACTCAAAGTGCCACGCGATGCGACCGTACGGCCAGATCGAGTCCTTCATGGCGCGCATGGACATGTATTCGGCGTTCTTGAGCGTCCAGCCAGTGAACGCTCTGGACGCCTCTTTTATGTCGTCCTCGCTGTAGTTGCCGATTCCCATCGAGAATAGCTCCAGCAGCTCTCGACCGTAGTTCTCATTGATGGCGCCATCGTGATTGTCGTTGTTGTCCAGCCAGATAATCATGGCCGGGTCCTTGGACAACTCGATCAGGATGTCCCTGAAACTGCCGAACCCCGTCCGCTTGAACATTTCGACCTGATTCAAAAGCGCCCGCGCCTGATTCAGCTTGGAGTAGCCGGTCGCAAACAGGCCGTGCCAAAATAGCGCCAGCTTCTCCTCAAGGGGATGATTGGTCGTAATCATCTGGTACATCCAGTACGCGCCCGCGCCGTCCAATTGGCGCAGCTCAGACTGGTCGACATGATAGCGGCGGATCAGGTCATCGGGAAGGTTGTCGCGGTTATCGGTAGGGTGCAGCAGGTCTTCAACGACGTTCTCGTATCCCCTGACCGCCTTCTCCTCAAGCTCTTCGCGGCTTGCACCGAATCCGGCGCGTCGCATGAGATGGGCCATCAGCGCAATGTCTGCTGTTGTAGTCATCTGCACTTTCCTCCTGCGTATGAATTCGTTGCTGTCACTAGGCGGGCAGGAAGTCGAACTGCTCGAATCTGCCGTTGACGATCGGTTCGGGGTCGATGTGGAACCAACGATCGAGCAGCGTCGAGTAGGTCATCCTGAAGTCGTTATTGAAGTGCAGATCGCCCTCCAACTGCATATCGGGCGCGATTGAAGGGTACTGTCCATACAGCCCACCTATCACGTCGCCGCCGATGACGAAGGCAGTTCCTCCGGAGCCGTGATCCGTGCCGGACCCGTTGTCCTTTATGCGACGGCCGAACTCGGAGAAGACTAAGATCGCTGCGTCGTTCTCGCGACCATGCTCTCTGAGGTCGTCGTAGAAATCCCCGATTGCGCCAGCGACCTCCTCCCACAGCTTTGCATGGCTGATAAGCTCACCTGAATGGGTATCGAAGCTGCCGTGCTGTGTGTAGAAGACTCTGGTGCCCAAGTTAGCAAACATGACCTGAGCGACGCTCTTGAGGCTTTGAGCTATTGGGTTGGCGGCGTATTCAATCGACGACTGGTACTGCGCGGGAGCGGTCCTGAGAATATCGGCGCCCTTCAGCGCGTCCGTACCTGTCTGGCCGAGGAAATCCATGACAGCGTCCCTGCCCTGCGCGCCGCCGTACATCTTGGCAAACGCTTCTAGCGCATACTTACGCATGAATTCGTCCTCGACGTCCGGGAACAGCCCGTACGTCTCGAGGTTGCCCACAGAAGCCACAGGCACGCCCCGGACACCCAGCGCTCGCGGGAGTCCCCTGCCGAAGTTAACAGCAGAAAGAACGTTGTCTCCGTTCGGATCCAGTTCGCGCGTCGCCCTGCCGAGCCATCCTTCTCGTCCGATGTCATCAGGCATTGCTGTATGCCAGATGTCCATGGATCGGAAGTGAGACCTGTTCGGGTTCGGATAGCCTATGCCATTAATGACTGCTACCTTCCCCTCGTCCCACAGACGCTTGATCGGCCCCATAGTTGGATTGAACGCGAGATCGTCGCTGATCGGATGGACTTCGTCGCCATTCAGATGCACAGTCTGCCTGAAATCGTAGTAGAGACCATCGTTGTAAGGTACGACAGTGTTGAGGGTGTCGTTCCCACCGGAAAGCTGAACGACTACTAGTGCCTTGTCGCGGTTGCCATTCTGCGAAACCATTGAAACGCTCCCTTTTTTGAACGATTCTAGAATTTGCTGAGTCTATGCAAAGAATCTACTACTTCTGGCACCTCAACGCAAGGCTACAGAGCTGAAAACCGAGCCAATCGAATTGGTTTCGGCTAAACTCAGACGCCACGGTTTTACTACAATCCAAATGTGATTAGAGAGGCAGCGAACAGGTGAAGTCAGCAATGGTAACTCCGGCGGCAGAATCGTGGAAACGCAGAGTTGAATCGCACCACGCGCAGTCCTTGAGGGTAATGGACGAGTCGTGGCGACAGGGGGACTTTTGGAGGTCTCTGGCCCCGATGTTCAGGGCCGATCCGCACCGGACTGACGACGAGGCGCTCAATGCGATTGCCGAGCTGGTCACCGCGGACTCGACAGTTCTTGACGTAGGGGGCGGGGCTGGCAGATATGCGGTCCCGCTGGCACTCAGGTCCCGATCGGTGACGGTGGTCGAGCCGTCCGAATCCATGTTGGCGCAACTTCACGAGGCAACCTCAGAGGCAGGTTTATCCAACGTCGAGACCGTCTTGTCAGACTGGGAAACAGCGGCTGTCGAAACCGCAGACATCGTTCTTTGTGCTCACGTCGTATACGGCGTTGCGGACATAAGACCGTTCTTGGAAAAGCTGACCTCCCACGCCCGACGCATCGTAGTCCTGCTATCGTTTGTCGATTCGCCGCAGTCAAGCCTTGCGCCGCTGTGGGAGCCGGTGCATGGGGAGCAGCGCATCAACTTGCCAGCCCTCCCAGAGCTGATGAACGTGCTATGGGAAATGGACATCTATCCAAGTGTGCGCATGTTGACTTCCATGAGGGCGCAGTCGTTCGAGTCAGTCGAAGCGGCAGTCGACGAATTGAGCGGCAGACTGTTCCTTGGCGAAGACTCCGATGCCCGCGCCAGGTTGGAGTCGTTGGTCAATGACCACCTGGAGCAGCATGACCAAGGCTACCGAATCAAAGGAGCAAGACCCGTGAGGCAGGGAGTGATTTCCTGGGAAGTGTGAATCCCCTGCTGGGATTCTCCAATCTAGCTTATAGCCCCTCTGCGTAAGCTGAGTGAAACGTGTCCACGCCTGCGCGGAAGCTCGCGTCTCCGTCTCGCACAATGGCGACTGGGCTAGCGAAGCTGGCAAATCCCCCCTGGACGTGGTTGTCGCCTATGACGTAGATCCGGTGTCCCCTCGCCTCTAGCTCTGCAACGACGTCTGCGGGCATTCTCGGATCGACGCTGGTGACCGGCAGAGAGCAGTCCACTCGGGGCGAGTCAATTGCCTCCTGCGGCCCCATGCCGAAGTCGACGACCTTTGAGATCAACTGGGTCACGCAGTTCGTAATCCGCCGTCCTCCTGAGGCGCCTACCGCCAAGCGGACGCCATCCTTCCCAAGCACCAGCGCGGGCGTCATATTGTTCAACGGGTACTTCCCTGGATTGATTGAGTTGATTCGACCGGGAATCGGATCGAACCACATCATGCCATTGTTCATAACTACTCCGGTCCCCCTGGGGACGAATCCAGAGCCGAAGCCAGCCATAAGCGTGTTGGTAAGCGACACGCCGTTGCCATCAGCGTCCACTGCGCAAAGGTGGGTAGTACCAGAGTCCAATACCGGGGCACTCGCCTCCATCCTATCGCCAGGAACACCGTCATCGAAAGCCCACGGATCTCCCGCCTGGACCTTGCCCAGACGATGAGCGTCAATTAGACTGCGTCGCTGGTCAGAGTAGCCGTCAGAGACCAAGCCCTGCCATGGGACACTGATGAATGCAGGATCAGCCATATAGGTGAACCGATCTACGTACGCCAGTCGAGCGCCGTAGATGTAAGCGTGGAGCGCGTCAGCGGAGTTGTGCCCCATTGAACTGACGTCGAATCCATCCAACAGCCGTAGAGTCATCGCCGAAGTTGTTCCCGCGCAGGCGAAGGGAGGCACCCTGACCGTGTGACCGCGGTACCCAAACTCAAGGCCAGAGTCCCACACGAACGGTCGATACTCTGAGAGGTCTCGCTCTGAGACGATTCCGCCGTTGGCCTGGATGTCGGACGCGATTGCACGAGCAATGTCACCGGAGTAGAACGCTTCGGGACCTTCGCGTCCAATCGCCTCCAGCACGTCTGCGAGATCAGGCTGGCGGAGGAGTGCCGGACTGGTCAGGTCGCCTGCCGGCAGCCTCCCGTCGGGCATGAACACGTTGCGAAGCGCATCGAACTCGAAGAGCCTCGAGGCCATGAGTCCGAGGGAATACATATTGTGCCATCCAGGCGAGTGACCCTCCCTGGCCAGAGATACGGCTGGTGCTAACACCTCTTTTAGAGGCAAATTGCCAAGTAGTCTGTGGGCCTCGCATAAACCTGCCACGGCGCCCGGGACTGCGATCGAGCGGGCCCCATCAAGGTTCTCGTCGTTGACCACACCGGCCCAGCCGAAGTTGCCGACTGCCGCCTCTCCGGAAAGCTCGTACATGTCCGGCTGAGCGGCCAGAGGGCCCTTCATCGGGAAGCCGACCACGCCACCCCTGTCGCCTACCTGGTAGACCAAGTACCCTCCTCCGCCGATTCCGCTGGACATCGGCTCTACTACGCCGATGGCGAAACATGCCGCAACCGCTGCGTCAACTGCGTTGCCGCCCATTTCAAGCATCTGCACGCCCGCCCTGGTAGCGTGAATGTCTTTTGTAGCGACCATTCCCTTCGTAGCTCGTGCCTCGGTCTTGTTGATGGTTGTAAGGGTCGGAGTGGCGGTTACCATAAACTAGTCCTCTTGGATTCTCTGGATCATTTGGCTTGAACTGCTGGATGCTCAGCCAAGCCAGGCACTTCGATCTCACCAGTGACAACTGTAACAGAAGGTCCTTCGAAGTCGTCACCGATCGGCTCGTATCTGCCTCCTAGTCCAGTTCCACCAGGGCAGCGGTGTCACGATTCCTGCTGTCAATCATGTACAGCAAGCGCCCAGTCGAGTCGAGCCCGATCGGGTGGGTTGAAATTTCGTCCTCGGGTCCGACTTTCATGAGTTTGCGCCAGTCGCCCGAAGCCTCACGGTGAAGCACCTGGGACCCGCCATCTGGCATTGACACCTTGGCGAGCCGGACGTTCATGTCCTGGTCGGCAACGAACCATGCAGCATCAATGTCATTCTCCAGAATCAGTAAGGACTCCCCAGTGACCACGTTGATTCTGTAGATGTCATGCAGACGCGGGTCACGATCGTTGATTTCTATCAGAATCTCATCTGGGTGCCTCGGCGAGAGCCCCAACACGCGGGCGTGGATGGCCTCAAAGGGAGTAAGGTCCCTCGTTTCCAGCGTGCTCAAGTGCGTCGCATAGAGATGCCAGTTCTCATCCCCAGCGGTGTCCTGGACGTGAAGAATGTATTCTGGATTATATGGCCAGATGTAGAAAGACACTCCCCTCTCAGCGTCGTTTGTAACAGCACCAGCTTCATTCATTGCATCAAGGGGCGCTGCCCACACGTTCATAACCCCGTTAAGTGGAGCGAGAAATGCGATGCGCGTCCCATCGCGACTGACCTTAACGAAGTCGCGTTCAGAATTGCCGAACAGGACCCTCCGAGGGATCAGGCCCGGCCCGCTGCTGCGATTCAATTCAGGTGCCTCCTTGGATTAACTCTCTAAAGCAGTCCACAAATGGTACCAACAGATTCGCTGCCGCTTCAGCCGTGTCAACGCTGAGTGGCCCATCGACAAATCGGCGAAAATAAGCACCAAAACCGGGTTGACACGTAGATATACTGGCGGTAGAGTTGAAGTACGTCCCAATGGACCGAGCTGAATGCGCGAGGCTATCCCGGTAGCGGCGGCCCACCCGCCGAGATCGGGAGAGCGGAAGGCAGATAGGCGAAGCCTGTTGGGGCGTTCTGTTTTACCTCAAGTCCCTACCGGCCTCAGCACTCCGATGAATGGCAGATTTCGGTAGGACTCCATGTAGTCGAGTCCATAGCCAACTAGGAATTCGTCTGGGGCCTCGAATCCTACGTACTCGATGTCCACGTCGGCGATTCGCCGGGCGCGTTTGTCAAGCAGCGCACAGACCTCCACGCTTGTCGGCCGACGCGATCGCAATTGCGCAATGAGCCAGTTTAGCGTCATGCCGGTGTCCACAATATCTTCTATGAGTATGACGTCCGAACCGTCAATGTCTAGGTCGAGCTCCTTGGTTATCCTGATGTCCGGTCCATGCTCACCTGCATAGTTCGAAATCGACATGAAGTCCATTCTCGCAGGCAGTGAGATGTGGCGCATGACGTCGGCCATGAAGCAGACCATGCCTCGCTGGACACCAATCAGAACCGGTCGTCGATCGACATAGTCTCGCGAGATAAGCCTGCCTAGCTCTTGCACCTTCTGTTGGATCTGACGCTCGGTGTACAGGACGCGGGATATCCCTGGCAGATCGGTTTCGACGAGCGGGCCGAACCCGAACTTGGCGAGAAGCCGGTGGAAGTCCCTGCGATAAAGTAGCTTGATGTTCACCTCAGGGTACAGATGACGCAAACGCCGGATCTTGCGATTCTTTTGAGTGACCAGCGACTGCTTCATCGTAGTCAACTCAAGATAGAGGCCCAGATCAGGGAGATAAAAGTCGGGAGTCAACATCTCGACGGCACGGTCACCATCCCACTGAAGTGGGAATGAGAGCGGCTCATAGTCCCAGCGGAGTCCGTAGAAGTCCAGAATTCTGGCGAATTCCTGCTCACTGGGGTGCGCGAATCTCGGCTCAGCCCCATTGACTAAGTTTGGAACGGGGGCGAACCTGGACGTTTCGACGTCTACCAATCGATACCTCCGCTTTTGCCCAGGCGATTGCGTGTATCGCCGCAAGTCTAGCACATGGCCCCCAAGTGTGGAATTCAGGGCCATGTCTTCCACCTTGACCCCGGATTGACCGATACTTCAACGCTTCATATAATCGCCTCGAAGTACCTTAGAAAGGCTCGAAATGACGGACACGCAGTTGAGCTCGAACCGAATTGAGTTCGACTCTTGGAACGAAGTCGTAGAAGAATACATGGACCGGGGATGGACGGACGGACTCCCGATCATCCCACCTACCCCGGAACTGGTTTCGGCCTGTCTGGACGCAGCGGGCCGCAGCCCGTCGGACATACTAGGGACTGAGCCTACAAAGGGCCGAGTGATCACAGCAGAGAAGGTGGCAGTCAATACCGTCATGGCGGGATGCAAGCCCGAGTACTTCAGTATCGTCGCCGCTGCCGTTGAAGCCATGTGCGAGCCTCAGTTCAACCTGCACGCTATTACGGCGAGCACGCAGGGAGCGGCCGTGCTTGCAATCGTAAACGGGCCGATCGTCCAGGAGATCGGGCTGAACTCAGGGGTTAGTGTCTTCGGCCCCGGTCATAGGGCGAATGCCACCATCGGACGCGCGATTCGTCTGGTCATAATCAATGCCACGGGGTCGCAGTCGGGCGAGATAGACAAGGCTACGCTGGGACATCCAGGCAAGTTTACATGGTGTATGGCTGAGGCCGAGGACATCTCCCCCTGGGAGCCGTTCCAGACCGACAGAGGGTTCGCAAAGGATCAGAGCACCATCTCTCTGTTTGCCGCGCTCTCCCCTATCCAGGTAGACAACCACGCTTTTCAACGGCCGGAGGAAATCCTGGTATCGTTCCGTGAAGCGATGTTTGCCGGAGGAGGCGGTTGGAACCAGGGAGAGATCGTAGTCGTACTCTGTCCCGAACATGTCGGTAACCTGGAGCGCGCCGGGTGGAGCAAGGAGCGGATCCGAGATTTCCTCCATGATTCGGCCAAGCGCCCTATCGATGAGTGGCGTTCGGCCGGACGGTATATTCGAGACTCTGTCGGCCCACCCGAAGGCAGCCTGCACTCGGTTACCAGCGCTGACGGCATCTCGATCGCTGTAGCCGGAGGAGGGGCCGGCGCATTCTCCTGCGTGATACCTCTGTGGAGCGGAGGAACGGGATCGAAATCCGTGACAAAGTTAATCTAGTAGGTAGAAGGAGGAAGACACCAATGACCAGTTCTACAGGACTCGTAGTTTTGGATCCGACGGTAGAGCCGCTACCGGCAGAAGGGGTCGTCGCTGATCGTCCCACGACTTTGGACGGCCTGACAATCGGACTGCTGGCTAACGGCAAACTGAATTCAGAGGAGATGCTGACCGCCATTTACGACGTGCTGGCCGACAGGTTCGAGTTCGGAGGAATTGTGGAACGCAACAAGCACAACGCTTCTCGCCCTTGTCCAGAGGACATCATCGACGAACTTGTCGATGAGTGCGATGTGGTCGTCACGTCGTCAGGCGATTGAGGGTCCTGCTCATCGTGCAGTGTGCACGACGGACTGACCCTGGAACGGCGCGGAGTCCCTACTGCCGTGATCTGCACCGAACCATTCATTACAAGCGCAGACGCGATGGCGGCACTCGGCGGCGTCCCTGATTATCCCTACGCGGTGGTACCCCATCCTCTGGGTAGCAGGACCATGGAGCAACTCCGGGATATAGCCGCAACGGCTGCGCCGGACGTACTGTCCATACTTCTCGCCCAAAAGTAGCCACCGGTAGTGTGAGGTAAGTCTCACACTATGGACTCGCCTGAAACTGAATGCGGCCGCTCCCGAAATAGGAAGCGGCCGCATTGATTGGGTCCGCTGATATTGCTGGCGGGAGCGAGAGGGAGTCGAACCCACCACGCCAACCGCGGGGTTGCCGCCGGACGGTTTTGAAGACCGCGAGAGCCACCAGGCCCTATCCGCTCCCGAGAATGAAATGTGGCCCAGAGTCAGCCGTTTGCAATTTCTTCGCCAAGCTGATCGTTAGGCTGGCCTTCCATGAGCTAAGGCTAAGCGATCGCCTCGTCCACCCTCTTCTTAAGCATGGACTTTGGGACTGCGCCGACCACCTGGTCGACTGCCTTACCTTCGTTGAAGATGAGAAGCGATGGTATTCCACGAATACCGAACTGCATTGCGGTCTTGGGGTTGGAATCAACGTCCAGCTTGGTGAATTTCACCTTGCCCGCGTACTCCCCCGCCAATTCCTCTACGATCGGCGCAATCATCTTGCAAGGACCGCACCACTCCGCCCAGAAGTCGACGACGACCGGAATATCAGCATTGACAACTTCCTCTTCAAACGTGGCGTCGGTGATCTCTACTGCATGTGCCATTTAGTTCTCCATTCAGGCTCTTCCATTAACAGACCTTCATAGTCATTATATTGGATGTTGAGCCGTTGCGACAGGTTCATATTGGCGCGAGTCCGCTCGCTAGAAAGTTGGACCACCAAGAGAACTGTGTCAAGAGATGTGGAACAGGCTAACGTCTGCGGTATTCCACGAAGTCTGCGACGACCTCGTCCACCTCATCCCACCAGAGCGTTCCGAGTGTAAGACCCTTGGGTACGTCAAATATTAGCCAACCCTGGACCTGGAAATTGCGGTCCAGCGGGATATCACCCCATAGCAGGGGAGCGTACTTGTCCTCTTTCGCGTCGGCTACATCGACAGTCCCGTATCGTTCGAACGGGTCAAGCGCCACAATCCGCTCACCTCGACGGTCTCCCAGTCTCGCAGCCTCAGGGTCCACGAGCAGAGGCATCACCGTACTCGTCCTGTTGACCACAGTGACTAGAACCGCCGCTAGCTGTCGGTTGGAAGCTCGTGGTCTCAGCACTCGGTGTTCACCATTCCCTGTGGAGTACGACACCTTTTCGAGCACAACAGGCCGTTCTGCGTGAATCTCGATACTGCGGCCTCTAACCGCCACGATATCCGGTTCACTTGAACATGCCACGGACAGCAGGACAGCTACTAGAGAGAATAAAAAGACAGGAACAGGAAGTTGAAAGAATCTCAATTTGGATGGTGAACTAGCCTTAGCATAGCTGGGATGTTTTTGAAGCAACAAGGTTACATACCTGGGTGCGCTAGACACTCGAAAGCGAGGGCATGGCCCTAAGCCTTCCTACCAGATTGGTCAGTGTCTCTATCATATACTCCACGTCCTCGTCGGTTGTTTCCCTTCCAATGGTGATACGCAGGCTACCCTGCGCCAGATCCGCTGGAAGTCCAATGGCCATCAGCACGTGCGATGGCTCAAGACTTGCAGACGAGCAGGCCGAACCGCTGGACGCACAAATGCCTGCGAAGTCCAATCCGAGCAAAATCGGCTCACCCTCTACGCTCTCGAACGAGATATTGACGTTGTTAGGCAGCCTGCGGACCGGATGGCCGTTCAACTTCGCGTCTGGAATGCGCTCATAGACACTACTGATGATTCTGTCGCGGAGCCAGACTAATCTCGGCGAGATCTCGGACCGTTCCAGTTCGGCAAGCCGTACGGCTTCCGCCAAACCAACAATCGACGGCACATTCTCGGTTCCTGACCGCTTCTCCCGCTCCTGTCCACCTCCCAGAATCAGAGGCTCGAACGGAGTCCCTCGCTTGATATAGAGCGCACCGACCCCCTTGGGACCGTGCAGCTTGTGGCCGGACAGACTGAGAAGATCAACTCCCAGGTCTCTGACATTAACATCGATCGCCCCCACGGCCTGGACCGCGTCGGTGTGGAAATATATTCTGCGCCCGATGCTACGGGCTTCCCGTTCCACAGCGGCAGCGATTTCAGCGATTGGCTCGATGGTGCCTATTTCGTTGTTCGCGAGCATGACACTCACGAGAGTAGTACGCTCTGTCACTGCTCTGGCCACGTCTTTGGGATCGACCAGGCCGAACTCGTCCACCGGAAGGTACGTGACATCGAAGCCGAACTGTTCCAGTTGGTGACAAGCATGAAGCACGGCATGGTGTTCTATGCTCGACGTAATGAGGTGGTTGCCAATGTTCCGAAGCGCGGTGGCAACCCCTTTAACCGCGGCGTTGTCCGATTCGGTGCCTCCTGATGTAAATACGACCTCACTATTGCGGCACCCAAGCGCTCGGGCAATTGTCCTCCGAGCCTGATCGACAGCTCCCCTGCTCTGCTGGGCCATTTCGTAGATGCTTGACGGGTTGCCAAAGTTCTCTGAAAAGTACGGCAACATCACCTGCACAACTTCCCGACGAACCGGGGTTGTGGCGGCGTGGTCCATATAGATCAGCCTGTCGGTGGCTACCATTGTGGGAATCCTAGAGTCACTGCCTGCAAAGGCACACGATGAAGCGCATCCAATTGTAGCGTACCTCGCCTCATCCCGTCAGGGTGTACCCCATGACCTTGTATGCCAGCCTGGCCGCCGTGGCCGAACACGCTACAGGCCCCTCTTCTGGACTAAGCTCAACAATGTCGAATCCGACAATGCGGGAGTTGCGAGACACAGCCCGAATCAGGCCGGTCAGGTCCCACCAGCTCATGCCTCCAGGCTCAGGGGTCCCCACTGCTGACATGATAGAAGGATCCATAACATCCAGGTCAATCGAAACATAGACATGCGATGACAGCTGCCTGCACACAGCCTCGTAAAACTCCTGTTCCGGCTCATCCGGGGGCCAGAAATGCACCGATAGGCCCGGAGCGCTCTTAGCGAACTCGAACTCCTCTTCGCTAATGGATCTGACACCAACTTCCACGGTCGGACAGATCTCAACTATCCTCCGGGCGACCGATGCGTGTCCCCATCTCGTGCCCATGTAAGAGTCCCTTAGGTCGGCGTGAGCGTCCAGGTAGAGAACGGATAGGTCCCCATGAGTTTCGGCACACGCTCTCACGGCGCCCAGGGCTATCGTGTGCTCGCCACCGATCAGCACGGGTATCTTAGCGCCCCCGAGTGCGTCCGCGACGACGTCACACACCTGACTCACAACTCGGTCCGGGCCGGAGGCGTCTGGAGTAACTTCCGGCAACGTGTATATTCCAGACAAGGATGGATCGCATCGAAGCTCTACGTCAAAGTCCTCAAGGTGACGTGACGCATCGATGATCGAGGCTGGACCATACCGAGAGCCTGTGCGGAATGAAGTAGTTCCGTCGTAGGGGACTGGGATCACAACGAAACGTGCTGTCTCGTATACATGCTCCTCCGGCGGAGTGTCGAGAAAGGTCTGCCAGGCATACTGCAACGGTATGGAGATCACCTGGGCCCCTTGGATGGCTGAAGGCTGAGCCGTTCCCGTACCATGCCCGTGTACGCTTCGCCTGTGTCCAGGTACTCGAGCCCTCTATCGAGCACCCGACTCTCGGTACGCTCCAGGCCGAACCACTTCTTGACAATGCCGAGCGACTCATCTGAATCGAACTCGCGGCATGAAAAGATGTCGACGTTCAGGTATGACCGGTCTGGAAACGTATGTACCGTAATGTGGCTTTCAGCGATAAGGACAAAGCCCGAGACTCCCCAGTCCTCGTCTTTACGACTCCGGTATGTGTACACTTGGGGTGGCGCTATCCGGGTCATTCCGATACGGTCAGGGAACCAATCCAGGAAATCGTGGACGAGATCCACGTCCTTAAGGGACGATTGGTCGGCCTGAAAACCGTCGATCACTAGGTGCAACGAGAGTGTCTCCAGCGAAAAGTGGTGTCTTGATCGCGTTAGTCTAAACGGGACTGCACACACCGGTTTGGGCCATTAGCTTAGCACCCGACAGGAAGCCCGGACAACCTGCCTTGAAAGGACGGAAGCGCTTGAATTAGAATCCCCATGGTTTTTGTAGCCGTCCACATGTGAATCTCAAGCGAGTGGACATACGTAACAGTATGGGTAGCAGGGGTATTTAGGTGCCCCCCAGCTTGAGAGTAATTATCCAACAGGTAATAGAGCCGAATGATCGAAGTCAATAACTTAACCAAATACTTTGGTAACTTCCCCGCAATTACCGATATTTCATTTAGAGTTGAGCCTGGGGAAATCGTTGGCTTCCTGGGACCTAACGGTGCTGGGAAGTCGACTACAATGAAGGTGATCACCGGCTTCCTCCCGCCAACCGAAGGCAGCGCTACGGTCGCAGGGTACGATATAGTGACTGAGTCTCTAGATGCACGTCGCCACATCGGCTATCTACCTGAGACGGTCCCCCTGTACACAGAAATGACCGTGCGAGAGTACCTTGACTACATGGGCAAAATCAGAGGGATGGACTCGGCACGGATCAGGACGCGCATTGATGACGTTGTAGACATTTGTCATCTTGAAGACTACTTCACCTCGATAATTGGCAAGCTTTCGAAGGGGTTCCGGCAGCGCGTTGGAATCGCACAAGCGATCATCCACGAGCCAGACGTGCTCGTGCTGGACGAGCCCACAATCGGAATCGACCCAATACAGGTGATCGAGACACGTCAGCTCATCAAGGATCTCGGGGGTGATCAAACTCTGATCGTCAGCACGCACATTCTTCCCGAGGTGAGCCAGATCTGCGAGCGAGTGATCGTGATTCACGAAGGCCATATAGTCGCAATAGACGAGCCAGCCAACCTGGCGCATAGGCTGCTCGGACGTGAGCGAGTCGACTTGCAGGTGAAAGGGCCGCAGCAGGAAGTTATCGGTGTCTTGACCGAGTTGCCGGGTGTGGAGACCGTGAATCGCGTTAACATCCAGCGCGGAGAGATCCCCCAGTACCGGGTGGAGTCGGAGTCAGGCGTGGAAATAGGGGCCGCGCTCGCACAGAAGGTAGTCGAGTCAGGATGGGAGTTGCATCGCCTGGAGGCTGTCACCATGTCGCTAGAGGAGATTTTCCTCAGGCTGACAACTGAAGAAGAGACCCCCACAAACGGAAGCGCGGAGTCTGCCGCGTGAACACATTCAACATAGCCTGGAAAGAAACGAAACTATACTTCGGGACACCTGCAGCCTACATTGTAGGCGCGATGTTTCTTGGCCTGACCGGTGTCTTTTTCGTCGCCGACGTAACAGCCCCCTTCGCCGAGGCGGGCGTCCGCGGCATAGTTGACTGGGCTAGCTTCTTCATAATCTTTCTAGCCCCCTTGCTAACCATGAGGCTGCTGGCAGAAGAGCAAAAGCTCGGCACCCTCGAATTGCTGTTGACGTCTCCGGTCCGCGACTGGGAGGTCGTATTGGGCAAGTACATCGCCAGCTTCCTCATACTGGCCGCCATACTTGCTGTGACCCTCTACTACGTGGTGATAATATACTCGTTCGGCGACCCTGACACTGGCCCAGTGTTGAGCGGATATTTGGGACTGCTGCTTTACGGCGCGGCCGCACTTGCGATCGGCTTGCTAGGCTCATCCCTATCCAGCAACCAGATAGTTGCAGCGGTCGTCGGCATTGCGATCCTTCTGATGCTCTCATTTGTCAACCTGATTGCGGACATCGTGACCGGAGTTGCCAGTGAGGTATTCAACGGCATGTCTATGAATGAACACATCGTTGACTTCAGCCGTGGAGTAATCGACACGTCAAGCTTAGTGTTCTTTCTTTCGCTGACCGCCGTTTTTCTGTTCCTCACGATCAGATCACTCGAGACTCGCAGGTGGAGATAGTTGACTAGACAGCAGGACCGTCGTCAATCAGTCAGCCTCGACCTGTTGGACACATTCAAGTCCACAGGCTTCTGGAGCGCAATCGGGGCCATTGTTGGAATCGTCGCGACAATTGTCGGCGTGGTTCTATTCCTGACCATAGACGAGCTCAGGAACTTCTCGATCTCGGTCCTCATAATAGGGCTGGTTTTGCTGTTCATCGCGCTCGTGCTGTCTCCCAGAGCAGTCGCGATATTTATGGCGGGGCGCCAGGGTCGCTACGGCACCAACGTAGCGATAATGACGATTGCGTTTTTCGTCATTGTGATTCTTCTGAACTTCCTCCTGTTCCGCAGTCCGAGCAGGTTGGACGTGACGGCAACTCGCATCTTCAGCCCGGCCCAGCAGACACTCCAGGTCCTCGAATCACTTGAAGGACCACTCCGGGCGAACGCATTCTACTCACCCACGGACAGAGACTCTACTCTGACAAGACAACAGACAGAGGATCTACTGAACGAATTTGCACGCCGTAGTAACAACTTTACCTATCGATTCATCGACCCCGAGTTGAACCGGAGCGTCGCCGTTCAGTACGACGTGACTGACTTCCCGGTCGTCGTGTTCGAAGACATAGATACGGGAGTGTACCAAGGGGTCTTTAACTTCACTCAGCAGGACTTCGTCACCGGCATTCTTGTGGTCACGGGTGTCCAGCAGAAGAAGATCTACCACCTGACCGGACACGGAGAGGCCTCTATAACAAGGTCTATTACAGGAGAGACCGACGACGAGGGCT
The DNA here is from genome assembly GCA_034428835.1 of Dehalococcoidia bacterium. Taxonomy (GTDB): domain Bacteria; phylum Chloroflexota; class Dehalococcoidia; order Lucifugimonadales; family UBA1123; genus VXRN01. Next base: position 32,623 of record DAOUHG010000036.1, read on the forward strand.
TCGACTTCGCCATCCAGGGAATGCAGCGTGACAATTACAGGGTCTTCCCGCTCAATCTCAAGCAGAATGGATTCGTTCCTGAAGACGCCGCCGTCCTAGTGATCCCGGGTCCGAAACAGGACCTGGGCGAGGACGAAATGCAGGCAGTCTCGGACTATCTGGGAGGCGGAGGCAAGCTCATTGTGCTGCTGGATCCCGACGCGCCGGATTCATACCGTCAGCTATTGGCAGTGTGGGGACTGGGAGTTGGGAACAGGCGGATAGCTGACCTTATCAGCAATGTCGCCGGCGAGCCCACATCGCCAATGATACAACGCTCTAACGCGCAGTTTGGTACGAGCGGACTGACAGGCATTCGAATTGCTGACCAGTTGAACAACGTCTTCTTCACGGACGCGACAGCCATCCTCCCTGTCATACCATTGGAGGACCTCCCGGCGTTCATGTCATATACAGGTCTGGCGCGCACCACTCCCGCGAGCTGGATGGAATCACACGACGAAGAAACCGTGTACAACCCCTTGGAGGACGTGCAAGGGCCTCTGGACGTAGCTTCAGTTATGCAGGCGGGCGCTTCGTTGACCGGCCAAATCGTACCAGGAGAGAACAACATCACCAAGATCATCGCCATTGGCGACTCCGATTTTGCGCGGAACAAGTTCTTCTTCCAGAGCGACAATGCCAACCTGCTGCTGAATTCAGTCAACTGGCTGGCGGAGGACTACGAACTGATATCCATTCGCGAGCCAGTAATTCCTATCCGCATTCTGGTACTGAACCAGAGGGAACGCGACTTCATCAAGTGGACGGGCTGGTTCCTTCCTCCTCTTCTGATGCTGATTATTTCGGTGGTCGTCTGGTGGCGGCGGCGCTGAGGCAAACGATCCCATGAATTTGAAGCTCACTGTCGGCCTCATACTGTTCGCCTTGCTGATGCTGCTGTTCGTCGGAGCGTCGGTAGGCGCACTAGGGAATACAGCATTTGGCGCGGTTGCTAAATACACCCCGTTCGCTACTCAAGAGGAGCGAACGGAGAAGTCGCCTTGGTTCTATCAGGTCAGTTTCGAAGACATAATCAGCATCGAAGTTAACGCCGAAGGAAACACTGAGCGATTCATCAAGAACGACCGCGACGCCTGGGTGTTCGAACGGCTTGACGGTATTCCGCCTTCTCACACCCGGTGGGGTGGTATCGTTCTCCTGGTCAGCGGCCCCCAGACGCGGCGCGATCTAACGTCGGGGCCATCGGGCTTTCAAGCCGACTTCTCCACTGTCCGACCCACATTTGAAGACCCCGCCGAATTCGGGCTGGACGACCCCACCCTAGTCGTCAGGCTGGGGCTCACCGCCGACCGAAGTCTGGAGTTCCGGCTTGGCGACAAGACCACGGACGGAAATCATCACTACGGTGAGGTCATAGGCTTCAACGAGCTCTTCCTAGTTGCAGACATCTGGGGAGAGGTACTCGCCCGGCTGGCAAATGAACCGCCGCTCCCTAAGTGGTGGGTGTATCGAGAGCCTGAGACCATCACTGAGGTCAACATATACGTGGCAGCTTCCGACGGCGCTGAAGGCCCATTCCTACGACTTCAGCAAGAGGATGGCGAGTGGGTTGCCCGAAACTTCGAGACCGACGAAGAAAACCGACCGCTGAATGCCGAAAGACTGGCCGAGTTTCTTCCGTTGCTCGGGGGTCCGCGTGACTTCGCGGTGGAAGAGTACAGGGTCAGGAGCCGTGACTTCTTGGATTGGGGCATGGAATTCAAGGGAACTAACCAGCCCTATGAAGGGAGTTCCATAGAAATTCGGTTCTCAGGCGAGACCGAGCGCGGCACGCGATTCATAGACGGCGTACTGTTTGCCTTCGGAAATCTGACCGAAGACGGAACACACTACTACGCCACACCGGTCTCCGACCTTGCCGCCACGCCGCTCGTGAAGATCAAGGCCGAGTGGGCAGACGCGCTTTTCGAGTTGATAGAAAACGTCCCATACGCCGAGGCGGAAGAAGAATCGTCAGAATAGACTCTTCATACGCGACTGTCTCAATCGTCGTGTAAGCCGTGTCGGATTGTTCCGCCGACTGTGTGCGGATATACTTGCGCTCAACTCCCTTACTTTCTTTTATCGCAGTACATGGCGACGCACACAACACACTCCTGGCAGGGCCATCAACATGAACGCTGAGATCATATCCATCGGGACCGAGCTCCTGATGGGAGAGACCGTCGATACCAACTCGTCCTACGTCGGCGAGCAGTTGGCTAGCATCGGAATCGACCTTACATGGGCCACCAAGGTAGGTGATCACCCGGACAGGCTCCAGGAAGCTATCCGGCGCGCTTGGAGCCGCTCTGACGTCACGATCACTACCGGGGGCCTTGGGCCAACCTCGGACGACCTGACACGCGAATCGATCGCGGCGGTGATGGGCGAACAGATGGAAGTGAAGGACAACCTGTTGGCCCACCTCAGATCTCAGTTCGAGACACGGGGCATACAGATGCCTGAGACCAACATCAAGCAGGCAACCCTTATCCCTTCCGCACGGGTGATTCCTAACCCCATGGGCACAGCACCCGGTTGGTGGGTGGAGCGGGATGGTCGCGTCATCGCCGCGCTGCCCGGACCTCCAAGGGAGATTACTGGCATGTGGGAGGCCGACGTGGGCCCGGGCCTGCGGGGGTATAACGGCGGGCGGCCTGGATGAGATGCTCTCTCCCCTCTTCAAGAGCGACAACCCGGCGCTCGGCATCTACTCGAAGCAGGACGGCATCCACTTGAGGGCGATCGCGCGCGCTGGATCTGAAACCGAAGCGAGGCTACTTATAGAGCCCATGGAGCATGACATGAGGCGAATCGCCGGACACGCCATCTGGGGCGAGGACGACGACACCGCGGTTACAGTCGCGCTCAGAGCGCTTGTGGACCGCCGCCTCTCACTCGCTATCGTTGAGGGCTTCACCGGTGGTCTGCTGTCGAGTACGCTCCTTGAGTCGCCCCTGTCCACGGATGCTCTTGCAGGCAGCGTTGTGCTTGCGCCAAATGGGTCTGGAGTCAAGATGTTTGCTGAAGTGGGAGGTTCAGGAGCCAGCCCGACTCCTGAGGATGCCACCGGGCTAGCCTCTGCGGTAAGAGGGAGCTTTGACGCGGATGTCGGCCTTTCGGTGACCGGGCTGGTTACGGAGCCTACTCAACAGTCCGGCCCGATCGGAACCACGCACATCGGAATAGTGACCGGTGGTGGCAGCCGTGTCAGATCGGCTTGCTACCCTACCCGACGGCTGCGCATTAGAGGACGGGCCGTTACACACACCCTTCTGGAGCTGAAGCGCGTCCTGGAGACTGGCACGGGCGGTCAGGGGTCCGACTGGGGCTAGGCGCCCACTCCATTTGAGCCGGCTGGCGGATGCAAAAAGGCCGCGACTCGATGTGACCGCGGCCTCTTAGCTTGCTAATACCGGCAATGGCAGACTACATCGTTAGACGCCTGTATAGGTAAAGCAGACGCTCAGGCAAATCGTACACGTTGTCGAGTACCTCGTATCCCATGTCTGCGCACATTGTCTTGAGGTAGTCGTGGCCGTTCTTATCTACGGTCAGGCAGAAGGCGTTGATATCCTTCCTGCGGGCCTCCTCGAGCGCCATTCGCGTATCGTGGACGGCATACTCCTTCTCTACCCCCTCCCGACTGTAGCCTCTGTCCTGCGGGCGTCCGTCGCTGACCAAGAACAGGATCTTTGTTCTGGCGTCTGCCTTCTCCAGCTTGGCGATAGTGTGCCGAATCGCCGGGCCCATCCGGGTGGCATGCAGAGGCGCTACGCGGTCGATTCGCCTCTTTACGCGATCCGAGAACGGCTCGTCGAGATCCTTGATCGTGTAGTACTCGACGTTTTCACGGCCGTAGCCCGAGAAGCCGTAGATTCCGTAGATGTCTCCAATCGCCTCAAGAGCGTTGACGATCAGAACGATTGACTCTTTCTCGACGTCGATGATCCGCTTGTATGAACGACGAGCCGCCTCGCCGCGGCGCGTCCGCAACCAGACCATGTACTCGACTGGATCGTCCGGCGCATCCCAATCGTCAGCAGTCCGCTTGCCCTCGTCGATGGCCTCTGCGGTAGATGCGCTCGTGTCGATAAGGAACGCCGCAGCGACCTCGCGCTGCACCTTGTTCCGGCGCCAGTAGAATTTTTCAGACGGGCTTACTCCGGTCTTCATGTCCACGATGGCCTCGATGAGGTCGTCGATGTCGATCTCCTCACCGTCCTCCAGCTTGCGCACTCTGCGGAACATCTCCGGGACCATCATCTCGAACTGACGTCGAATCCTGGAAACAAGACCGCCGTAGCTGTGCAGAGTGGCGCCGTAGAAGTTGGGGTCTCCTTCCGCCATGGTCTTTTGCCTGACAATGCACCAACGTGGCTTGTAGTCCGCGGCCCTGAAGTCCCACTCATCGTATACAAATGTCTGAGGCTCATTGGCCTCGAGCGCGTCCCCGTCCTCATCGATATGAACGAAAGGACCGTTACTGAACTCGGGATTGTCCGGGAGCTGCATCCCAGCCTCTTTGAGCAGGTTGTCGGCGAACATCCCCTGCGCCTCCTGCAGGTCCCCCTCAACGGCCTGAAGGTCCAGTTCGGCGCTGTTCTGAAGCAGCTCTTCAAGCTGCTCCTGCGTGATTGGCTCCCCATTGGCCTCGGTGCCGGCTTCCTTTTGCATCCGGAGCTGCGTTAGGAGCTGGACAAGCTCTGGCTTGAAGTCGCCACGGTAGTCCACCTCTTCCGAGGACTCGTAGTCCTGCTCTTCGTCGGGCCGCAGCTCCATGTCCATTCCCATGGCCATCTGCTGGAGCAGCTGCTGCATGTCGTCGGGGTCGGAGTATTCTTCCTCCTGCTCGTCTTCCACGTCCACATCGTCCCACTCGTCCGGCGGAACTTCCTCGTTCGGGATCGAAGATATGATCGCGTAGAGGCGGAGCGTAGCCTCGGCAGTGTCTTCGACTGTAGCTTCGGCGTCCAGTATCTGGCGCGCGACCGCGGCGACCTGTAACGCTTGGTCCACGTAGTCGTGCGGCGCCGGGATCTCTCTGTATTGCTGCAGGCTTAGGCGGACCAGGAACTCTACGAGGGCCTCCCTTGCGGGCATTGTCGTGATTTCCGGACGCCCCTCCGATGAGTCCATCTGCACGCGGGCATAGGATGCCTTGATGCCGGGATACTCATATTTCACCCTAAAGTCCAGCCGACCATCCTCGATGACTGTGAAGATGTCCAGAGCAAGTTTGCGGTCTTCGAACAGGTTGAAGAACCGCTGCATGTCTGTGATCCAAGCTCGTTCCAATCCTTCACCGGAGAGGTCAGATGCATCCCGAGGCTCCGACGCAGTGGTCTGCACCGCCCGCTCTCGCTCGACCTCGCACCGGCGGTCCTCGAACAGGGCCGACGGACTCTCAAACTCAAAGAAGAAGCTCCCGAATTCAAGATGGGCAACCTGGTGGGTGGAGACGACCTTGAACCAAGAGAAGTTTTCGTCCTTGGTTTGGTACCGATCAACGACGTCGGGTACGAAGACCGTCGAACCCTCGGTCGTCGGAGACTCGGCGGAGACCCATCCGATGTTACGGTTCACTAGTTCGGGGGAAGATGCCAGCTTGACCTCCTCTCCGGCAAGACCCCGGCAATACATTTCCATGATGGCCTTAATCCGGTCGAACTCTACACCGGATGACAGCGCCTCGATCATCGTCTCCGAATGCGCAGACTCTATCTTGAAGTACGCAAGCCCTCCATCGGGATTCTGGCGCAGCAGGTTTACGCCCTCTTCGTACCATCTCTCGAACTGCGCCATGGTCAAGCGTTCCATGATCTGCGAAGAGGCCTCTATGAAGCTGGGAACCGCCTCCGGCGACTCGGATATTAGCTGTTCAGCGAGCGTCAATACCCTGGCGTGGAGCTTGGGGTCGATCTCCGCGAAAGCCTGCGATGTCTCCAGCATGACTCCCGGAATATTGGAGCCGCCCTTGTGAACGAGGTCTTCCGCGATCTTCAGGAACCTGAAGCGCTGCTCCGGGTCGATCTTGGGAAGCGCCTTCGCGCCAGCGTCGAAGAAGCTCTTAACTTCGCGCCATCCTGAGTCTACGAGCGCTGAGGCGAGCGTAATGAATGCAGTCTTGTCCTCACCTATCAGTGGGAATATCTGCGTGCCGAGCGCGAGGCATTCGGACGCGAGGTCGTACGACCGGTGCGCGAGCGCGTCCAGAAACGCGACAAAACGCTCCAATTCAGGGAACGTAAGACTCTCCATCAACGCCGGACTGTACGTGAAGAACTTGCAAGCCAGCGTCGAAGACTTCCAGGTTCCCTTGTACAGACTGCCGCCGAGCGACGCCCAGCTCTCGATATGACGGGAGCGCAGCTTGCTCATCGCCGCAGGGGACGCCTCGAAATATGCGGCCGCCAGCGTGGGAGACTCCTTGCAGAGCTTCGCCCCACAGTCTGTCCAATTCATGAAGTAGCTGAATGGCATGTACGCGACCACTTTGGGGCTGACCCTGAAGTACTGCGACGTGGCCTCCCAGGACCGCACCGTCTGATCGGCGATCTTGAGGCCCGCCTGTCCCCATAGCAGGATGTTGCCGTCCTCCATGGTCCGCGGCATCTTGGAACGTGCCTTGTCGAACTCCACCACCACGGGAGCGGGGAATCTGCGGAATTCGGCCCTGAGCTGCTCTAACGTGGGCGTCTGTTCGTTACTCACGAATCCTCCTTACACTGGCAACTCTGCGGTTACACTGAGGAACTGGTCCAGAATCCTTGCGGTAGCGCCAAATATAACATGACCTTCGTACACGAATACAGGCATTGTCCGAAACGAATCGCCGTCCAGGTGCGTCTCGACCCTGTAGGCGCTCCGGTTTCTGAGATGCGAAAGCGGAACGGTCAGCACCTCGGCAACTTCAATTCTTGAGGGCACAAAGTCGTATTCGGATGGCACCAGGCCGACGTAGGTCGAGATCATAAACCCGGTGATCGTGGGTGAGTCGTCGAGTCGCCCAATGACATCGACATCGTCGGGATCGATCCCCATCTCCTCGTGAGCCTCACGCAGGGCCGTGTGCAACAAAGACTCGTCGCCAGGATCGGCCATCCCACCGGGAAATGAGATCTCTCCCTTGTGGTGCTCCACCTGCTGGGAGCGTTTCTGCAACACGACGTGAAAGTCGCCTTCAATTGGGTACAGGGTTAGCAGGACGGCGGCCGGAGCCATCGAGTGGCCCTCGGCGATCGTCACCGAACGGCTCTCCAGGACACGCCTGGCATTGCCTATGAATTCAGAGCCCAAGTCAGGGCCTCACCCCACGCCCGCCACCCGCGGACGGTTTCTGCTATTCGAAAATCGACGTGGTCAGCTCTTCAATGCTGCGCTGGATGTTGAAGTCGTCTGTAACAGCCCAGTTCACCGCAACCTGGCACGCGCGCCGCGGCGATATGCCCTGCGATATCATCTGGCCAGCATAGATCAAAAGGCGGGTGCTTGCGCCTTCGGCCAGCCCGTGTTCCTTGAGGTTTCTGATCTTTTCGCCTAGCTTAGCGAGCTGGAGAGAAGTGTCTTCGTCGGCTCCCGATTCGTGGGCGATGATCTCAGCCTCGATGTCGCGCGGCGGGTAGTCGAATTCGATCGAGATAAATCGCTGCCGGGTGCTGTGCTTCAGGTCCTTGAGAGCGCTCTGGTAGCCAGGGTTGTACGAAAGGATCAGCAGGAACCCTTCCGCAGCCTCCAGCAGCTCACCACGCTTCTCAACTGGCAGAATCCGGCGATGGTCGGTCAGCGGGTGGATCAGTACCGTCGTGTCCTTGCGGGCCTCGACGATCTCGTCGAGGTAGCAGATACCGCCCGCCTTGACCGCTCGTGTCAGGGGACCGTCGATCCAGACCGTCCTGTCGCCTTCAAGCAGGTATCGTCCGACGAGGTCGCTTGCGGTGAGGTCCTCGTGGCAGGCAATGGTGACGAGCGGCATATAATCGGGCACGTCGGTCTCGGTGTTGCCGTTGCCGGACGCGCCAGAAGAAGGCTGCTGAAGGACCTTAGTAAGTGGCTGACCGAGACGATACGACATGTACTCGACGAAGCGTGTCTTACCACAGCCGGTCGGGCCCTTGAAGATTACCGGTATCTTCTGCGCATAGGCTGCCTCGAACAGCTCGATCTCATCTCCAACGGGAACGTAGTATGGTTCCACGGTGAGGTGATACTCCTCGATTATGTAGCTCCGAAACAGAGTCCGCGTTGGTGATGTCATCTGGCTTACCGGTCTCCTTCTACTCTTGATGCGACCCGCCGGTCCCATTGTTCCTTGACCGCGCTCTGGAGCTCACCCTCGCCGGAGTCGTTGACTATGACGACGTCGGCATGGGTCACGCGCTCTTCCTGCGGCATCTGTGATTCGATTCTCGATCGTGCCTGGTCACGAGATAGGCCCCGACCAATCAACCTGGAATGCACCTGCTCTATCGGCGAAGTTATCACCCAGATCTCGTCAGCGAGTGGGGTCCAACCCGCCTCTATCAGCAGTGCGGCCTCTACGACCACCGCCCCGATTCCATCGGTCTTGAACTCCTCGATACGGTCGCCGATCATAGCATATATTCGCGGATGAACGATCGTGTTGAGCTGCTCGAGTTTGGCGGGGTCACTGAAAACGATCACGCCGAGTCTTGGTCGCACGATCTGCCCCTCGGGATCGAGTATGTCCGACCCGAAGGCATCCACGACCGCCTGCCAAGTCTCAGTGTGAGGGAGGTAGGCTTCGTGCCCCACAAGATCCGCATTGATTACTGTCGCCCCGAGGTCACGGAGCGTTTCCGACACCAGCGTCTTGCCCGTAGCAATGCCGCCCGTGAGGCCGATAACGAACATACGATTGACCGTCAATTGGGAAAGTCTTCACATTCTACTAGAGCGGCTGAAATAGGGTCAACATGAGACGATTGCGGCGAGAGAGTCTCCAGGGCACGACTCACAGCAACCCAGGCTTCGGTATATAATCCACGCATACACAAACTGCAGGAGTCCCATGGTCTCAAGATACCGAGAGTTGCCGTCAGTCAACGATGTGCTCAGTCATCCACAGATCGCCGAACTGGTCGACCGGTACTCGCATAATGCGGTAGTGGACACTGTACGCGAGGAACTTGAGGGAGCGAGGAACACGATCCGCTCAGGCGGTGAGCCACCATCCGCCGCGGAGCTCTTGAGCTCGGTCGCATCCAGAGCAGAGTCGAGGTGGAGACCGTGGCCACAGAGCATTGTCAACGCCACCGGAGTGGTCCTGCACACCAACCTGGGACGCGCACCCCTGAGCCGAAGTAGCGTAGAGGCCATGCGTGTCGCTGCCACGGGCTACAGCGACCTCGAATTCGACCTCGTTGAAGGTAAGCGTGGTTCGAGGCAGCAGCACGTATCGAGACTGATATGCCAGGCCACGGGCGCCGAGGCAGCCCTGGCTGTCAACAACAACGCTTCGGCGGTGATGCTGGGCCTCGCCGCGATAGCCACTGGAAAAGAGGTGATCGTCTCGCGGGGCGAGGCCGTGGAGATTGGTGGCGGCTTCAGGATTCCCGACGTTTTGGGACAGAGCGGCGCGACCCTCGTAGAGGTCGGGACCACAAATCGCACCTACGCCTCAGATTTCGCAGCGGCCATCGGCGACCGCACCGGCGCAATTCTTTCAGTCCATGCCTCAAACTTCCGGGTGGTGGGCTTCACACACGCGCCGACAATCGCGGAGCTCGCCAGCGTAGGGGCACGGTCGGGAGTCCCTGTGCTCCACGATTTGGGCAGCGGCTGCCTTCTGGAGACGAGCCGGTACGGGCTGGCTCATGAGCCGATGCCTCAGGAGAGCTCCGCCGCGGGGGTCGAGCTTAGCTTCTTCTCGGGGGACAAGCTACTTGGCGGTCCACAGGCGGGTATCATCGCTGGGAAGCGCGAATTCATCGACACGGTATCTCGTCACCCGCTTGCCAGGGCAGTCAGGATCGACAAGCTCAGCATGGCAGCTCTCTCGGCCACGCTTTTGCACTACATCAACGGCGAAGCCGAGTCGGAGATCCCGATCTGGCGGATGATCTCGGCCCCAATTGCCGAGCTCTCGAAACGCATAGAGAGCTGGAGGTCAGGCGCTGGATCGTGGGCAAGCATTGTAGGCGCGAGGTCCGCCATTGGCGGAGGCAGCCTGCCGGGAGAGACCCTGGAGACAGTTGCGCTGCGTGTCGACTGCCAGGAACTGGGCACAACCCCACAGGCCACGCTCGCGAGTTTGAGACAGCAACAGCCGCCAGTAATAGGCAGGATCGAGGACGACAGCGTGATGCTGGACCCGAGAACCGTTCTGCCCGACCAGGACGATTCAGTCGCTGCGGCCATTCGGGACCTCCGGAGCATGTGAAGCAGTCGCATGACGCTCTTCGATCACAGTCGGCGGGAATACCTGCAGACTGTCGCGCCCCTCGCTGAGCGTATGCGGCCCCTTAGGCTGGATGACTTCGTGGGCCAGGAGCACATCGTCGGTCCTGAAAGCGTTCTCAGAAGGTCGCTCGCGGCCAGCCATGTCCCTTCGATGGTGTTATGGGGTCCACCTGGATCAGGAAAGACAACCCTCGCCCACCTGATCGCGATGCAGATCGACGCTCACTTCGAGCGTGTCAGCGCGGTAACGTCAGGCGTTGCCGACCTTCGCCGGATCGTGTCCGAGTCCCGCGACCGCCTCGGTATGAACAGCGTCAGAAGCATACTGTTCATCGACGAGATTCACCGTTTCAGCAAGTCCCAGCAGGACGTGATCTTGCCACACGTGGAGGACGGCTCGGTCGTGCTGATAGGGGCGACCACAGAGAACCCGTCGTTTGAGGTGATATCTCCCCTGCTGTCCAGGGCCAGGGTCTACGTCCTAAAGCAGTTGACCGCCGAGCAGGTCTCGGACATTCTCGACAGCTCGATGAGGGACGCCGACAGAGGTCTCGGACGTCTCCACCCTCGCATGGAGCAGGATGCGCGCGGCGCGCTGGTCTCCCTCAGCAATGGAGACGCCCGCCGTGCGCTCAATACGCTCGAACTGGCAGTGCATGCTACGAGGCCAGACTCGAGTGGTGAGCGGTCCGTCACCCTACAGACAGTCGAAGATGCGATCCAGCGACGCTCGTCCGTGTACGATAGGTCCGGCGACCAACACTACGACACCATTTCGGCGTTCATAAAATCGGTGAGAGCGTCCGACCCCGACGCGGCAATCTACTGGCTTGCCCGCATGGTTGTGGCCGGAGAGGATCCTGTCTTCATCGCCCGCAGGCTCGTGGTGCTAGCCGCGGAAGACATCGGGCTTGCCGATCCCAACGCGCTGTCTATCGCCGTTGCCGCCCAGCAGGCCGTAAGTCTCATCGGAATGCCGGAGGGCAGAATCCCGCTCGCTGAGGCGACGGTATATCTGGCGACCGCTCCCAAGAGCAACCGAGCCTATGCGGCCATAGGAGACGCCATTAGGGACGCGGAGCGCACTACCAATGAACCCGTGCCTATGCATCTGCGCAACGCGGTCACCGGCTTAATGCGCGACCTCGGCTATGGCCAAGGCTACGACTACGCGCACAACCACGAAGGCGGCTTCACTCCAACCCAGAACCTCCCGGACAATCTGAAGGGACGGCAATACTACCGGCCTTCGGAACAGGGCTACGAGGCGGAGATTGGCAACAGGCTGAGACTCTGGTGGGGTGAGAGAGGCATTGACTGACCGCCTGGTAGTCACTGGCGTGAGCTTCATCTAGTTGCGCTCAACGGTCGTTTGGGCCGCCCGATACCGGACGGGTCGATCTAGACTGCCCGCGAATTTGGCGAGCACGATGCCTGCCATGACGACGACGGTCGCGCCAACGCCGATAGCGAGGGGCGCACCATACACGGTCGCGATCGCGCCGGTGTGGAATCCGGACATACCGGAGACACCCCACAGCATGGTCTGGAAACTTAACACCCTGCCCCTCATTCGCCTGTCCACGCCGGACTGCATGATGGTGTCAGCTGCAGTCTCATATAGGGTAGTGAATGCTCCGGCCATGCAAAACAATGCCAGCGACAGCGGCAGGGACCTCGATAGTGAGAACAGGAGCAGGAAGCAGCCGAATCCCAGGATGCCTCCGACCATGAGCCAGCCCTTGTAAGGCACATTACCTATCGCGGAAATTGTCAGAGCGGTAACGGCCGCACCGGCGCTAGCAGCCGCGAAGAGTAGTCCAAGTGCGGTCGCTCCGCCCCCAAGTACGTCTCTCACAACAACGGGTAACATTGGTTCGGACGACCAGCCGAACAGCTCTGTTACGAGGATTACTCCGAGGATGGTCCTGACCAATGGATGCCGGAGAGAGTAACCGATACCCGACTTCAGATCGTCGAAGGGCGACCGGTGTTCGGTGGTCTCGGCCGTCTGTCCAGGACGCACGAAGCTCATCAACACGATGCTGGTCACGTCTGCGATTGCGATGACCGCGTATGCCCATCCGATGCCGACGGCATCGATGGCCGGTCCGACAGAGAGTGGCACCATGACGCCAACTATTGTCATGGAAGCCATGCGGGCCGCGGTGGCCGTCAGCAGATTCTCCGCCCCGGCGATGTCCATGGTCAGTGTCTTCATGCCTGGCACACGGATCGACGCGGCCGCCCCTTGGGCGACCGAGAATGCAAGCACATGCCACAGCTGCACAGAGTCGGTCAACACCAGCGTGGCCAACACGACTGCCATCGTACCGCGAATCGCGGACGCTATCCGCACGACGTCTACCTTGCTGAAGCGGTCAATCAGGACGCCGCCCCAGGGCGCGAAGACTGTCAGTGCGATGCCGCCAACCCCAGCGGTAGCCCCCACCCAAAACGGCGAGTCTGTGACCTCAAGAGCGAGCCATCCGTGGACGGTGTAGTAGGCGATCATGCTTACGTCGCCAAACATCCCCGCCGTCCAGAACAGCCTGAACTTCGGGTTTCGGAAAATCAAGTGCATAGAAAAACCGTGCGTGCGCGGGTTACGCCCAACGAAAACGAGCGGGCCATCCAAGTGGCGACCCGCTCTGTGTGGCTTGGAATCAGGTCCGGCTCAACCGCCGGCGAACACGTCTCTGACAGTTTCCAAGGTGTAGTCGATGTCGTCTTCGGTGATGCCGTAGTGGGTGACGTACCGCCAACGCTTGCCGCCACCACCGCCCTTGACGCCGCGCTCGACCAGTTGCCTGTGAAGGTCGGGCCAGTCGTCCCTTTCTATCTCAAAGAAGATCAGGTTGGTGGGCAGTGCGTCAGGGTCGATATCGATGCGGTCGATCTCCGCCAGGCCCTCGGAGAGCTTGCGCGCGTTCGAGTGGTCTTCGGCTAGCCTTTCCACCATAGAATCGAGAGCGAATACGCCTGCTGCGGCTAGAACACCAGCCTGCCTCATGCTGCCGCCGACCATCTTGCGCCAGCGTCGCGCTTCCTGGACGTAGTCCTCGGACCCAACGATTACAGAACCTACGGGACAGCCCAGGCCCTTGGAGAGACAGAATGTGACCGAGTCTGCGTCACGGGCAAGCTCGGAAACCGGGGCCTCAAGTGCAACCGATGAGTTGAATATCCGCGCTCCGTCGACGTGAACCCCAAGGCCGTACTCGCGTGCCACAGTAGCGACTGAGTGCATGTCGTCCTGCGTCAACGTGGCACCCCCGCAAGAGTTCTGCGTATTCTCAAGGCAGACAATTGCAGTGCGGGGCATGTGCGGGTCGATGGGACGAATCGCGGCTCGCACGTCTTCAGGATCCAGCATCCCGCGCTCATCGTTAGGGACCGTATGGAACGAGATTCCCCCGAGAGCGGACGCACCTCCAGCCTCGCTGCGGAAGATGTGAGCCTTGTCGCCGAGGATAATCTCGTCGCCACGCTGGGCGTGGGCCAATACCGAGACTAGGTTACCCATAGTGCCGCTGGCCACAAAGACAGCAGCCTCCTTGCCGAACCTCTCGGCCGCCTTGGCCTCCAAAAGGTTGATGGACGGGTCCTCGCCGTAGACGTCGTCGCCCAATTCGGCCTCGTACATCGCCTTTCGCATTTCGGGTGACGGAAGGGTGACGGTATCGCTACGCAGGTCAACAACTCGCATTCTCATGTTCCTCCGGCTGGGGCTGGCGCGCGGCAGCTCCGCAACGCTCGGAACATTCTAACAACCAACCTTGTCAAACGCTACATCGTGACCTTAACATTGATGCTGCTTTGCAGAACGGGTGACCGAAATTGCCGACCATTGCCGAACCACTGTCCATATCGAGCGGCGACCTTCAACTGGAGGCGCTGCTGGAACGAACGACCGACTCTTCTGGCGCCGTACCGGGAGTAGTGATCTGTCACCCACATCCCAGGCAGGGTGGCAATATGTACTCGAGCGTCGTCATTGGCGTCGCCGATCGACTGACTGCCAACGGCATTGCCATAATCCGGTTCAACTTCCGAGGAGTCGGCGAGAGTGAGGGCGAATTCGCCTGGGGCTCGGGCGAGACGGAAGACGCCGAGGCTGCAGTCGAAACACTTTCTTTGATGGAAGGTGTAGATGCAAGCCGCGTCGGCATAGCCGGCTACAGCTTTGGAGCGGCGGTAGCGTTGCAGGCCGCAATGGGGTCCTCGACAGTCCAGGCGGTCGCCGCAATTGCCTGCCCCGCGGGCCAAATGCGCGCGTTCAGCGGACTCGAGATGCTTCAGCCCAAGCTGTTCATCCTGGGAGACCACGACCACAACTTCCCGGCAGACCAGTTCAGGTTCCTTACGAGGCGGTACGCCGACCCGTGCGACGCCGAGATCATTCCGGGCGCGGACCACTTCTTCCGAGGATCTGAAACAGAGGTTGGAGATATGGCATCCCGATTCTTCACCACGTGGTTAAAACGGTAGTTATGAGACAGTCGGCCATTGGCTTCTACAGCAAGAAGCTCGAACTAGAGGGCATTTTTGCCTCTCCCCAGGACCCGGGGGCGCGAGACGTCCCCGCAGTAATAGCCTGTCATTCAAACCCCTTGCTCGGCGGCAACATGAACGATCCGGTAGTCGCCGCAGTCTGCCAAGCCGTGGTCCGTGAGGGAATGTGTGCACTAAGGTTCAACTTTCGTGGCGTTGGAGACAGCCAGGGAGAATTCACCAACGGCAAAGAGGAGCACAACGACGTCAAATCCGCGCTGAATGTAATGCGCCACTGGCCTTCCGTACATGGAGGGCGGATCGCAGTCGTCGGCTACTCGACCGGCGCCACAATTGTCCTCGACGGACTCAGGCACCTGCGGCGAGCCAAAGCGCTGGTGCTGGTCGCGCCGACTCTAGGCGCCCTCCGAAGTCGCAGATTCAATCGGGACAAGCGCCCTCGCCTCGTGATCGCCGGCTCCGATGACAGGGTATCGCCTTCGCTGGAAGTCCAACGGATACTGGACGAATGCAGGGGCCCATTCCAATTCCACGAGGTTGTCGGAGCAGACCACTCGATGAGAGGGTATGAGTCCGAAGCGGCCGAGGTGACCGCTGACTTCTTAAAACGCTATCTTTAACCGATTCTAAGCAATCAAAAACGGCTAAATCATTAGAAAGACAAGTAAGACAGGAGTTGACAGTGTCTGAGTCGCAGCAGTTCAGGTTGGAGAGAGACTCGATGGGTCAGTTCAACGTACCCGTCGACGCCTACTACGGCGCCAACACAATGCGCGCGGTGTTGAACTTTCCCATCAGCGATTTACGGTTCAACAGGTCTTTCATAGAGGCAATCGCCTCGATAAAGCTTGCTGCAGGCGAAGTGAACCGAGAACTGGGCACACTGGACCCCCAAACCTCTGAGGCGATTGTAACCGCAGCTCGCGAGGTAGCCGAAGGGGGATTCGACGACCAGTTCGTCGTAGACATCTTTCAGACCGGCTCTGGAACATCCACCAACATGAATGCCAACGAGGTCATCTCGAACCGGGCGATTGAGAATCTTGGCGGGGTCAAGGGATCGAGAGACCCGGTACACCCGAACGATCACGTAAACATGGGACAGTCTTCCAACGACGTGATTCCGACTGCTATCCACATCGCCGCTCTGAAGGCGATTCACAATGACCTCATCCCTGCCCTTCAGGAGCTTCAGGCCGATCTTGAACAAAAGGCCGACGAGTTTATGCCAATTGTGAAAACCGGTCGGACCCACCTCCAGGACGCAACACCCGTCCGACTTGGGCAGGAGTTTGTTGGCTACGCGGGCCAGGTCGAACGTGGAATATCCAGGCTCCGTCAGGCTGAGAATGAGCTCTCCGAAGTCGCACTCGGCGGCACGGCCGTAGGCACCGGTGTTAACATGCACCCCGAGTTCGCCGAAGGGGTCTGCGCCCGACTTTCGGAGATGCTCGGAGTGCCGGTCCGTGAGACCTCGAACCACTTCCAGGCACAGAGCACACTCGACAACATTGTCGCCGCCAGCGGCGCACTGAAGACCGTCGCGGTCAGCCTGATGAAGATCAGCAACGACATCCGATGGCTGGGGTCGGGACCGCGTGCGGGCATCGGCGAAATCATGCTCCCCGAGGTCCAGCCTGGAAGCTCAATCATGCCAGGCAAGGTCAATCCCGTGATTCCGGAATCAGTCTGCCAGGTCGCGGCACAGGTTATCGGTAACGACGCCACCGTTGCGGTAGCAGGACAGTCAGGCAACTTCGAGATCAACGTCATGATGCCCGTTGCGGCCTACAACCTGCTCCAGTCGATTGACTTGTTGGCGGCGTCTGCCCGGAACCTGGCGCGCCAGTGCGTGAGTGGTCTCGCGGCGACGTCGGCAGGCCCTGACATGGTGGACCGCGGTCTGGCAATAGTTACGACACTTGTGCCCCACATCGGGTACGATGAGGCGGCGGACATTGCCAAGGAGGCTCAGGTGACTGGGCAGACCGTGAAGCAGGTCGCTCTCACCCGGACTGAGCTTTCTTCCGACGAACTGGACGAAATACTCGATCCATCCGGCATGACCGAGCCCGGGCTTGGCTCAGGAGTTGCCCTCGGTTAGTCTTCTCTCGACCTATTTACCAGCTTCTTGGCTAGCTCGAGCTCTCCGTCAGCGTTAGAGACCTCACCATCGAGCCAGGCGTTCCGCAGGCGCTCTAGGATATGCCCGACGGCCGGCCCCTGTTGCACACCCAGAGCGATCAGGTCATTCCCGCTCAGGTTCGGTCTGAGTCGCCGATGGTATTCCAGGTATTCGGCAAGTCTTCGACCGCTTTCGCCACCTGTAGTCAGCGATGCCCCGAGCACAGCCGATGCCGTCAGCGGATCCAAAAGCCTGGCAAGTTGGCTGTTCGAGCAGTCCAACAGATCGGACAATGCAGTTCGGCTCAGCAGCGCCGACTCTCGAATCGCTCTGCAGGCAGCCGAATCGGGTCTGAGCCTCACAATTACGCCGTTGGCGGCGGCGTCCGATAGCCCACAGGCCAAGACTGCGTAGCCCACGTTTACCTGTGAGCGATGCGGAAGATCGCCAGTCTTAGCTACGAAACTCCTCCACGCGTCTGAGGGTTCACCAAGCGATGGATGGATGGCAGCCAGTACACTCCACTCTCGTAGGCTTCGGAAGGCCGCGTCAGGGTCGCTCTCCGCGAACACCCGCTCCAGCTCGTTTCTCACCCGGGCCGGTGACACTTCATTCAGATACTTCACCGAGCCGTTCAACTCGTCTATGGTCTTCGCAGTCGGTTTCAGATGGAGCCGCGACATGTACCTCGCGGCCCTCAGTATGCGGGTCGGATCGTCGCGAAAGCTGCCCTTGTACAGCACTCGGAGTCTCTGCTTTTCCAAGTCAGCCACGCCCGTGTGATTGTCATACAGGTCGCCCCAGTCATCCGAACTCAGCGAGATCGCCATAGCGTTAACAGAAAAGTCGCGCCTGGCCAGATCCTCCTCCAGAGTGCCGGGCCGAACGATGGGCAGACTGCCCGAAGTGGGGTACTCTTCCGCACGCGCCATTGCCAGATCGACTTCGAGATCGTCGATGCACAGCTTCGCAGTCGTGAACTGGGAGAGCTTGGAAACCGTACCGCCCGTAAGCGACGCGATACGGTCGAACGTCTCGGAGTCGGCTCCAACCAGTGCGATGTCGAGGTCTAAGATTCCGGGGCGATCCACTAACAGGTCGCGCACCGACCCACCGACCAGAAAAGGCTGCAGACCGATCGCTTCGGCGGCGAACCCCACCGACCTGGCCGCAGCGAGCGACGGCAGCCTAAACATCATTAGGTCAGCGACGTTCTCCACCACCCAGCCTCCACAGCCGACGAGATGCTATGAAAGCGCGTTGGCAACCTTGGTCTGGAAAGCCTGCGCGCCCGACGTGACCCAGGGGGACCACCCTGTCATCATGAACTTGACGCCTCTCTCAACGTACGCCTCAACGTTGTCATCTGAGGCGAGTGAGCCGGGGTTACGTCCGGCCGCGGCGATCTTGTCGATCGCGCCGTTGATCGTGCTTACGACATCCGGATGGCTGAGCTGGCCTATGAGCCCCATCGACTGGGCGAGGTCGCTCGGAGCGACGAAGAAGACGTCGATGTTATCGACGGTCAAGATCTCGTCCAGATTGTTCACCGCGACGATGTCTTCGATGAGTACGACCAGCAGGCTCTGATCGTTTGCCTCGGCGAAGTAGTTGTCCACGCCGTAGCTTTGCCTGCTGCCAAACATCCCACGCTCGCCAATCGGGGCGAACTTTCCCGCGCTCACAACGGCCTCAGCTTCGGCCTTGTTGTTTACATGCGGGACCACGACCCCCTGCGCCCCGACGTCCAGCGTGCGGTATATCACGCCGGGAACGTTCTGATTGACGCGGACCACCGAGGTCATTCCCCAGATGTCTGCCGCCCGCGTGAGATCGGGGATGTCCTTGTAGTCTACGGGCCCGTGCTCACCCTCAATCCAGACGCCGTCGAAGCCCAACGGGCCGAGCGAGTCCACTATATCGGGCGTCATGTGCCCTGACAGTACAACCGACACTTCACCGCGGTTCAGCTTCGCCTTGACTCTGTTTTCTCGCATGGACGCCAATTGGACACCCCTTCTTTCTTCTGGGCTAGAACTCGCGGTATTACCGAGGCAGCGCCATTATAGGTTTGGATCCGGTCACGGTCAAACGCCGTTCGTACGGTATAATCCTCGAGTAGTCGTAGACAGGATTCAGGACCGGACATGGCCTCAGACCACACATACTGCCATCGCTGCGGCGAGGTTCTGGAAGAGCAACACGTCGCTGGCGCGCTTAGGCCGAAGTGCGGGGCGTGCGGCGAGGTAGTATTTCTGGACCCCAAGGTGGCGGTTGTAGTAATCGCCTCCCACAACTCACGGATACTCATGGTTAAGCGGGACATCGATCCAATGATGGGGCGCTGGAGCTTTCCGTCCGGATACGTGGACCGTGGCGAGGTTGTGGAAGTAGCCGCTGTCAGAGAGGTGCGCGAGGAGACTAACGTCGAAGTGTCGCTCGACGCGCTGCTCGGAGTTTACTCTCGCCATAATGCGCCCGTTGTACTGGTTGCCTACGCCGCGAGTATCGTCGGCGGGTCTCCCGAGGCGGGAGACGAGGCCCAGGAAGTCAGGCTATTCTCTGCTGACGACCTACCTCCACTGCCCTTCCCAGACGACGCAAAGATCATCTCCGACTGGCGCACATACATGGGCTAGACCCCCAGCAGGGGGCGCACGTCCCAGACATGATCGATGACATAGGTTGGGCGAGGTGAGGCGATTTGCCACGATCTGCCAAGGCTCATCCATGCAGTCTGCATCCCGACCTCGCTCGCGCCAACGATGTCCGCCTCCGTATTGTCTCCGACAAACAGCGTCTCCGACGGCGTGGCTCCGATGCGTTCAAGCGCGTGGGTGAATATCGAAGGGTGCGGTTTGTTCACTCCGAATTCCTCGGATACGACGACGGCGTCCACGAGGTCTGCTACTCCGGCATTGCGGACTTTTGCCCACTGCATCTCTGTTGGCCCATTCGTCACAACCCCGACGGGCACTCCAGCGCTCCTGAGATCGCACAGCATGCGCTCAGCTCTGGCATCAAGAGAGACCGCGTTTGGTATGGCTTTATTGTGAGCCTCTAGCGCTGTCTCAACACTGTCAAATGACCCGGGCCATATCTCCAGCATCCTGGCGTAGAATTCCCAGGGACTGAACTGCTCTGAGATAGTTACCAATGTCCCGGCGATAAACTCCTCTTCGGTTTCCGGACGGTTGTCGCGCGGCAGGGTCCTGTACCAGTACTTATCGAGCTGGATTAGCGCCTCCGTAGTGTCCACGAGTGTGTCGTCAAAGTCGAACAGGGCGGCCCTGATCGATGATGGTCTCGCTACAGACATCGGTCTCCTTTCAACTTTAGCCGTCAGTGGAGTGGCGACGGATAGAATAGAGAGTAGCCACGGCGGGGATGGAAAGCAAAGCTACCGCGGTAAAGCCAACTCGCCACTGCAGCGCGTTGGGTACCAGGTCAAGTATCACCCCGACGAAGATAGGGCCGACTACCCCTCCCATGAATCCCAGGAACGCCTGGACTGCCATCGTTGATCCCAACGACCCGGCGGGCGCGGACTCGGTAATCGCTGTTGAGTAAATGGATGAGTCAGCCGAGATCGCCCAACCCAAGAAGCACGACACCGCGACGACCACAGGCCACGGCGCATCGTAAATCCAGCCGAGCGCCAGACATAGTAAGCCACTGAGGATGAAGACGCCTATCGCGCTGCGAGCGCGGCCGAGCCGGTCCGAAATGGCACCGCCGACCACCGGCCCCAGCGCGCCGGCGGCCAGGGCGATACCGCCGACGGTTGCAGCGGTTGCAGCGGCACTGGCGACATCATGTCCACGCGACACAAGCACCGCCGCTAGCAGCGCTGGGAGCCACACACGGACTGCATATAGCTCGACAGCATGGAGCGAATATCCTACGATGAACGCTCGGGGCACCCGGCTCTTTAGCACATCAACTCGGAGCCGCCCCGTCCCTTGCGCTGTACCAGGGCCGGCACGGTCCCGCACTAAAAAGAGCGCCATTGGCACACTGAACGCGGAAAGCAGTGAGAGTGCGAGATAGGCGCCTCGCCAATCCATGGTGTTCATGAGTGTCCCTGTTGCGACCAGCGAGACGGCGTTCGAGCCATAGAACGCGGTAACGTAAAGGCCCATCGCTACACCCCGATGCTCAGGTGGGAACGTGGTCGAGATCATTCTTAGGCCGGGCATATAGATTCCCACGAGGCCGACACCAGCCGCGAGCCTCAGCACACAGGCTATCACCACGTTGTATGCGACCAGTGGAAACAGCACATTGCCCACTACTGAAGTTGCGGCCGAGATCAGAAACATCCAGCGCGTTGGCAACCGGTCGGTAAGGGGAAGCACCAGTAGGGCCGCCATCGCATAGCCCGCGAGATAGCACGAGAACACCAGCCCTGCCGTTGTGTTGCTTATGCCCCACTCTGACTTAATAAACGGAAGTGCGGCCACATAGCTAGAAAATGGCATCAGCGCGAGCAGGAGTGTAAGGCACATGGCCAAGAGCCAGGCAAGTCTCCTGAAGTGCGACGTGCCAAGCGGTGTAGATGTTCCTGACGGTGGAGTTGTCATGCTCTGCCGCGCCCCTCAACGAGGAGCGGCATTCGGCCCCCCATATGCCCGTGACACCGGTCAGCGCATGGCCGACAGAATCTGCCTCGCGGTCGTCACCAGTCGGTCGTCGTCCGATAGCTCCAGCACCTGATGCAAGTCGGACTCTGCTCTGCCCAAGTCGCCTATCAGGAGGTACACCTGTCCGCGCACGAGTAGAAGTTCAGCGTTTTCCGGCTCCAGCCTTCCGGCTGTTCGCAGGTCGTCCAGCGCGGATTCCGCGTCCCCGATTTCGAGATAGACGCTGGCACGGCTGACGTGTGCGTCCGTCATACTTGGCTCTAGCTCAATTGCCCGAGTGAACTCCAGTATCGCCTCGTCATGGTTGTCGATCGCGTCAAATATCATGCCTCGATGAAGTGAAGTGAGGGGTAGATCGGGCTTGATCATATCCGCGCGACGCAGGTCTGCCGCGGCGCTGGTCAGATCGTCATATACGATGTAAATGAACGCGCGCCTGGCGTAGGCTTCAGCGTTCCGAGGATCGCTCTCGATTACTGAGCTGAACACGTCGAACGCCTGCTCGATGTGGCCGTCTTCCTGCAGTTCTTCGCCGCGCCTCAGGTCAGCGCTCTCAGCGTTCCCATTGTCCTTCCCACCACAGGCCAGGCAGAATAGCAGGACGGCAACAGCGCATAGGAGAGCCTGCCTCCCCATCACAGTCAGCACTACTACACGTCAGCCGACACTATGCCGCCTGCGTCTGGGGCGGTGTTCTCTGGCGAGGCTGACTCTGTTCCCAGCAATTGACTTGACCCCCAAGGCGTCAGGTCTCCCCAGGAAGTCACACGCATCGGTTTGAGCCTGATGACGTGCGCGTCGTCCGGGAGTAAATCCTGGTATTTGGCGTACTTGCTTCTGAGAGCTAGAATCGCGTTGTATCGCTCGCCTTCGTCCGGGGCCAGAGTAGCCTCTGCGGCGATGAGAACGTAGCCCAGCTTGCTCCAGTCCTCGGAATATCGATCCACAATTAACGCGGCCTGAGGATTGGAGATTAAGTTTCGCACGCGTCGTAGCATCAGCACGTCCACGGACTTCGGCTTAGCATCCAGTCCCACGTAGATGACATCGCCGAGCATTTCAAAGCAAACGGGAACAACATGTGGCCGCCCCTCAGCGGTCGCAGTGGCCAGCCGCCCTACCCTCGCGCTCGCGACGAAGCGTCTCTCGTCGTCCGCAAGCACATGACGCGGCACTTCACATCACTCCGGCTGCCAGATGCGCCGTTCGCCAGTTCTGACGAACCTACCATAGCCGGGCTGCGGGAAGTGTCCGGATGCCACCAGGGTTCCGTCGCTCTCCAGCCTATCAAGGACAGAGTGCCGGGTCGTGCGAGCAATATCCGGATCGACGTCGAATCCCGGGCTCCAGTCAGTGTACTGTGCCTGCGCCGGACTGTGCGCGACGTCTCCAAGAATGAACGCGGTATCACCCGCTGAGGCGATCATCAGCGAAATGTGGCCGGGCGTATGACCAGGCGTCGGCAGCGTCTTGACCTCGTCGGTCACGTCGTACTCGCCCGCGATCAGGTCGAGCACGTTGAGGCCCTCGAGCGGCATCATCTGCGCGTCCACGTGAGGGGCCTCGGCACGAACCTCCGCCTGCGTCCAGTAGTCCCAGTCGGTCTTTGACACCAGATATCTGGCATTGGGGAACGTTGGGGTGCCGTCGGACATGTTCCACCCGACATGGTCGGGATGTATGTGGGTGAGAACGACGAGATCGACAGAGTCCCGTTCGACCCCGCTCTCGCTGAGCTGAGCAAGCAGCGTGCCGTCCGCTCCGCCCAGGCCCGTATCGACCAGTACCATCTTGCCGCCTGACTTGAACGCGAAAGACCCGAATCTTGGGTGAATCAGGCCCGCGTCGTCCAGGAGGTCGCCATACTCCGACCGCCAGATGTCTATGTCGCTGGTTGGAAACACGTCAGCAGGCGACATGTCACCCTGTCCGTCGGAGACCGAAACTATCTCTATGCTGCCCACTACGACCTTCTCGCCTGCCACGGCACGCCTCCAAGGATGCAACTGTCGACCGCGCTGCGGCCCGAGTGGGGAGTATTCTATACACCAATATGAGACCCTGCAAACGCGGCAACCTTGACACCGCAGAAGGCCAAGATATGATAGCCAGCGAGACCAATTGGGAGGACGTGAACATGGCCGACAGGAGAGCTGACTACTTGATTCGGGGCGGCCTCGTCGTTCGTGGGACGGGCATCACGCGCGAGGACATCGCCGTTGCGGATGGGAAGATTATCGAGCATGACGGCAGCTACGCTGACACCGCGATCGGGCGGATTATCGACGCCACAGGTATGTTCGTCATGCCAGGCATCGTCGACGCCCACAACCACCCGGTCAACGCCGACCGCATCGAGACGTTCTCGCTCAGCGCGGCGTTTGGCGGCGTGACGACGGTGGTGCCGTTTATCCAGAATATGCGCAGACAGGGTATCGAGGGAACAGTTACGGACATGATCGACGAGTTCATGGACGAGGCCGCGGCGGACTCGTACCTGGACTACGCCATTCACGCCATTCTGTTGGGCGACGATGACGTCGATGACCAAGTGCCCAAGCTGATGGACATGGGCGTAATCTCGTTCAAGATGTACATGACCTATCCAAGGCGCGGCATGATGATGCCCGACGACCGGATGCTCAGGGCGATGGAGATGGCTGCCGCCGACGGCGGCATCGCGATGGTGCACGCTGAGAACGGATACTGCATCGATCATCTAGTAGAGCGTTCCACCGAGGCAGGACACACAGGAAGGGAGCACTACGCGCCCTCCCAGCCCAGAATCCTGGAAATCGAGGCCGCCAATCGGGCCGCGACGTACGCCAAAGTGACCGGATGTCCGCTGTACATCGTCCACCTGTCGGCCCGAGAAATCCTCTCCGTACTGGAGGAGTTCCGAGGAGAGGACATGCACCTGTTCGGAGAGACCTGTCCCCAGTACCTCGATCTCACCAATCAGGCTATGCTGGACCACGGCGCGCTCGCTAAGATTGGTCCTCCCCTAAGAGAACGGGAGGACAACGAGGCCATGTGGCGGGGTCTTTCGTCGCACCTGATTGACACAATCGCAAGCGACTTTTGCGGATTCAGGAAGTCTCAAAAGGCGTCCTATGACGACGAAGGGGACCACGGCGAAGAGGGGTCGATCTTTGATGCAACATTCGGGGGAAACTGGGTAGAACAGATGCTGTGTGTCGCCTACCACGAGGGCGTCAATGCTGGCCGGATAACGCTCCCCAGACTCATTCAGGTCATGTGTGAGAATCCTGCCAAGATCTTCGGACTTTACCCACAAAAGGGTTCGCTCGACCCGGGATCCGACGCTGATATAGTGCTTTTCGACCCGACCGTGGAGCACACTCTCAGCGCTGAAGCCCAGCACTGCAACGCTGACTACACTATGTTCGAAGGCAAGCAGGTGGTCGGCAAGCCGGTCCTGACGATGCAGAGGGGCGAGGTCCTGGTAGAGAACGGCGTGATGCAACGTGCCAAGGGCCGCGCAAAGTATCTGCCCGGGAATCGGGACCTGGCTGCATACG
This sequence comes from Dehalococcoidia bacterium, assembly GCA_034428835.1. Taxonomy (GTDB): domain Bacteria; phylum Chloroflexota; class Dehalococcoidia; order Lucifugimonadales; family UBA1123; genus VXRN01. The sequence goes on from DAOUHG010000036.1 coordinate 57,915, forward strand.
CCGAGTCAGGCTACGCCGTTTCCTGAAGTGAGGCCCAGCCTGTAGACAATAGCACGAACCGTTGCTGTGCTATACTGACGGGGCCTTTATTTCGCGTCCAATTTTGGAGGGATTTACTTGGTCGAGACCAGCGATGCCATCCGGTTGACCAGCCTGGCGAGTTGCGCGGGTTGAGCCTCTAAGTTCAGCCCCGAGGATCTGGGACAGATCCTGAGTCAACTCCCACCCGTTTCAGACGAGAATCTGCTCGTCGGTGTAAACACTGGCGACGATGCCGCAGTGTATAGACTCGACGACGAAACGGCCCTCGTCCAGACGGTGGACTTCTTTCCCCCCATCGTTGACGATCCGTACGCGTTCGGGCAGATTGCGGTGGCAAACGCACTCAGCGACGTGTACGCCATGGGTGGTACGCCGCTCCTTGCGCTGAACATAGTCGGGTTTCCGGTCGCGCTGCCCAAGGACATACTCGGATCGATTCTCATCGGCGGCGCACATAAGGCACAGGAAGCCGGCGTCCTGATAGTCGGCGGTCACACCGTGGACGACGAAGAGCCAAAGTATGGCCTTTCGGTCACAGGAATCGTCAGACCAGGCTCCGAGGTAACCAACGCAGGTGCGCAGCCCGGAGACCGACTCGTTCTTACCAAGCCCATCGGGACGGGGATCATTACCACCGCTGGGAAGCAGGGTGTCGCAGGACCGGAGGTCATCGAGACCGCAGTCGGAATCATGGGTACGCTGAACGACGCGGCGTCCCACGCAATGACCTCTGTGGGAGTCCACGGATGCGTTGACGTTACCGGATTCGGCCTTCTGGGTCATCTACGCGGCATGACGCGCGCGAGTGGAGTCGGAGCAACTATCGAGCTTAGTGCCATACCGTTCATACCCGGCGCCCGGGAGCTGGCAGAGCAGGGAGTTGCCCCGGGAGGAACACATCGGAACCTCGAATCACTGACACCCGATGTGACATGGGACGGCTCTATCACCGACGTCGAGAAAGTGCTTCTCGCAGACGCGCAGACTTCGGGCGGACTGCTAATCTCCGTACCTGACGCCGCAACCGATTCGCTCCTCTCAGCACTACAAGATCACGGCGTCGAGACTCGCGCGGTGATTGGAGAAATATCAGAGCGAGGCGATGAGGACAGCCCGTCCATCTACGTCACGCCGTAAGGGCAGTTCCAGAGAACCGAGTGAAAGCTGCTCAAGACGCATGACGACCGCACTTCGTTCCGAGGTGGCGCAGCTAGTCCGCAGCGCCATCGACTCGGCCATTGGCTCAGGGGCTCTTCCCCACGTGGAATTGGAAGACCTCTCCATCGAAAGACCTCAGAAGGCCGAGAATGGCGACTTCTCATGCAGCCTGGCGATGAAACTCGCGCGCGCCATGAGAATGAATCCACGAGCGATAGGTCAGGCGATCATGGATGCCCTGCCCGACTCGCCCCTCATCGGCAGCGCCTGGCTCGCCGGTCCCGGATTCGTTAACTTCAGCCTGGACGAGGACTGGCTGAGTTCACAGGTGGACACCGTCATCGAAAGCGGTTCCACCTATGGCGACTCCAGCGACAGCAGAGGCAAGACCGTTCAGGTTGAGTTTGTAAGCGTGAATCCCACGGGGCCCGTGCACGTCGGCCACGCTCGGGGCGCCGTTCTGGGGAGCACGCTCGCCAACGTTTTGGCAGCCGCGGGATTTGACGTGCAGCGCGAGTACTATGTCAATGACGCCGGTCGTCAGATGGAGTTGTTCTATGAGACGACTCACGCACGCTACCTTCAAGCATGGGAGAGAGACGCCGAAGTGCCTGAGGACGGTTACCTTGGCGAATACATGATCGATTTGGGTCGTCAGATCAAGTTGGATCACGGAGACGAGTTCCTCGAACTGCCGCCTGAAGATGCTGTTGCCGCAATTGGCGAAGTCGGCCTTGAAACAATGGTCGCGTCCATACAGAAGTCACTGCAAAGGATTGGAGTGACCTACGACAACTGGTTCAGAGAGCGGGACCTGTACAGGAATGGCGACTTCGACAGTGTAATGGCGCTGATAGACCAGCAAGGGTACAGGACCGACCGGGAAGGCGCGCGATGGTTTGCAGCGACCAAACTCGGAGAGGAGAAGGATGCCGTTCTGATCCGATCGAATGGCGATCCCACGTACTTCGCTTCAGACGTTGCGTACCACTACGACAAATTCGTCGAGCGCAAATTCGACCAGGTAATCGACATCTGGGGAGCCGACCACCAGGGCCACGTCAACAGGATGAAGGCCGCTGTAACCGCGATGGACGTCGATCCGAACCGACTCACGCTCATGATCTACCAGATGGTTACATTCAAACAGGGTGAGGAGTTGGTCAGGCTGTCCAAGCGCTCCGGCGACATAATTACAGTTGACGACCTCGTGGACCAGGTCGGGGCGGACGCGTGCCGGTTCTTCTTTCTCTCGAGGGCCGCTGACACTCAGATGGAGTTCGACCTCGAACTGGCGACCCGCCAGTCTTCAGACAACCCTGTCTACTACGTCCAGTACGCGCACGCACGCATAGCCGGAATCGTCTCCAATGCGCAAAGCCGGGGCATTGAACTGGAGCAGGTCGACTTGTCGCTGCTAAGACACGAAGCCGAGCTTGCCTTGATACGAAAGATCTTGCAGCTTCCTGAGTTGATCGAGTTGATGGCGGACAACCTGGCGGTCCATCACCTGCCCCACTACGCCCAGGAACTCGCCACGGCTTTTCACTGGTTCTACCAGCAGTGCAGAGTCATTTCGACCGTCGAGGGCGAACAGGAACTCACACAGGCACGGCTGCGACTATGCCAGGCGGCCAGAATAGCACTCGGCCGCTGCCTAGAGTTGATGAGCGTAGACGCTCCCGACAAGATGTAGGAAGGTGTCAGGAACCCAAGTCGCCGTTGCGCAGGTACCGCTGAGTCTTTAGCACATACACCCCGCTGAAGTAGTCTCCCAGCTCAAGATGCCTGTCCTGCACCTCGCCTCTGATTCGGCCCGGGACACCGACGACTATCGACCTCGCCGGCACCTGCATGTCGTCCAGCACAACAGCCCCCGAGGCTATCACGCACTCGTCACCGATAGAGACACCATCATTGACGACCGATCCGTTGCCGAGGAGCGTTCGAGTTCCGACGTTCTTGGCGTGACAGACAACCCTGTGGCCGATCACGACATAGTCTCCGATCTCGGCGTCGGTGTCGCAGTGGACCACAGAGTTATCCTGGACGCAGGTGTACTTGCCGATAGTGATTCGGCCCATATCCCCCCGGACCACCGAACCCGGCCATACGCTGGAACCCTCCCCAATCACCACGTCGCCTATCACGTAAGCGGCTTCGCTGACGAACGCTGTGGGATGAATCTTCGGAGTGATACCGTCAAGAGACTTAATCACGTTTCCTCCTTACCACGGCTGGATGATTGACGGGCCTACTCTATTGCATCGACTACCCTAATGGAACACCCAACTTGAAGGTCACTTGGGACGTTTCAATGTAGTGACTCCTACTTGATAATACACGTGTCATCCTCGCGGCTTCAGGCCGGGACCGTCACCTATGCTATTCTGTAGTCGTGAAATCTCAATGAATCAGCAGGCTGACTTCATGCTGAAACTCGGACTATTTATCTCTCTAATCGTGGCGCTCTTGCTGGCGGCAGGCTGCAGCTCGCAGCCGCCTGAGCCTACCCCTACACCAGAGCCTACCCAGACCCCAATACCGACACCAACCCCAGCGCCGACCGCCACGCCTGACCCGACTCCAACGCCGACACCTGTCGCCGATCCCACGGCCACTCCGCAGATTGCGGCGCTGTTCGAGTACATGCGCGCGGTCAGGCTGCTCGAGATCCAGGAATTTGACGACGCTGTGACGGCGTTCGACCTGGTTATCAGGAAACTGCCCGACTTTGGCAGGGCCTACTACGGCCGGGGCAGAGCCTTCTATGGAGACGAGCGTCCCGAACTGGCACTCGAAGACTTCGAGACTTCCATTGGGCTAGAGCCGGATCACCCCGGTGCTTACATAGGCAGGGCGAAGTTGTACCTTGTCACGGACCAGCGAGAGGATGCACGTGCCGACCTCGAGACAGCGCTGGAAGTCGCCAACCCTATCAGGGACTGGCAGCACATCGCCGAGGCGGAGAAGATGATCGTCGATCTCGGCGGGTGACCCTGTCCGTTCCGGGCCACGAGTTCGATCTTGCGAGCGCGTGGAGTCCGAAATGCTGACTCGCCAGCTTGGGACGAACGTCCAACCCTAGGACAGCAGAGACCCCTCTGGTGACCGCATCCTGCGGGGGAGACGGCATTGCGCTGAACGCATTCTCGATGCGTTCTGTCCCCGACCCGACACGTTGAAGCGAGAAGGCGTGGAGGGCGGGAAGCACGACGTTCGCAACGACCGTGACCGCCAGACCACGGCCAATGTGTGGGCGTCGTTCTAATTCCCTTATCAGTCCCAGCGCCTCTTCACGGTCGAACGCAGCATCCAGATTCTCGATGAGCCCGGCGCCCAGACTCCTTCCAATCAGCGGTGCAACGCCGCGAATACGTGCAACCGGAGAGTTGGAAGGTCTCACTCGGAACCGGCTCCAGGCGTCTGAACTCACTTGGCGTCTGATCCCCAGACTGCGTGCAAGTCTGCGCATCTGTACACTCTCAAACGGCTCAGTATTCAGCAGCAGTCCACCGCCCACAACCAGCGAAGATACAATTGCAAACTCCGCAGACGAGCTCGGTTCATTAGCCAGACATTTGAATGTGCTGAATGGCACCCGGCTGGCAAGCGCACGGAACGGTCGCCTGTTGCGCGCGTATCCCATCGCATCGAGCAGCGACGCATACGCAACCTGATCCGGGTCTCCAACCGACTCGAACTCGAGCATGAATCCAGCGCTCTTGGCCAGAAAGCGTTGGACTCCAAGCGCCGCCAAGTCTGGCACATCGTTGGGAGGGGACCAACCAGTATCTCCATCGGGCGCGCGTTCAAATCTAGCCTCCGCGGTCGGCGGTTCCTTCGCACCGTTCTCGTCACCCCGGGCCTTCAACACCACCTGCAGGACGACTCCGCGGTATCCAGAATCTCGGTGATGCCCGTGCGCCCTCCAACCGCCTGAATCCAGATGGAGCTCGACGTCACCGCCAATCGTCTTGCCGTCGTGCCTCAATACCGCTCCCTTGAAGTCCGGTCCGGCTCCCTGGTTCCGTACACCGGGGAACAGGATTTCGTAGGGCTTGCCGTCACGCCCTACAACACGAGGTTTGAGGTCCAGTGAGCGCTCCCACAGGTTAGAGAACGCCTTCTCCGAAGGGATGGACATTTCAGGATCAGCTAGGGGGGCGTCGTACCGCTCCCTGACTGCCGCACTGTCTGGATGAAGCATCGCGGCCAACTCGGTCACACCAGAGGCCAGCGGGGGAGAAACTCAACCCCCGCCCTTTTCATCATATCCGAGCCGATAGCCTGCACCTCTTGGATCAACTCCCACTCGTCAACAAATGTTGGGACGTGGTCGCGTACCACGATGCGGCCGTCGACGATTACGGTATGAACACTGCGCCCGTCGGCAGAATACACAAGAGTGTTCACCGGATTGAAGAGCGTCCTCCACTCTGGACGTCTGGTGTCGAACAGAACGAGGTCGGCCCTTTTGCCCACCTCGATCGATCCGATCATGTCGTCCATGCCAAGTGCTCGGGCACCGGTAATAGTCGCCAACTCTACAGCGGTCTCAGCGGGAATCATGGTCACGTCCTCCCGACCGTCCTTGTACAGAATGGCGGCGAGATACATCGATCGCATAGTTTCGATCAAGTTGGAATTGTTCGCTGCGTCGGTCCCAAGGCCCACGGGAACTCCGGCCTCTAATAGCTCAGGCAGCAGCGCGGTCCTGGTCATGCCTGAACCACCTTTGGTCGCCGCCGTCGGACACATGGCCACCGACGCGCCGGACTCGGCAATGATCCGTACATCTTCTCTAACAATACCCAGGGCGTGGGCCAGCAGCATCTGTTCGTCGAGCACTCCGATCTGGTTCAGGAACGCAGTCGGCGTTCGACCGGTGCGGTCCAGCCAGCCGCTTCTCGACCCCGAAGTGTAGCTGTGATGGAGAGTCGTCCGCGTGCCGAGGTCTCCTGCGATCTCGGAGGTCCCGACGAGCAGCTCAGCCGAGCAGTAGTCGGGTGAAAATGGCATTGCCCACGCACTAACCATCCCACCAAGCGCGCCGTCGAAACTCTGTATTGTCTCCCGCGTTATCTGCAATGCCTCGGAAGTCTCGTAGGTTGGAACGTTGAGCGGATTGTCTATGTCGGTTACCTGTGTTCCGGTAACGATTCGACACCCCGCCTGCCGGTAAGCGTCCAGACAGTCATCGATGTGCTTTGTGCTGCCGGGATCCACGAGGGTTGTCGTACCGTACTTGAGCAACTCGGTGATCGCCAGCAGAGAGGTCAAACGCTCCTCCTCGGCGGTCATCACGCTCTGAAGAGCGAACACGTTGGGTAGATACGCACGACCCAGATCGTCCGGGAAAATCCCCCGCGTGGCGTGCGCGTAGCTGATGTGCATGTGCCCGCTGACGAAGCCTGGAGTTACGACGAAGTGGCGCGCGTCGATGGTCTCGTCAGCCACATGGTCTTCAAGATCGGAAGTCTTCCCAACAGCCGTGATTGTGTTACCAGTTACAACGATCGACGCGTCGGTCAGAATGCGGCGCTGATCGTCCAGTGTCAGAACATAGTCGCAGTGCTCGATCTTCAGAGAGGCCGTCGTGGCAGTTTCAGGCGCCATGAATTCTAGCCCCAGTGCGCGGGCACAATAGGCTCGTCGAATCCAAGCTCGGACGCAACCCATCGCTCGACATACAGGCCGTCCTTGTAACTGGATTGCTGAGAAGAATAGATCGACGACCCACCCGGAATCGATGCACCCAGTTCGGCCAGTGTTCCAGGTCCCAAGGCCGACCCTTCCGGCCCGGCAACTATCAGTGTTGTAGCGTTGACCGCGGGCGCGAATGCTCGCAGGTCAAAGTACGACAGTGTGCGGGTCACATCATCTTTGCTCGAAGGTTCGAGGCGAAGGTAGTCGTTATATTCCTCCATGGGGTAGGAGTTTGATCCCGCCGCGAGCGATAGAGCGTCGAAGAATAGGGCCGGCGTACAGACCAGATGCGAGGCCACGCCTCCGAGGGCTACGGCCTGCAACGCGACATCGTTCCCAATGACAACGACGGACGACTCATCTACTTCCTCACATGAACTCAGGAACTCAATGCCTCTGACAGCGTCGGCGACGATACCTCTGAAGACGTATTCGTCAGGCGATCCGATTCCCCCGGTCAACATCCCGGGAAACATCGCCGCGAAAGGCTGATCAGAGTTTCGCTGTCCCCTCCCGGCCAGCGAAAAAGTAACGAACCTGCTTCTTGTGCGGTTCTCGGTTCCCTGAGGGATAATCTCCAGTACGCTGCCGTACTTGGGCGGCCAGTAGATAGCCGGGAAAGGCCCGGCGCCTTTTGGGACACTCAGATAGCCGAAGAGTCTGTATGGTCCTATGCTGCTCAACCTCACTCCATAGACCGTCGCGAAGTCGGTCTCCCGGATGGGTATCTTCTCGAGCTCCGGTCTCGAGGGAGTGTCGGCCAGTTGTGTTTTAACAGCGCCCCAGAAGTCAGCGAAGTCAGCGGGTTTGGAGTAAGTGAGGTCAGTCATCTTATCTGACCTCCTTGAGGTGTCGGTCGAAGAAGGATGTCACGATTGCTTCATGTTCATGTCTTCCCGCGCTGTGTCCCTGTCCGTCGTAGGCGTACAGGCGCTTGTCCCTGCTGCCAATCTGGTGAAACAGCGCGTAGCCAGTCTCGGGAGGACAAACGTTGTCCTGGAGGCCGATGTTCACGATTATTGGACAGCTAATCCCATCGGCAAAGTTTATGCAGTCAAAATAGTTGACCGTCTGTTCGACCAGGACTCGGCTGTCTGGATGCAGCCTTAGATAGTCGTTGATCTCTTCGTAGGGGTAAGTTCGAGTCAACTCGATTGAGTCCATAAATCCGGTCAGATAGGGACATCCAGCAGCAGCGGCGGCGATCTCGTCTCGCATGGCAGCCGTACAGATTGTTAGTCCTCCACCCTGACTGCTACCTGTCACCCCGATTCTCGATCCGTCGATCTCGTCCCTTGACAGCAAGAAGTCAACAGCCCGCCAGGCATCGACGTAGAAGCCCCGGTACGAGTAGATGTTTCGGTCAATTATGCCGTAGGTCAGAAGGCCGGGATAACCGGGGTTGAACTGCGAGTTGGAGCGCAACTTGCCCCGGGGCGCCACGGAAAGCGCTGCGTACCCTCGCCTGGCCCACTCCTTGGGTATGCCCGGGTCGCTCTGATAGCCGGGCACGACAAGGACCGCCGGAAGTGGCCCGTTACGTTCCCTCGGCAAGCAGTACCAGCCTGCAATGCGCACGTTGTCAATGCTGGTGAAGAACGTCTGAAAGACCTCGATCTCGGCGGACGATCGCAGCGGGTCCGGCACCGCCTCCGGATCGAGATCGAGCTTCTCGACCTGCGACACCACGTCCGACCAGAACTCGTCGAAGTCGTCGGGCTTGCGAGCCTTTGTTTCGTAGTTGGGATCGACGAAATACGCCATAGGGTGGGTTGCTCCGAGGTTGACTATTGACATTCTACACTACTCGAATTCTTATCAAAGCCGGAAACGCTGATGGACAGTCGATCTCAACGTCAGATAGTCTATACCCTGTGAGACGCGGACGGGTTGATGAGGCTGACGACTGAAGGCGGTGACCACCCTGTTCCGGCATCGGTTGCTGTGGGCCTCCATCGCATCCTGAGCGAGATTCTTACCAACGTTCTCAAGCACGCATCGGCATCAGAGGTCAGGGTTACGCTGACCGCGGAATCTGGCAACATCCGACTGGAAGTGTCCGACAACGGCGTTGGATTCGACGACGTGGCTTTCACTCCCGGCCACGGCATTACGAACATGACTCAGAGGGCTGAGGAGATGGGAGGGAGCTTCCGTACGCTCAGCGCGGCAGGGGCAGGCACCAGGACGGTCGTGAGTCTGCCGGTAATGAAGGTCTCGAATGGAACCGATCAGGCTGATGATCGTGGATGACCGTGAGGTGGTGCGGCTGGGACTGAGTGCTGTGGTGGAGCCGGTGGACGACATAGAGGTGGTCGGGTGCTTTGGGGACGCAGAGGAAGCGGTCATGGCGGTGAAGACGATGCGACCGGACGTGACGCTGATGGACGTGCGAATGCCCGGCATGGACGGCATCGAGGCTTGTCGGCAGATCAGAAGCGAGTCTCCCGGCGCTAAGGTGGTGATGCTGACATCTTTCAGCGACTACGAGGCGGTGGTAGCCTCGATCATTGCCGGGAGCCTCCGGCTACCTGCTGAAGAACACCGGCAAGGAAGGACTTCTGGGCGCGGTGAGGTCAGCCTCGAAAGGGGAGTCGCTTCTGAACCCGCCGCTCGTGCAGCGCGTCCTAGAGAAGATGAACGCGATGACGCTTAACGACGAGCCCGGATCTGAAGACGAAGACGCGCTGTCCGATCGGGAGAAACAGGTGCTGGGGCTGACGCGGAGGTCCGAAGCGGCGAGGTTCGCTACACGGAGCGGGCTGGTTGGGGAGGACAGCTATGGTTGAGAGAACCAGAACCTGATATCGGACTGTTCTCCGGCCCTGTCGAAGTTGACCAGACTTACGTCCGGGGTCGTGCCCATAACATGAACGCAAGCGAGAGGCATCGACGTATCAATGGTGCGGGTCGAGCCATATGGCGACTGCTATGGCAGGAGCCGGAGACACTGATAGTGCCGTCTAATAGCAATTCGCTATGACTACACCATGAAGCGGTCATAGTCTATTTCCAAGTGCTACCTTACCTCCGTCATTCCCGCGAACGCGGGAATCCAGAAGCTTATCGTTCACATACGGTCGCATCACGGCGAATTGGTCTAATGAACCGACAGGTCAGATCTGAGTTAGAAGTGTTCCACGTTCCCCTCCAAAGTCAGGAAAACGCAATCCCTGGATGTGGGGTGGGCCTAGCCCTCTGTCGAAGTCTGGTTGACGCTTCGTTTCAGTCTTAAGAGTACGTAACCAGTATGTCTGCTCAGCGTGCCACGATTCCAACATCGTCCACCCTGACTCCGACTCGTACCGCGCCTGTTCAGTGGTCAGAAGTCCACCGAAGCTCAGGTGAACGCCGTCCCATTCTTCCGCTGCAGTTCCCCAGTTTGGCACCAGACGGTCGTCCTGAGTACCTCTTGCAGGATACCGAACACATAGCTCATGCCAGTCCGCCGGGCCATGAATCTCGAATACCCGCACATCTTCCAAGAACCGCATGAACCACCACGCTAGTGGAAACTCACAGAGGTAGTCCCCGACCCGTTCGTCGTAGGCCAGGATTTCGGACGTTAGGCAAGCATCGTACAGGGTCGATGTGATCTGGTTGCTGTGAGGCTTCTGAGCGTAACGCTCCCAACCCTTGGATGGGTTTTCCGGCCGACACCACCCCTCCGTATTCAGTGGTGTTCCATAGATGAACTTATCCAGAGTCCCGTGTACGGAGAGCCAACCTTGTGCGTTTAAGTCTATGTCATCGAACCAGCATGCGGTATCGGGGTGTTCAATCAACGCACGCGCCTGGGCTACCTTCTTCCTTCCGAGAGTCAGCACCCCAGGCGCGACTGAATCATAGTTGGGGCTGTACCTATCTGCAAAGTCGCATATGCGAATCGAGTCTCAGTTGAATACGCGGTCAGACGTACCTATTCCGCCGGTCCCACGCCTCAGACTCCGGCGACCGCAGCCCAGGATCTCCGTACCCGCCGCCGCCGGAGGACAGCGCGACGATCCGGTCTCCCGGCTTGACCACCACGCCGGCCTGCTTAGTTCGCAGCACCGTCTCGACACCCCCAGAAACAATGGAGTACCTATGCGGAAGACCGGGCTCCCCACCCAGCACGCCGAAGGGCGGCACTATTACCCCGTCCCCAGCCGTGTTGAGCGAGGCTTCGCCTTCTCCTTCGTAGACGATTTCGCACACGGCTCCGAGACCGCCTCTCCACTGGCCGTTGCCCGCCGACCCTGGTCTCAGCTCGTGGTTTACAACGAACAGCGGGAAACGCTCCTCAGTGACCTCGACGCTGTTGGCGCGGATGCCTCCCGCGACGTTGACCTCGCCGACGCAGCTCCATCCGTCGTGACCGAGCGATGCCCCTCCACCGCCTCTCGCCATGAAGAAGTGCCACAGGAACGATTCGCCCGTTCTGGGGTCGATTCCGGTGATGGCGTACCGCAGCCGGCGTGAGAACCCGGCGTTCACTGCCTCCGGTACAGCCTGAGAGAGCGCTTTAAAAATCGCCTCTACGATCTCCTCCGCACAGTGGTTGGTACTCATGCAAACGGGTGCCGGGGAGTTGGCATTGACTATCAGGCCGGTGGGAGCGATCACCTTCAATGGTCCCATCGAGCCGTCGTTCTTCGGAACGTCATACGGAGCTAAGTACATAATGGCGGCGTGGGCCAGAGACCTTGTATTGGCGTAGGCGCTATTTATGAAACCAGTAACTTGCCTGGCCGACTCGCTCAGATCGATGGTAAGCGTGTCCCCAGCGATGGTGACTTTCGCCCTGATGGGAATTAGCTTGGAGTCGAACCCATCGTCGTCCACGAGCGACTCGCCATAGTAGTCACCGTCGGGCCAGTCCAAAATGAAACTCCTGACCTGAGCCTCGGTGGCATGTAGGATGCCGTCCACGATCCGCGTCAGCCTATCTGCGCCGTAGTGTTCTGTTAGCTCTCGAATACGCCTCTCCGCCGTTAGAACAGAGCCGATTTGCGCGTTGAGGTCGCCCAGAAAATTCTTAGGGTATCTGACGTTCGCCGCCATCATCTGAAGCAGGTCGTCGCGGGGCACGTCACGATCATGAATTCTGAGCGGCGGAATGCGCAGGCCCTCGTGGTAAATCTCGCTTGCCGACGGATTGTATCCTCCGTGGGTGCCTCCGCCGATATCGGTGTGGTGCGCCCGGTTCACCGTCATGAATGCCAGCGCTCCATCAACGAAGACAGGCCGGATCACGGTGAGGTCTGGCAGGTGTGATCCGCCGAAGTAGGGATCATTGAGAAGGAACACATCGCCCGGCGCAATCCCGTCTCCAAAGTAGTCAAGCACGGCACGTCCCGCGATGGGAAGCGCGCTGACGTGTACCGGTATGCCCTCGCCCTGTGCTACAAGCCTGCATTGGCCATCCAGAATGGCTGTCGAAAAGTCCCTGCTGGCGTTCAGGATCTGAGAGAGCGCAGTGCGTAGCATCACGTCCATCATCTCAATCGCTATCGACTCCAGCCGGTTTCCAACCACGGACAGGGTGACCGGGTCCGCCTCGGCCCCATCGGCGTCGCGCGTCGCGCCCTCTACACCTATGTGAAGAATTCCGTTCGGATCGAAGCTCGCCGAGCAACCCTCGTCGACCACCACGGTGTTGTAATCTGAGTTGAATACGGTCGGGCCATACGCGGCTGTATCTGCTACGTAAACGTCCTCATGAGCCTGAGAATCTTGTGCATCTGGCGTCTTTTGGTTTTCGATTGCATTATTGCCAACGTCGTTCACCGGAAGACGACCGACGGCACTTGCCCTCAGGGTAACGATTCTGATGTCCTGCTCTTGCTGACGATACGCATACAGCCGCTCGAATCTCTCGTGCATGTTCTCTGCCCATCGCACCCGAAGGTCCTCGTCAGGAAGATTAAGGTCCGGAACGTCTACGGTTACTTCGTAGATCTGGTCCAGGTAGCGCATGTCTGCGGAGAGGTCCACGCTTATATCGGAATCGTCGGCCCCGGCAGAGCGAATCCTCACGCGTCCCTCTTGTACCAGAGACTCGAACGACGAACGCAACCCATCGAGGTCTACAGAGCTGAGGCTGGATGGATGCGATATTGCAAGGTCGTATTTCAGGTCGGAGGCCATCATTCCGAACGCCGACAGGACCGGACCTGCCGGCGGAATCAGAACACGCCCGATACCGATCTCTCGCGCCACCCTCGTGGCAACAAGCCCGGCGGCCCCTCCAAAGCCCATCAGCACGAACTCACGGGGGTCCAGACCGCGACTTACCGACGCCAATCGGATCCCTTCGGCAATCGAGCTCGACACGACCCTGAGTATTCCTTCGGCCGCCGACTCGACATCCAGACCGAGCGGCTCAGCGATCTGACTGCCGATTGCCTCCGTCGCCAATCCGACATCCAGGGCAACAGCGCCTCCCAGGAATCTCTCAGTATCAAGCAGACCGAGAACCAGGGCGGCGTCCGTGACGGTTGGCAGCGTCCCTCCCCGACCGTAGCAAGCCGGTCCGGGGTCTGCGCCGGCGCTTGTAGGACCGACCCTTAGTACACCGCCTTCGTCCACTCGGGCAATGCTCCCCCCACCGGCGCCGAGCGTGTGAATGTCAACGGTGGGGACGGCGATTTTCCAGCCGGACTCGAACTTTTCGCTCGCGACATGCGGCCTGCCCGCCTCGATGAGCGTAATGTCTGTACTCGTTCCGCCCATGTCGAGCGCGATGACACGCTCCTCTCCCAGTTGGCGGGCAACGTGCGCAGCGCCGGCGGCGCCTCCGGCCGGTCCCGACAGTATGGACCTTACGGCCTGCTCGGAGCTGTCCGCGACCGGCGCAATGCCACCGTTGGACTGGATCACGAACAGCGGCACATTGCCACCGGCCTCAGAGACCCGAGTCTCCAGACGCTCCAGGTAGCTCGACAATGACGGGCCAACATAGGCGTTCAGGGCCGTGGTCGATAGTCGGTCGAACTCCTTAATTTGCGGCAAGATGACGTGCGAGGCAGATACGTACGCGTCGGGCAGAATCTCCCGCACTACTCTTTCCGCCTCCCTCTCGTGATCCGAGTTCAGAAACGAGAAAAGGAAGCAGATTGCCACAGAGTCCACGCCTTCAGCCTTAAGGTATTCGACCTGGCGCTTCAACCCTTCGACATCCAATGCCTGCCTGACACTTCCGCTGGAGTCCACACGCTCAGCCACTCCGACCCTGAGATACCTCGGAGCAAGTGGCTCGACCTGGTCCATCCGCAGGTTGTACCTGTCCTCCTTGAGACCTTCCCTTATTTCGAGCAGGTCCCGGAATCCTTCCGTTGTGACCAGCCCGATCTTGGCTCCATTTCTCTCCACAAGAGTATTGGTGGCCACAGTGGTCCCGTGGATAATGACTTGCGCATTTTGAAGCAGTTCACCAGCTTCCAACCCCATTGATGAGGCCAGCCCGTCAATACCATAGAGAACACCGTCCGAGGGGTCTGCGGGTGTAGTTGGAGTCTTGAAGACAACGGGCGCCGAGTCTCCATCTGCCATCGCGACCAAGTCAGTAAAAGTGCCGCCGACGTCAATGCCGATTCTCAATCCCTGCGTCCTTTCCGATTCCTGCCTGAGGAATGCGCGTCATCGAATCTGAGACGGGACGTAGAATACTACAACAGACCGCGATTGAGCAGCAGGGCAATTGGTCAGGACCGCATGGCAGGAGCCGATGGATCACATGCCGAAGGCTCAGATCTGGACAGAATCTCATCCAGGACCCCACTGTGGAGCAGGGTGACTACCTCGCCAGCCAAGTTACAGACTAGGCAGAGCGTTCAGCTCTCTTTGGCGCGTGGGAGACTGTTTCAATTTAGTAGGCGGCTCAAACGGACAACCGCCCCCCTTCGACAAGCTCCCGCCGCGGCGGATTTGCAACAGGGCAAACGAATGCGGGCGAGACGCCCGCGCTCCAGAACATAGCCGAAATGTCAACACTACCTAGAAAATCCCCAGGGTCTTTCGATTATCCACGATCTGTCACCCTGAGAGGAGCGAAGGGTCTGCTGACCAGATGCTTCGACATGCTCAGCATTACGATAGGGAAGCAGGCCAGAACGATAATCGAAAGATCCTGAGAAAATCCCCCTTGCAAAATACGGGCGCGTGGCGTATCGTTCTTATAGAACGGTTGTGCTGCACACGGTAGCGCAGCCACACAACTGAATACCAGACGGCTGGACCGTCCCACTCAGGTCTGTAAATGGCCCTCACCGAACTGCCCATGTGGTGTTTCGGGAGGGCCTTTCTTTGTTTCAGACCATAGCCAGAACACAGGAGGAACACATGACGGCTATAGGAAACCCATCTGCCGAACACCACAAGGGAACACTGGAGGTGGACTGACATTGCCTTTATCATCCCCCATAATAGAACAGCGAGGGTCGGTGTTCGAGCTGCGCTGGCCCCAGGACGGGGTACACATCAGGATCTCGCGCATCTACCAGAGCCCGCGAGGCGAGATGCACGGCGAGATCTCCGTACTGTATCAGCCCGACCTTCCGATCAATGGCTCATACGGTCCCAGGCTCGTCACAGAGTCGCGATAC